>JBJXGO010000222.1:0-58979 GCA_046160345.1 Saprospiraceae bacterium
CCCGAAAAATGACCCAATGACGGCCCTCCTTCGCCTGCGGCTACGGCGGGTAAACGGGTAAAAATGACAATTTTAATGCTTGACCTTTCTTTTCAATACCCAGCTTGGTTCCTGATCTTTTGTGCGCTTTTGGGACTTGGCTATGCGATGCTGCTTTATTATCGCGATACTACCTTCCGCGAACAAGCCCCGAAACTCAATCGTTGGCTCGGGCTATTGCGTTGGTTGTCAGTCACTTTACTGAGTGCTTTGCTGTTGTCGCCGCTCCTGAAGAGTTTCTTTACCGAAACGAAAAAGCCTATTGTAGTACTGGCCCAGGACCAGTCAGAAAGTATATCCGGTGAACTGCAAGGAGAATCCCTGGAACGTTACAAGCAAGACTGGGCAGCCTTGAAAAACGCACTTTCTGAAGGTTATGAAGTACACGAAATTGCTTTTGGAGACGAAGTGCGTGAGGCAGTTGATTTTAATTTTACGGACAAGGTAACTAATTTTTCAGCCCTCCTGAGGGGCGTATATGACCTCTATGGCGGTCAAAATCTCGGCGCTGTAGTGCTCGCTTCAGATGGTATTTATAACGAAGGCAGCAACCCGGCATACTCCGACGCCCCACTTTCTGCGCCTGTTTATACGATAGCACTGGGGGATACAACCCCGAAAAAAGACCTGTTGGTCAAGCGGGTCTTTCACAATAAAATCGCCTATCTGGGCGACAAATTCACTGTGCAAATAGACCTTGCGGCAACAAATTTGGGCGGAAAACAAACCGTTGTAACTGTATCAAAATCAACAGATTCGGGACTTAAGCAATTGCAAAGCATTCCGGTGACACTGTCTGGAAACGACTTTTTTACTACCAAAGAAGTTCAGCTCGATGCCGACCAGCCAGGCGTGGTTTCTTATGTGATCAACGCAGCCGTTTTGCCCGGAGAAGCCAGTACCGCGAACAACCGCCGCGAAATTTTTATTGATGTGCTTGATGCACGCCAGAAAATATTGCTGCTTGCCAACAGCCCGCATCCTGACCTTAGCGCGATAAAAACCACCCTTGAGATCAACAAGAATTATCAAATTAGCACGGCCTACATCAACGAGCCCGGTTTGGACATAGGCAAGGATGACTTTGTGGTGTTGCACAATCTGCCTTCTACCACCAATGACCTTTCGGGTTTGCTCAACACCATGAACAACAAACGCATCCCGCGGCTATTCATCGCAGGGATGCAAACGGGCTACCCAGCGCTTGCGAAAGCACAGGGATTGGTGAGCCTCCAAAGTGATGGCTCGCAGAGCGACGAAGTTCAAGGCAGGGTATCCCCACAATTTGCCGCATTTTCACTAAGCCCCCGGGTATTGGAGGAATTGCCCAAATTCAATCCGATGACATCAGCTTTTGGCAATTTTGGCGCCACACCACAGGCGCAAGTATTGCTCCGTAAGCGTATTGGCAAAGTAGATACAGAGCAGCCGCTTTTGGCAGTAGGCGAAACCAATGGCATCAAAACCGGTATTTTGTTGGGCGAAGGCCTTTGGCGCTGGCGACTTTTTGACTACTTGCAGCACCAAAACCACGAAATTTTTGACGAACTGGTAGGCAAAACGGTGCAATATCTCTCGCTCAAAGAAGACAAACGCAAATTTCGGGTAACGCTGGATAAAAACATTTTCAACGAAAACGAATCTGTGACCTTTGGCGCTGAACTCTACAATGACAACTACGAGCTGACAAACGACCCCGACGTGGCCATGAGCATCCGAAACCGGGACGGCAAGGAGTTCACTTATACCTTCAACAAACTTGGCAAGGCATACACGCTCAATGCCGGTATTTTGCCTGTTGGACCATACACTTACAAGGCAACGGTCAATTTTAACAACCAGATTCTGGTGTACGAAGGGCGATTTAGTGTACAACCTATTGAATTAGAACTTTTTGAAACGACTGCCAATCACGCCGTACTTCGGCAGCTGAGTGCAAAATTTGGTGGTGAAACGGTGTTTTCCAACCAACTTGCCAGCATCGCGGAAAAGATAAAAGCCAACGAAACAGTGAAGCCGGTTATCTACCAAACCACCCAAACCAACCCGCTCATCAACCTCAAATGGATATTCGCATTGCTGGCTTTGCTGCTGGCTGGTGAGTGGTTTTTGAGGCGGTATTTTGGGGCATATTAAGTTAAAAACGATGCTCCAACAGCAAGACATCCGCTCCATTTCCCTTTCCAATCTCGAAGTCCTCTTTACTTCCTGGAATGAGCCGCGCTTTCGGGCAAAACAAGTCTATGAATGGCTTTGGGTCAAAGGTGCCGCTGATTGGGAGGCCATGACCAACGTGCCAAAAGCACTGCGGGCAAAACTTGCTGACGCATTCACTTTTAACGTCCTGACTGAAGACAAAACCCAACACAGTGCAGATGGAACGATCAAGTCACGCTGGCTAACACACGATGGACACCGCATCGAAAGTGTGCTGATTCCCGTACCAGCGGACGACAGGTTCACGGTTTGTGTAAGCACTCAGGTGGGCTGCAGCCTGACTTGCGCATTTTGCGCAACCGGGCGGATGGGGCGGAAACGCAACCTTAGTGCCGCTGAAATATTTGACCAGGTAGTTGGGGTCAACCGACAAAGCCTCGAAAGTTTTGGCAAACCGCTCACCAACATCGTTTACATGGGTATGGGCGAACCATTGCTAACCTATTCCGGCACCATGGAAAGCATTGAACGCATCACTGCTCCAGCCCCGGAAGGTTTGGGAATGGGCGCCCGGCGTATCACAGTCAGCACGGCCGGTATTGCGAAAATGATCCGAAAAATGGCTGACGATGGCTATCGAAGCAATCTTGCCCTAAGCCTTCACGCTGCCGACGACAACAAACGAAACCAGATCATGCCCATCAACGAATCGAATAACCTGGAAGCGTTGATGGAAAGTCTTGAATATTTTTACTGGAAAACCAAAGGCCGTATCTCCTATGAATACATCGCGTTCGATGGGTTCAACGACTCGCTGGAGGATGCCGCAAAATTGGTGCAACTTTGTCGCCGCAGATTCCCGGTTCGGGTCAATATCATCGAATACAACCCGATAGAGGGCTTGTCTTTCGTGAAATCTGACGAGAATCGGTTGAACGACTTTGCAGCTTATCTCGCTAAAGAAGGCGTAACCGTTACTGTTAGAAGAAGTCGGGGCAAGGATATTGACGCTGCTTGTGGGCAACTGGCCAACAAGTGAGCGTTCAGAATGAAACCCCTATATTCCCGGAAATATACTCTGCCGTAAACTTGTGCGCTTTTATGGAAATGCCCAAAAATGGTCTCAATTCCGTTTGCAAAAGGGCCGGCAAATAGTAACGGGCAGAGAGTTTGGCAAAACTCGGCTTCGGAACATATTGGTTTATGTGCTTGCCCAAATACTTTCCAGCTTGAAGCACGATGCCAATATCACCGAATAAGAATTCCTCTGCCGCAAAAACTGCCACCCGTGTTGAGCCACAGCGCGCTGCAGCCTCATCTTCAAACCTTGCCGAATGAAGTCCCCACTCATAAATAGCCCTGTTGGATTCGTGGTCCAGGCCTAAAAGCACCCGATTGATGCGGTTTATTTGATAATATCCGGCTGCTGATGAGATGTAAACTGCGTGTTTGGGCCCGTCGAAAGATGCTATTTCTAATAATGCAAGACCGCCCTGAGCTTGAAAACCAACACGCCGCCCCAGGGTGCGTTTGCTGGTTTTTGCCGGCAGGAATTCCTCTTTTTTAAGAGCTTGAAAAAACCAGGATGCACTTGCCCAGCCTGAAAAAATATTTACGCCAAAATTTGGCAATGCCGAACCACCATTGGAGCAATGCGTCATGCTTCCACCCGCACTAAAACGAAGCTGGGATGCGGCGTGATAGGTGGTTCCGAGTCGGAATTGTGTAAGGTTGTTCCAATGGGAGCCAATGGCGTTTTGGCCAGGATTTTTGAACCAGTCATAAGGCCTTGTCACCCAGGCCAGTCCTGTTGCAACCCGAAAATCAGCCTCCCAAGGCCCCGCCCGGATCAAAGAGATACTCAAGTGTGGCATCAGCGCGTAAGTGTCGCCATGGGAACCTTCGCCCAGTTGAAAATGGGCAAGGGAAACACCAAATGCTGGATAATGCTGCCAGGCCTGCCAATCTTTATGGCCAGTGGTGTGAAACAGGATGCCGATTTCCTGCCCGGCTATTTTTTCGCCGGTTTGGGTGCTCAATTTGGGCGTATGACGCCAGACTGCGCCATGATAAAAGCTGACATCAAGGGATGTTTTTTGTGCGTGGAGTATTGTGGCACAACAAATTAAAAACAGGAAGAGCTTATTTTTTATGTAATTCATCAATTTTTTCAAGCAGCCATTTTTTAGGCGTAATTGAAGAAGACTTTTCAATTCTGGTTTGCAATTTTGCTACCTTTCTACTTTCATTGGCATTTAGTATGGTAAGGTTCTTTACAAAATTCAAAAAATTGAGATATTCTCTTTTTTGACTCTTGGATATCAATTTGTTCCTCCTCAGGAAAATTTTAAAACTATCAATCAATGAGTCCAAAGCCAGTGTTTCATCCAATTCATAGTAAGTGCGGACCAGCAATTGCTTCGTGCTCAAGGTATACACGACATCACTATATTCCACATCCCGAATCAGCTCAATTACCTGGTGAAATTTTTTTTGATGAAAATGAAGCGACGCAAGGTTGAAAGTGCGGGCATTTTCCCGAATATCTGAGGGCAGGTTAGCGGTATATTTGTCAATGAAACTTTCTGTCCATTCAAATTCTCCAACCCCCAATCCTACTGTGACAATATTTTTAAAAAGCCCTTCTGAAAGATTGCCTGCTTCCAACAAAACATCCTTTTGAATTATTTTTTTAAAAATATTGAACATCTCCCTGTAATACGTCCGCACCCCCTGATTGATCTTGATCGCACAATAGTTTTGAGCAATTTGATAACATTCGCGAAGATCACTTTTTGACAAGGCCTGTCCCTGGAATTCGATCGTATCCAACAGATTTTTAAAGCGCTGTTCGTTTTCTGGCTCCGTAAGGCATTCTATGATCTTTCGATAAATTATCAGCAGCGCGACCTTATTAAAGGGTGGCCTGTCAAGAATTTCCCAAAGCCCAAAGGGAAGTGCCAGCTCCTTTTCTGTTGTTCTGGACCGACTATAAAGCAGCCAATTGACGTAGTATTTCAATTTTTGGGTCAGATAAAAATACTCAAGGTGCGTGTCAGCGGTCCAAAGCTTTTCTGCGTAACCAGAAGTAACAATTGTTTTGGCCGCGCGAATAAAAACATTGTGGTGCACCTGAAAGCATGCTAGGTAGTATTCCGGTGATTGCCCTGGCGTTTCATCAAGCAAACGAAGGATATTGCGCTCTACCCCGGCAAGTTGTTTTTTGAGCTCAGGCTTCTCCAAAATTTGTTGCAACTCAAGCGCTTCGGCAAGTGGATTTTGTTTTCGCGCTTCCGCAGAAAGAAAACGCAATGCCATTTGATTGAGGTCAGAGGCCAATCGGCGCATCTGAGCATCGTTGTAGGGCTTTTTAGGGCACAATTTTTGCCACACTTCCTGCCTTTTGAGTTGGTCGATAATACCTTCACGCAGCGCATTTTCGGTAATATCAAATAGTGATACCAAATCAGGCTGGTCATTTAAGTAGGGCGACAAAAGGTATTTTCGGAAGCGGTTGCGCTCTACTTTTGATAGGATTTGAAGGATGGAAATAAGTTTGTTGCTGAACATGAAGGTGAATGCAAGTGAATTCAGGCAATGGGTAAAATTAAGAATGTCTTTAGAATGCCAAAGAAAACAACTTTAATTGGTTAAAATAACTTTAATTGGTTAAAATAACTTTTTGAATATCAAATAATTGTGAAAAATAATTCAAAAAATAAATTCCGGCAAGTTCCAAAAAATGTCTTTATTCTGGTTCAAAAAAATACTAACCTTTGTAAGGCAAAAGTCTACCCTGCGAAAACCATCCCAACTTAGTTTTTCCTTAATCCGTCTAGTTGAACAATCTCAAACTTGTAGGCAGATGCAAAAACATATCTTCTTTCTGTTGGTGCTATTTGCGGCTAAGATTTTTTTTAGCCCATTGGCTGCTCAATGTGATCGTGTTGCATGGGTGGCGAGCGTTACTCCTGGATGTGGCGCAAAAATCGTTGACTTGGACAATGGCCAAATCCTTCGTGCGGTAACGGGTGCAGACGGACTTTCGGGTGGCCAGACTTTTACGTTCAATGCAAATCCTACACAACTCCCTCCGGGATGCCAATCAGGGGGCTTTCAAGTCGTAGCGCTTACCTGTGTTTCAGAAAAACTTCCTTGCAAGGCCCAATTTGCCCGCATTCCGATTGCCCAACAATTGCTGGGTTACAAATTTGTGGCCAATATTTACGACCCATTATTACAATCCTGTCATTGGGACTTTGGCGACGGGCAAACAGCAATTGGTCAGACAGTAGAACACATATTCCCCAATGAAGGAAACTTTGTCGTTTGCCTTACGGTAACTGATGTTTTTGGCTGTTCGGCTCAAGAATGCATAATAGTCGCAGCAAGCAGCCAGGACTACAATTGGTGCGAATATGACATTCAGGCAACCGCAGTGGGAACAGAGCTGCAAGGGAAAATTTTCCCTTTGACCAATAACCAGGATTTGGTTTTGGAGTCAGTAAAATGGTACACAAACAAGTCGAGTCTTCCGATTTCTGAGTTACCCGTTTTTTCAGCTGCCTTGCCGGGGTATGGAGATTATACCGTTTGCGCCAATTATCAGGTGCGCGATCTTTTTGATGGAAGCGTGTGTAGCGCTACCCGTTGCATAAACATGACAGTCGCCGAATCGGCTTGTAACAATCCCGTTTTGGCAGATGGCACCACCCTATGCCCTTCACCCCAACAATTGTACGCCCCGGTATGTGGATGCGATGGCAATACCTATTCAAACGAATGTGAGGCAATTTCCAATGGACTTTCTCAATGGTGGTCAGGTGAATGCGGATCGGTATTTGGCCCTTGTCTTACTAAACTTCAGTCAAAAATCCTGAGCGGTTCGACTGACAATGGCTATATAGCCCAGTTTTGTAACCAGAGCAATGGCGATTACACTTTTGCGCAATTAGATTTTGGGGATGGAAGCCCACTTTGGAAAGGTACCAATTGGGATACCATTCTTCACCTTTATTCCACTGCTGGCATCTATCGCACCAACCTTACCGTATGGAACACTAGCGGATGTATTTCCTCTGTTTCGCAGCTGCTGGTAACGGATGCTGTGAGCCTGACACCCGGAAACCTTCCTCAATCAACAGATTACGTGTTCCCTGGTGATGCCAACCGCGACCAAAATGCAAATGTATATGACCTGCTCTACCTTGGCGTGGGCCATTATAGCACAGGGGCTCCCAGACCAGGGGCCAACACCTCATGGAATGCTCAATTTGCACCGAACTGGGACGAAAGCTTGGTAGATAAGGTGAATTACAAACACCTGGACTGCAATGGAGACGGTTCGGTCAATGAAATCGATGCTGATGTGATCCTGCAGCACTATACCGCTATTGACACCAGTTTGAATTCGTTTTTGCCTGAATTGCCACAGTTCAGGCTAGAGTTTGAAAATGACACCATTCTTGTTGACCCCAACAATCCGGCCCCGGTAGAGATCAATGCATTGATAAAAGTGGGCAGCCCAAGTCAACCCGCTCTTGGGCTTTACGGTTTATCATTCGCACTTCGGTATCCTGATTATGTGAACCACAACCCGGATACAGATTATGACGATGACCTCTTTGGCTCGACGAACCACCTGCTATGGCTTTCAAAAGATATCCACCCGCGCGCTCAATTAGACCTGGGCCTGACCCGAAAAAATGGCCTTCCCGCCAATGGATACGGCAGGATTGCCAAGCTTACCTTTGTAACAGACTACATTATTATTATTGATGTTATCGAGCGGGGAGAAAGCCAACCAGTTCCATTTGTGGCGCCTATTCGAGGCTTAAAAGCCATTGATAAACATGGCCAGGAATTTGAATTGTCCGTGCCTGCTCTGCAAGATACCGTGTGGATAAAAAGGCTTGAAACTACGGGCACGAAGGATAAAATGCTTCAATCCAAGGTTTTGCTCAGTCCAAACCCTGCTGTCGGCCACACGGAACTTTATACCTCCGACCTTCATGTGGAGTCTATCGAAACGCTAAACTGCCTAGGTCAAATTATTGCCAAAACCCAGGTTTCCGGTACCAATAGAACAATATTGGATGTGTCGTGCTGGGCAAGTGGAGTTTACACGTTACGCATTATTGCAAAAGAAGGCTCCGTGGAGAAAAAATTGGTGGTGCGGTAAATTGAGCGGGAATCAGGGAGCAAATAAGCAATTCCACAAATAACTCCGCATTCTGCCTACTTTTGCCCTTAATGCTGTTTTGGGTAAATATTCTTTTTTGGCCTGCAGCCCTTTATGTAGGGCTTTGTCTCGTGTTCTATTTCGGACAGGATTTGTTCTTCTTTCGCCCAGAGCGGCTAGCGAATACCTTTACTTATCAATACCCATTTCCCTTCATGGAAATCAATTTTGACATGGAGGATGGTGGTGTGGTGAATGCCTTGCATTTCAGGGTTCCTAATAGCAAAGGGGTAGTTTTTTACATCAAAGGGAATTCTCGAAGCATCAAAGGTTGGGGGAAATTTGCCAAGGACTTTGTGGGCAAAGGTTTCGACTTTTTAATTCTTGATTTCCGGGGCTTTGGAAAAAGCAGAGGCCGCCGTACTGAAGAAATCCTTTTCAACGATCTTCAACACGTTTATCAATGGCTTTCCGATGAGTATGAGGAGAAGCAAATTGTGCTCTATGGACGCTCCCTTGGCAGCGGTCTGGCAGCCAGGATTGCCTCCTGGAACCGACCTAGAATGCTTGTCCTGGACTGTCCGTATTACTCTTTTTTGTACCACATTTCACGCTACGCCTTCATCCTGCCTATCCGATGGCTATTGCGGTATCAAATTCGAACAGACCGTTTTATAAAAAAAGTACGGTGCCCGATCCATATCATCGGTGGCACCAAAGACCGGCTCATCCCATTCCGGCAGGCCGAGATGCTTAAGCATTTGATGCCAGAAAAAATCACGCTTCATCCTATCGTTGGGGCAGGGCACAACAACCTGCCAGATTTTCCTGATTACCACGACTTGTTATATGATATCCTCCACAATGATGACGAACTGGAAGCAGATTTGAAATTGGCGGCGTAAGGAACGAGGCCGGTTATCAAGGCTTGTCCGTAAGCTGAAAATTGACAGGCAGACAAAATTCTAATCCAGTGTGGTATCAGAAAGCCCTTGCTTTCTTCGTTTGTTTTCCTCAAAAAAATTTCTCAACCTACTCATGCAAAAGATTTCAACCCTCCTTTTTGTTTTATGCTCAAGCGTTTTATTTGCTCAAAAAACCAACCCAGCGCCCACCGGAAAACCGACTTCAAAACCACCGACTAATGTCGGCGCCCAAAAACCATCTGCCGCGGCAAACCAAAGCACAGCGGCAACCAGGCAGCCAGCAGTAGTAAGAGATACCGCGATCTTTCGTCTTTTTGAAAAGCCTGCCGACCTCAAGTGGGTCAAATATTTTAAAGGCCGTCTCGACGATGCTTCAGTGGTAGATATCACACTGGGCTTTGATGGGCGCAATTGCCGGGGTTATCTTACGTACGCTAAAAGCCGCATTCGCTTCAACCTTTCTGGAACCCTTGATCCTGATGGCTTTATACTTGAAGAGCGCGATATGGCGCGTGGAACAACCGGGGTTCTGCGAGGCAACTTTCAGAACCGGCGCATAGAGGCTGATTGGGCAAATGCCGACAACAGCATCGGACGTCGGTTGGAAGCCGACGAAGTGGCTCCGGGCCAGGCACTTACCCTCAATTGTTCCGACAATAAATGGAGCAGCCGTTACATCACACGCTTCAACGGCGCACGCTGCGATATGGTGCTGGTAAGGTCGCACAATGGCGCACTTGACGGCTTCCTATGGGTAGAAACTGACGGAAGAACCTACCGCCTTAAAGGTGATTTGAAAAACGATGGCACCTATGAAATGGAAGTGCTCGGTACTGACGACCGCCTCGCAGCCCTGCTCAGCGGCAACCTGAAGGCCGGCCAAAATACCGACTGCAACTGGGTGGGCAGCGGTGAGCGGCGCAGTTTCAAATTCATACTCAAGGATCACTTTTTACTCGGTTGTTATGAATACGCCGATTATGCCACCAGCTATGATGTCTTGTACCCGCGCACGCCATGCGCCCATTGCAATACCTTACTTGATGAACAAGTGAATCAATGGGTTGAGCGTTGTCAATCAACCTTTGAATCAAAAAACATGCCGCTCAAGCCAGCCAACCGCAGCAGCCAGCGCGCAAGCGCATGGCCTGAGATTGCCTGTTGGACCGACAATGTTTTTGCCGGATACGTCACATTTTCAGATACCTGGACAGATCAGGCACAGGGGCTTTCTTTTAATTATGACCTGCGCACAAACAAAGAGATCGCGCTCGTAGACCTTTTTAACAAAGGTTTTAATGCCCAAAAGTATCTGACGGACTGGGCGAATCGCGAAATGCCCAAACTGCCCGCTTTCGCCAGCGACCCTAAATACAGGGAATGGCTTAATAAAGAAGGATTCCCGCTCTTTGCCCTCCGACGGGAAGGTTTGGAAATCAGCACCTTGTTTCACCCACAATACGGCCGACAGACCTTGCTCGTGCCCTATTCCGGATTAAAAACGTATCTAAAAAGAGACAGCCCCATCGGAGAATTCGTAAAATAATGAACCCTCTCCACGCAAGCAGGAAGGATAAGTCGGGAAAAACAACCCTAATGACCAATGACCAATAACCCTAATGACAATTTATGTATGGAAGACTGGCAAATAGATTTTGAATGGCTGCGCACCCAACATCTCGTGCAAAGCACCATGAAACGCGAAGTGCTGCCCGACCTGAACACGGTGTTGTTTCTGGTTGGCATTCAGGAATTGGGGCGTTGGAAGCGATCTTTTACCAAAGAAGAAAAACAAGATCTGATGCACATTGCGGTATGCCGATTGCTCAGCCAGGAAGGGTTTTTTGAATTTGTAGGTCGTGACGAAGACGGCTGGCCGCATTATCGGCAAATAGTGGAAATGCCCAAACAGGAAACCACCGAGCAAGAAAAACTTTTGAAAATCAACGCAATACGTTATTTTCAAGACTGGGAGCAAGAGTAACGCGAAAATTATTCCATCGATTTTTACCTTCGCTCATGCATACGCACAGCCTTTTTGAACTCAACGAACACATCCGACGGGTGCTGGCGCTCAACTTTCAGGAGCCGGTTTGGATTTTGGCAGAAATTGCGCAGGTGGGCGAATCCCGGGGTCATCGTTATCTGGATCTGGTTCAAAAGGGCGATGATGGGGATGTGGTAGCGCAGGCACAGGCGGCCTTGTGGGTTTCTGAATTCCGTCAAATCAATGCTCGATATCCGCTGGGACTTGTCTCCCTGCTTCGGGAGGGTTTGGAATTGCGGATGCAGGTCAGGCCTACTTTTCATGAACGCTACGGCCTTAAACTCCATATTACAGATATTGACCCTGCGCACACCCTGGGGCAGCTCGATTTGTTGCGCCGGCAAACCATCCAAACGCTTCGGCAAGAGGGGCTATTTGATTTGAACCGTGCCCTGCAACTGCCACTTGTGCTCCAACGGATAGCGGTGGTCAGTAGCGAAAATGCAGCAGGAAAGCAGGATTTTTTAGAACATTTGAATGGCAATTCTTTCGGCTATTCTTTTGATTGTCAGTTTTTTAACGCGGCAGTACAAGGGAAAAGTGCGGAATTGGAGCTCATGGCGGCATTGGAAAAAATTGGCAAGTCGGCTAAAAAGTATGACTGCATTGTGATAGTGCGCGGCGGAGGTTCCCGGCTCGACCTGATGGCTTTCGATGGCTTGTCGCTTTGCCAGCTTGCAGCAAAAATGCCCTTGCCATTGTTAGTAGGTATCGGGCACGATATTGACCAATCCGTGCTCGATCTGATAGCACACACTTCTCTCAAAACCCCCACTGCGGTAGCAGATTTTTTGGTGCAGCACAACTTGAATTTTGAAGGCGATCTGCTTGGAGCCGCAGAAAACTTGAAAAGCAGCGCTCAAAATCTTTTAAAATTCATTCAGCTGGACCTGGATCGAACCGAAACCACCGCCTACTTTGCCGCCCGCGCCCAAATCCAGGAATCCATCCGAAAATTAGATTTTGCAGAAGAAAAACTCTCTGAACTTGCCCTCCAAACCTTACGTGAACAGCAATTCATATTGGAAAAAACAGAGGCCCTTTACCTTAATCTTCACCCCTTAAATGTGCTTCGCCGCGGTTACAGCATTACGACCAAAAAGGGCAAGGTGATAAAATCTTCTTCTGAAGTCAATAAGGGCGATGCCCTGGAAACCCGTTTTTGGGAGGGTAGTGTAAGATCTAAAGTGGAATAATTGCGGACAGCGGTCAAAAATTGATTGCGCAATTCAGACTTAGCATCGTGAATTGACTAATTATTTCCCAGAATATTCGACATTTGCCAGCCATTATCCAAACAAAGCGCGCAATTTCAAAAAACAAGTTTTGAAAGCCTTCGTTTGTGTGGAATTCCTCCAAAAACCTGGATTAGCAATGATGAAATATTACTCCGCCTTTGCCGCCGTGTTTTTCTTTTTCGGGATGAACGGCGTTTCTGCTCAATCCATTACTGAGCTTGAAGCAAGATACAAACGTGCCGCTTCCAAGAGCGAACGGATGAACTATGCCTATCAAATTGCCGAAAAATCGCTTGCTTCCAATGCAAAAAAAACATCCGACTACGCCGGAATAGCCAATCAGTTGGCCGTGGAGGTAGGAGATAAGCGCAAAGAAGCCGAGTCTGCTATTTTGGCCGCCGAGGCCGCCTATCGGCTTCGCGACTACAAAGAGGCTTCAGGCAGGTTCAACCGTGCCTGGAATACGGCCCGCAACTACGGTTTTCGTGATCTGGCATTGAGCAATTCTGAAAAATTGCAGGAAATTGCCCTGAAACAAAATGATTTGCGCGAAGCCCTCAAATGGAGCAGCGAGACAGTCAAATACCTGAAAGAATCGGGCAATGGAGCGCGCGGCGGTGGCGAATCCTTGAGAAAGCTCGAAAATCAGTTGGCCGCTGCAGAGTCTGACAACCGCTCTTTGCGCGAACAACTGGCTGCCGCCACTGGCCAAACCCAATTGCTTGAAAATACCTATCAGACCCAACTAAAGGAGGTAGAAGAAAAATCTTTGAGCGTCCTTACAGAAAAAGATGTTGCGCTCAGCCAGGCTTCCCAAAGTGTGCTTCGGGCAGATTCGGCGGTACGCGTCAATTCGCTCCGGCTTAAAAACCTTACGGAAGCGCAAATGCTTGACTCTATTGTCAAAGCCCAGCAAGAACGCGAAATTCAAACCAACAAGACCGCGTTGGCGCAAGCTCAACTGGCGCGAGAACAAATTGAGAACATACGGAACATTCTCGGCCTGGTAGTCATTTTTGTGGTTTTGCTTGCGGGAATTGTTTATGCGCGTTTTCGTGCCAAAAAACGGACGGCCAACGAACTTTCCAAAAAAAATGCCCTCATAGAAGCAGAACAGGAGCGCTCCAACACGCTCTTGCTCAATATTTTGCCCCCAGCCATCGCACAGGAATTGAAGGCTCGAAACAAGGTTGCTGCCCGAAAATATGACCAGGCAACGGTGATGTTCGTAGATTTCAAAGGCTTTACCAATGTGGCAGAAGCGCTAAGCCCGGAGCGTTTGGTTGAAGAACTCGACCTGTGTTTTTCAAATTTTGACCATATCATCAGCAAATACCGGATTGAAAAGATCAAGACTGTTGGTGATGCATATATATGTGCCAGTGGCCTTTCCGATATGAACGCCAGCCCTTCCGACATGGTAAAAGCGGCGCTCGAAATCCAGGATTTCCTGTTGGGCCTCAAAGCTGAGCGCCTGAGCCAGGGCTTGCCACACTTCGATGCCAGGGTGGGAATCCATACAGGCCCGGTAGTAGCCGGTGTGGTGGGCGCCAAGAAATTTGCATACGATATCTGGGGGGACACGGTAAACACCGCCGCGCGCCTGGAAGAACAATGCGATCCCGGTCGCGTAAATGTGAGCGAAGATGCGTATTGGCTGGCCAAATATGAGTTTGAATGGCAGCACAGGGGAAAAATATCCGCCAAAAACAAGGGTATGATGGATATGTATTACGTGACCGGGATAAAGCAATACTAACGTGTTTCTTTACGGACTTATCGGCTACCCGCTTGGGCATTCTTTTTCGAAGAAATATTTCAGCGAAAAATTCGAACGGGAAGGCGTCCAAGATGCTGGTTACAAACTTTTCCCTCTGGATAGTATTACCGGATTAACCGACTTGTTGGCACAAAATCCGGAACTTCGCGGCCTCAATGTTACCATTCCATACAAGGAAACCATCCTCCCACTGCTTCAGCGTTTGGACGAAACCGCCCGGGCAGTTGGAGCCGCGAACTGCGTCAAAATTCTCGACACTCAGGAACTAGTCGGCTTCAACACCGATGTGATCGGTTTCGAAAGATCGCTTGCGAGCCTGAATATGGAAGCGTTGGCGGCAGCAGGCAGCACGGCCTTGATTTTGGGCACAGGCGGCGCCTCCAAAGCAGTAGCCTTTGTTTTAAAAAAACTCCGCATACCTTTCAAGTTTGTATCGCGTAAGCCTGAAAATGAGCAGGAAATCAGTTACGAAGAGATAGCAAATCAAACGTCGCCAGCACAAATAAAGGTTAGATTTATCGTGAACACCACCCCTTGCGGAACCTTTCCAAATACCGATCAAATGCCCCCCTTGCCGCCAGATTTTTTAAAACCGGATATGTTGGTATATGATTTGATTTACAATCCCGCCGAAACGCTACTTTTGCGTGAAGCCAAAGCCCGGGGCTGTGCGGTAAAGAATGGTTATGAAATGCTTGAACTACAGGCTGAAGCGTCCTGGGATATTTGGCAAAGCCCACCAGAAATATGACCACTGTTGATTTTTCAAACACTGAAATTGCGTTTGCTCACCTTTCAGATAAAGCACTGAAAAAAACCGCCTGGCTGTTCAGCATGATGAATAAGCCATGGCTTGTGAAGTATGGTTCGAATCTAGCGCTTTGGGCCGTAGAAAACGGCATCCCGCTTGCTGAATGGGCGGTGCGAAACACCGTTTTTCAGCAATTTGTTGGAGGCACCACACTCCTGGACAGCCAGCCCAGTATTGAACGACTGGCTGAGTACAATACACTTACCATTCTGGATTATGGTGCAGAAGCAAAGGAAACGGAACTCGATTTCAACCATACAATGAACGAGAACATCCGGGCCATTGACTTTGCTTCGCGCTCTGTCAAAAGCATCCCCATTATCAGTACAAAGGTGACAGGCTTAATGCGATTTGGACTTTTGGAACGCATCCAATCTGCCCAAACACTCCAGCGCGAGGAAGTGGACGAATACCGAAATGCACTTAAACGCCTGGATGCCATCTGTTATCACGCGGCTAAAAAAAATGTGTCGGTATTTATTGATGCAGAAGAAAGCTGGATTCAGGATTCCATTGACCACCTGGTTTGGCTCATGATGCGGCGCTACAACAAACAAAGGGTAGTTGTCTATAACACCTATCAGTATTACAGGCATGACCGGCTCCACTTCCTAACCGAAAGTTATGACCGTGCCCGGCAGGAAGGCTTTTTGCTTGGCGCAAAACTAGTGCGCGGGGCTTATATGGAAAAAGAACGCGCTCGCGCACAAGAATTTAACTACCTGGATCCCATCAACCCCGACAAGTCTGCAACGGACGATCTTTACGATACTGCGCTCCGTTTTTGCCTTGACCACCTGGATACTTTGGCCGTTTGCAACGCCAGTCACAACGCCCAAAGCGCTTTGCTTCAAGTTGAATTAATGGAGAAAAAAGGCATAGCGCGCAATCACCCGCACACGCTTTTCAGCCAGTTGTATGGCATGAGCGACAACATCACCTTCAATTTGGCACAAGCAGGTTACCGCGTGGCCAAATACCTTCCCTACGGCCAGGTAAAAGAGGTTATTCCATATCTTATTCGTCGGGCACAGGAGAATACTTCTGTGACGGGGGATGCGGGCAGAGAGTTGAAGTTGGTGCGGGAAGAAATCGCTCGGCGGGGGCTCTGATGGAGGGGTTGAAGCGTGGTTTCCTGCTTATTGTTACATTTTTCAGACATACTCTAGGCATGCCACGCTTTTCTGGGCAAACCCACGCTTTACCCGTTATAAAATGTCCATTTCCACATCTCTTTAAGTGTCACTTTTTTGCCGTACATCAGGATGCCCACGCGATAGATCCGCCCGGCCAACCAGACAAAAAACACCGCCGAAGCAACCACCAAAGTGAGTGAGAGAGCCACCTGCCACCAGGGCGGATTGAAGGCTAGTCGGAAAGGCATTGCTATGGGCGAAAAGAGCGGGAAAATAGATGAAAAAACCATCAGGCTGCTGTCCGGGTTGCGCCAACCGGCCATGGAAACAATATAAAAAGCAAGGATTAGCGGAATGGTCGCAGGCAACGTCAATGCTTGCCCCTCCCCCGTATCATCGCCCATGGCCGAACCAATAGCCGCAAACATCGAGGAATAGATAAAATAACCGCCCAGGAAATAGATGATGAATGAGCCAATAAGCAGTGGCCAATTTTGTTTGCTCAATTCAGCCATGATCCGCATACCCGTGTCCTCCATGAGTACGGGATCAATGGTCGCATCACCTGCAGTCATAGGAGCCTCGATTTGCGAAGTGTCAAAGCCCATCACGAGTGGAACGATGAACGATACTGCCCCGCTCAACACTACCCAAGCAACCACTTGCGTCAAACCTACCAATCCAGCGCCGATTATCTTGCCCATCATCAGATCAAAAGGCCGAACCGACGACATCATGACCTCCACGATACGGTTGGTTTTTTCTTCCATGACGGATTTCATGACCATTTGCCCATACATAAGTACCATGAAAAAGAGCAGGAAGGTCATAATGCCCCCTACGGCAAGACCCACTCCAGCGGTGTATTTGCTTTGGTCGTCTTCCTGATCGCTTTTGATCCCTTCCGGGTCAATGGATACATCAGACTCCAGAAGTTTCAGCCGCGCCGCGTCGAGCTGGAGCGAATCCATTTTGAAGGCCTTGATTTTCTCTGCAATACGTTTTTCTATCTGACCGCTTTTTTCGGGCGCTAGTTTCTCGTCTGAATAATAAAAAATGGTGTGGTCTTTCTGTTGAAAATTGCCCAAGGGAGGAATGCGCAACACTCCGTCTAGTTTTTTTTCGGTCACCTCGGTCTTGAGTTGCTCAAGATTTTTGTTGCCCGAAGGGATGAATCGAACACCTTTTTCGTCGGGGAGCGGAGTGACCATTTTTGCCTCATCAAGCACGGCGACTTTGATCTCATCACCTCCCTGATATCTGGTAAGACCGATAATTACAAGCATATACACCAGCAAGCCCACTGGAGCCAGCAATGTACCTATGATGAAAGATTTTTTACGGACACGGGTCAGGTATTCGCGTTGTATGATGAGAGAAAGTTTGGACATGGCTGAATTTGATATTTGTGAAGTTGGTTATTTGTGGATTTGTAAGCGCATTCAGTCACCTGTTTCAGCTACCCGTTGAATAAAAATTTCATTAAATGTGGGCAAAATTTCTTCAAAACGAGTGATTCGCACCCCTTTTTTCAAAAACAACTGCAGCAGATCATTGCTTTGTGCTTCGTCATCAAGCTTGAAGGTGAGGGCGTTTTTATCTGTTTTTACCACAGCAAATCGGTCGGGAAAATTGGTCGGCATTTCACCTTGCGCTTCCACCCGGAATAGGTTTTGTTTGTATTCATTTTTGATGGATTGAACCTCACCGTACAGCACGTTTCTGCCTTTGTTGATGAGCACTATATGGTCGCACATTTCCTCCACTTGTTCCATACGGTGGGTACTGAAAATGATGCTCGTGCCAGCCGCGTTGAGTTGACCAATTTCATCTTTTATCAGGTTTGTATTGATTGGATCAAGCCCCGTGAACGGCTCGTCGAGAATGAGCAATTTGGGTTTGTGCAACACGGTGGCGATGAACTGAATTTTTTGCTGCATGCCCTTGGAAAGGTCTTCCACCTTTTTGTTCCACCAGTCTTTGATTTCAAATTTTTCAAACCAATGGTCAATTTCCTTTTGAGCTTCGGACTTACTGAGTCCTTTGAGTTGAGCGAGATAGAGTAGTTGTTCGCCAACTTTCATTTTTTTGTACAGCCCACGCTCTTCGGGCATATACCCGATTTGTTCCGGCGAGCTGGAATTCAGTTTATGGCCATCCAGAAAAATCGAGCCCGAATCCGGTGCAGTAATGGTAGTGATCATCCGGATAAGCGAGGTTTTGCCTGCGCCGTTGGGGCCCAGCATCCCGAAGACGCTGCCTTTTTGCACATCGAGGCTGACCTCGTTTACGGCTTTGTAGTCGCCATAGGTTTTTACGACGTTTTGAATGGAAAGAATCATGAAAGTAGTGATTGGTTTATCTGTTTACCCGCCATAGCCCTTTAGGGCGAAGGAGGGTTAGATTGGTGCTTTGGAAATTCGTTGCCGAAAGTCGCAAGGTAGCCAGTCCTTTGTTTTCTTTTTTCGGCAAACGTTGGTTTTACAATGTTCTGATATACAAAAATGAAGATAAAGGTAATCCGCTGGGTAGATGTAATGCATTAAAACGAAAGGTTTAGCATTTGAAAAATTAAAAACAAAAAGTTTTGTTTTATAAAACAAATTGCGCTACTTTCGCCCTCAAATTGCAAAATTATGGCTGTTTCTTTCCTTGGACTTCGCACGTGTATCTATCGTGTTCCTGATCTGGCAACTGCTACAAAATGGTATTCTAATGCTTTGGGAATCAAGCCCTACTTTGATATGCCTTTTTATGTGGGCTTCAATGTCGGAGGCTATGAGCTAGGTTTGCAACCTTTGCCTGCCTTAGCCGAAGTTACGACAAGCAACAAGCGCGTGGGTTCTATTGCGATAAATTTTCTGCAAAAGCCAAATTCTTAGGGTTGGCTAAAATTCAACGCTATTTTTGTGCCGAAAACAAAATTTTTTGACAATTTAACCCATCCCGAAGCTAAGCAACCAACCCTTAGGACCTCAAAATTCTGGCAGAAATGAATTCCCCCTGTTAAAAATATGGCAAAGCAAAAACGCGACAATACCGTTCCACCAACCACTTCTCAAAATGGAGAAGACACTGTCATCACCCTTTCGGGGATGTACCAGAACTACTTTCTGGATTACGCTTCCTATGTGATCCTGGAGCGCGCCGTGCCTGCCATCGAAGACGGCTTGAAACCTGTGCAGCGGCGAATACTTCATGCCATGTACGAGCAGCATGACGGGCGCTACCATAAGGTGGCCAACCTGATTGGCCAGACCATGCAGTACCACCCGCATGGTGACGCGGCTATTGGCGATGCCATGGTGAACATGGGGCAAAAAGAACTCATGATCGACTGTCAGGGCAACTGGGGCGATTACCGCACGGGCGACTCGGCAGCAGCTCCGCGTTATATTGAGGCACGCCTGACCAAATTTGCACTCGACGTTGCATTTAACCACGATACCACGGTTTGGCAGTTGAGTTACGACGGACGAAAGCGCGAACCCGTGAACTTGCCCATGAAGTTCCCCCTGGTATTGGCACATGGCGCTGAGGGTATTGCGGTGGGTTTGAGCACCAAAATAATGCCCCACAATTTTATCGAGATCATCAAAGCCAGTATCGCTTGTTTGAAAGGAAGGAGCTCGGACCTGATACCCGATTTCCCAACAGGCGGGTTGATCGATGCCTCGAATTACAATGGCGGCGGCAGAGGGGGTAAAGTCCGCGTCCGTGCCAGGATCAAAGAAATTGACAAAAAAACGCTGCAAATAACCGAAATTCCATTCGGTGTCAACACAGGAGACCTTATTGACAGCATCTTGAAAGCCAATGAGAAAGGTCAGATCAAGGTCAAAAAAGTAGTGGACAAAGTGGCAGCTGATATTGATATCGAGATCGAACTTCAGCCCGGTGTCAGCCCGGATGTCACGATTGACGCGCTCTTTGCCTTCACCAGCTGTGAAGTGAGCATCAGTCCTAACTGCTGCGTCATTGTGGACAACAAACCCCTGTTCACCGACGTGAATGAGATGCTCCGGATCTCGACCGAAAACACTAGGGATCTTCTCCAAATGGAGTTGGAGATATTGAAAGCAGATTTAGAGGAAAAGCTCCATTTCGCTTCTCTGGAAAAGATCTTTATCGAAAACCGCATCTATCGCGACATTGAAGAATGTGAGACCTGGGAAGCGGTGATCCAGACTATTGATGCGGGTCTGAAAAAATTCGTCATTACCCCGTCTGACCCAGCTTATAATAAGGATGGGGTTAAGATAAAGTTGCTGCGAGACGTAACGGAAGACGACATCACCCGGCTCACCGAAATTCGCATCAAACGGATATCTAAGTTCAACTCTTTCAAGGCCAACGAGGAAATTGCCAAAACGAACGAGGAACTGTTACAGACCAGGCACCATCTCGAACACCTCACGGAATACGCCATTGCATATTTCGAAAATCTGCTTTCCAAACACGGAAAAGGCCGCGAACGTCGCACGGAGATCGCCGCATTCGATACCATACAAGCCTCGGCAGTGGTAGCAAACAACGCCAAACTGTACGTCAACCGTGCAGAGGGCTTCATTGGCATGGGCTTGAAAAAGGATGACTTTGTCCAAGACTGCTCCGATATTGACGACATCATAGTATTTCGCCGCGATGGTGTGATGAAAGTGGTGCGGGTAGGCGAAAAAACCTTTGTTGGCAAAGACATTGAGCACGTTGCCGTTTGGAAGAAAAACGACGAGCGCACCACTTACAATATGGCTTATGTGGACGCAAAAACGGGCAAAACTTTCGTCAAACGCTTCAACATAACCGCCATCACACGCGACAAGGATTACCAGCTTGGTTCCGATGCCAAGGGCTCCAAGATGCTGTATTTCACCGTGAACCCCAATGGCGAAAGCGAAGTGGTACAGGTAACGCTTACCTCTGCAAGTACGGCCAGGATCAAGATTTTTGATTACGATTTTGCGGAACTTGCCATCAAAGGCCGGGACTCTCAAGGCAATGTTTTGACCAAATACCCGGTAAAACAAATCAAGCAAAAAGAGGTGGGCAAAAGCACCATCGGAGCGCAAAAACTCTGGTTTGACGATATCACGGGCAGGCTCAACACCCTGGAACGCGGGGCGCTCCTTGGCGAATTCGATACGGGCGACAGCCTGTTTGTGCTCTACAATGACGGGTCTTACGAAGTGACAGACCTGGATGTGCAGCAGCGTTTTGAAATGAAAGAGATCCTGCACCTCTGTAAACTTACCCCCAATCTGGTGGTCAATGCCGTACACTATGACGGCCACAAAGGCTGGACCATGGTGAAGCGCTTCAAAATTGAAACCCAAAAAATGAAGGAACGTTATTCCTTCCTGACCGACCATGCCAAGTCAAAAATCCTTTTCGCTTCCGTCAAAGTAAACCCGCGTATCAAATACACGCTGAAGATCAACGGCAAACCAATGACGGGAGAAGTTGCCCTCGGCGATTTCATGGATGTAAAAGGTTGGAAAGCCGTTGGAAACCGCTTGAGCGATCAGATGTTGGGGGCCATCAAAGAAATTGAATCGGGTGAATCAAGGTTGCAGCCAAAGCCGCAAAAGGCCGATGCAAGCGAAACTCCTGCGGAAAAACCAGCCAGTACGGCACAACAGGCAAGCCTTTTTGGCGAAGCAGAAGAGATTTTCAGCCCGGTGACAAAACCGGCAGAATCCCTAGCGGCAGATTCCGGGGATAAGAAAACTTTCCGGGCAGGCGATACCATTGAGTTTGATTGAAGACGTTTTTTCAATCAAAGGGAAAAAATTATTGCCTGATCAAAGCCCGCAAGGATGCCGTCCCAACCATCTTAAATAGAAAAAGCCCGGCCAGACCTATCCCCAGCGATGCTGCGAATTTAAGGGGCCATTGGATAGTCGTTGCCTCAAATAAAAGTCCGTCAAAAATTAGAATAAAAGCAAAATAACCAACGATTTGTATCAAACCAGAGCGACTGGGCTTGAAATCAAATTCGCGCATACAAAGCCAGATCATTGCGCCGGCAATAAAAATCTGGGTAACTAAAGCGGCCAGTGCAGCCCCCAGTGCCTGCCAGTAAGGGATCAATGCGATATTCAGTCCCAAATCAATCGCGATCCCTATCAAGAAAAACCGGTTCATACGCATCATACGCTCTCGGGCAGTTAGCAGCGTGCTGAAGATGTACGTAACGCTCACCGGTACAAATGCCCAAATGAGTACCCCCAATACTTCGAAACGGTATTCATTGGCGCGGGCTGGCATCATGAGCCGGAGCAGATCTTCCCGGGCAAAAAATATGGCGGCGGCCAGGGTCACGCTCCCGGCCCAAATCAATTTGAAGGCCATAGAAGTAAGCGGGCGCACCGGTTCGTTTACTTTCAAAAGACGGGCAAACATGGGCAGTAATAAGGATGCAAATAAATATCCAAACATGTTGCAAGCCTCCAGAAGTCTGAACGCACTGGCATAAACATCCGCGTGCGCAGCACCTGCCATACGCTCAAGCAACACCGCATCGAGGCGGGTATAGGCAAACATGAGCAGCACCACGAGCGCATACGGAAGACTTTGTCTGAACATAGAAAATACTGCCGGTCTTCCGGCCCGCCAATTGGCCGCCCAACCAGGTTTCACCGGGAATACGGCACGTTGGCGCAACAAAACAAAAACTACAATGGCCGTAACTAACAGGGCAAGGGTCTGAGCCAGGGCAAAATTGAGCAACGAAAATGGCAGCCAATCGGTCCAGATCAAAACACCGCAAGTAAGCACCATCAGCAACTTGTCCAGAGAAGACAACAAACTGTCCAATCGATAATGCCCAAGGCCGGATATGTTCGAGCGGAAAAAAAGAATGAGTTGCACCAGAACCTGGTTGGCCAGCAAAACGAACAACAAAGGCAGCGCGTCTGAGCCATAACCCAACACAAAAGCAGCCACGGCCATGGTCAGCGAAACATATAATGCCGCAAGCAACCATTTGATGGCCAGCAGGTTGGGAAAATACTTGGGCAGCATTTGAGGATGCTGACTGATATGACGGTTGTTGAAACTTTGAATCCCGAAATCATTCAGGATCTGGAAAAGGTAGGCTAGATTGAGCAGGGCGAAGTAGGTGCCATAATGTTCCCCCACGCGGTTTTGAACCTCAAGATCGATCCCAAAAATGAAAATTGGCTTTATCAGAAGATTGATAAAGACCAGTAGAAGTATGTTAAAGATGAATTCGCGTTTCAAGACAGTGGCATTCTGAAACCTGTGGACTCCACTTTTAGGTTCGTCTCAAAGGTATAAAATTGTACTTTCGCAACATTATTAATACGAAGCATCAACAGTCAACATGAAACACAAACTCCGCATGGGAATGGTGGGTGGCGGCCAGGGCGCGTTCATCGGTGCAGTACACAGAATGGCAGCTGTTTTAGATGGCGAAATCGAGCTCGTCTGCGGTGCATTCAGCAGTGATCCAGAGAAATCCAAGGCTTCCGGGGCCGATCTCGGATTGTCGGCAGATCGTTGCTACGGCACTTTTCGGGAAATGATCCAGCGTGAAAAACGCCTCCGGCCCGACCGCCGCATGCAATTCGTAAGCATCGTTACGCCCAATCACGTACACTTTGCCCCGGCCAAAATGGCGCTGGAAAATGGTTTTCACGTCATCTGCGACAAACCAGTAGCTTTCAACCTCAAGGAGGCACTTGCCCTGGAAAAGATCGTGACAAGATCTGAATTGGTTTTTGCGCTCACGCACAACTATACGGGCTATCCTATGGTCAAGCAAGCCCGCATGATGATACGGCACGGCGAGTTGGGAAAGATACGCAAGGTGGTAGTGGAGTATCCGCAAGGCTGGCTCAGCACCCATTTGGAGGCCTCCGGACAAAAACAAGCTGCCTGGCGCACTGACCCAAGTAAAAGCGGTATCGCAGGGGCTATGGGCGACATAGGCACCCACGCCGAGAACCTGGCAGAATATATCACGGGTCTGAAAATTACCGAACTCTGCGCAGACATTAGCACGTTTGTGCCGGGCCGCTTGCTTGACGACGATGGCAACGTGCTACTCCATTTTGAAGGTGGCGCCAAGGGCATTCTTCACGCCAGCCAGATTTCAGCGGGCGAAGAAAACAATCTTAATATTCGTGTTTACGGTGAAAAAGGCGGACTTGAATGGCGGCAAATGGAGCCTAATTCGCTCCTGGTGAAATGGTTAGACAAGCCCATGCAAGTATTTCGAACAGGCAGCGTCGGTCCAATTTATCCAGAGGCCCAGGCAGCAACCCGGATCCCGGCAGGGCATCCGGAAGGCTATTTGGAAGCTTTTGCCAATATCTATCGCAATTTTGCGCACTGTATCCGAGCCTATGAGGCAGGCCAAAAACCTGATCCGATTCACGCAGATTTCCCGACCATTCAAGACGGCGTCCGAGGGATGCGTTTTATCGAAAAAGTGATCGCAAGCGGGAAGAGCAAGGCGAAATGGGTGAAACTGTAGCAGTTTCAAGTCTTTGCACGGCTTGGGTGGAATTAATCTGGATAAGACTCAACTCTTTTGCCATTTTAATGTTCTTCCCCCAACCATTCAATGAGTAATATGCCTACAACCTGGCACGACGGTATTGTCCGAAAAATAGAGACCATCGCCCCGAATGTCCGCAGCTTTCAAGTGGAACTGCCTGCACTGGATTCCTTTGATTTTCAAGCAGGCCAATTTGTAACTATGGACTTGCCTATTGGTGAAAAACGCCTCCAACGCTGGCGCAGTTATTCCATAGCCAACGCTCCCAACCATTCCAATCAATTAGAACTATGCATTGTAAATGCACCCGAAGGAATAGGTACCAATTATCTTTTTAAAGAAGTTCAGGAAGGAGCGGTTTTGAAATTCAAAGGCCCTGACGGCGGGTTTGTGCTGCCTGAAAAAATTGAAAACGACTTGGTGTTTGTGTGCACCGGCACCGGCATTGCTCCCTTCAGAAGCATGATCCTGGACTTAAGGAACTCTGGACGGAAACACCGCAATATTCACCTGATCTTTGGAACCCGAGAAGAAAGCGGCATTTTGTACCGGGATGAATTTGAACTCTTTGCCAAAACAATTCCGGGCTTTAAATATGACATAGTACTTTCAAAACAACCCGATTGGCAGGGCCTGAAAGGCCATGTTCATCAAGTATATATGAAGGATTATGCCGTTCCGCGCCCAGATCTGGCCTTTTACCTCTGTGGTTGGAGCAATATGATTGATGAAGCGGTTGCAAACCTGTTGTTGAAATTGAAATACGACCGCAGCCAAATTCACTATGAATTGTATGGCTGATGGGTTTTAGTCGTTTGAAAGTGGTTTGAATTGCTTCTTTACCCCGGTTTAGAAGGCTGAAATTTTCAAAACCACTTTGCGGCACCATTACCGTTTGTCATTAGCCTTATTAACTTAATTTATGTTCACGGGCATCATAGAATCCTTAGGCAAGGTCAAATCGGTAGAAAAGGACCGTTCCAATGTTCATTTCTACCTGGATAGCAGCCTTTCTGCTGCCTTAAAAATTGATCAAAGTGTGAGCCACAATGGAGTTTGCCTGACTGTGGTAGAAGTTGGCGCAGACTGGCACCGTGTGACGGCCGTGGAGGAAACCCTGCGCCGCAGCAATTTGGGTAGCTGGGAGCCCGGCACGCTCGTAAATCTTGAACGTTGTTTGACCATGGATGGCCGCTTGGATGGCCATTTGGTGCAAGGTCATGTGGATGAGTTGGTGGAATGTGTCGAAGTCCTGGAACAGGGAGGCTCCTGGCAATTTACGTTCAGATACAATCCAAATCAGGCAGGTTTGTTGGTGGATAAAGGCTCCGTGTGCCTCAATGGGGTGAGTCTGACGGTTATTTCACCTACCGAAGATCTGTTTTCTGTGGCGATCATCCCTTACACCTGGGAGCACACCAATTTCAAAACTTTGTCGGCTGGGGATAAGGTGAACGTTGAATTTGATATTCTTGGAAAATATATTGCCCGACAGATGCAGGCGGTCCTTGGTCAGAAAACCGAAGCGCTTTAGATTTCGGCAAGAAACAGTGTCTGGAATCACTTATTTACTACAAAAGACTTTAAGACCGTTTCCATTCCAATTTTCAACTGCAAAAAGTAAACACCGTTTGGCCAGCCTGAAACAGACAATTGCCAATCATTCCCGCCCAAAGCCGTTTTTTCAGTAGAAAAACGGTGTTGCAATTGGCCAAGGGAATTGAATACCATGCCGGAGATTTCAGTAGGCAGTACGGATTCAATTTCAACGATCAAAAGATCCGACGCCGGGTTTGGAAATACTTGAATGTCAACCTTTTGTTCAATATCCTGGGCAGATGAAAGAATGCCAACACCAAATGCCCGACGAGAATATTCTTCAAATTCTCCACCTGTGATGAGCGGAACTCCAGGGTTGTCGAGATTGTAAAGTCTGTAGTAGCCTGCGCCAAACCCGCAGCATATTCCGTCTCCATAAGCATCGGAAAAATGGATGGAATAACAGCCATTTTCAGGGAGATTGAGCGTATCACGAATAAGCGTGAGGTTGGGATAGCTGCCCGGCCCAACAGGCGCGCCCAGCGGGAAGGCTCCACCACCATTTGGCCCAACATCCAGATTGCCGCCATGCTCGATTGCCGTACCAAATTCATCCCGCACCTCCCAATAGGTTTCTGCTCCGTAATTATCCGTTCTGATCTTTAACAAGACCTGAGTACTATTGAATTGCTGGGCTTGTATAAAATTATCGTTGCGAACATTGTTGGAAAAATCCTCGTCGCCTGTACCGTTATTGATGTTGGTGATGGTCGTTTTCAGAACTCCGGCATCGCTTACGTTTTCGCTTGCAAACGAAATGAGCGCCTCTTCATAGGTTGACAAGTAGCCTGTCCATTGTAGGGTTTGGAGATGATTATTGTTCCATTTCAGTTCAAGCGTGGCAGCGGTGAGGGGAGCTGAACCTAAATTTGTAAGCGCGAAATTCGGGTCAAGGCTTTGTACTCCACACAATTCCTTAAAATCTGTTCCGGGGCTATATTGAAAAATACCCGCGTTATTGGTTCCCAAAGCCACCGGACATTGGCGCGCTTTTTCCCAGAGCTCATCAGCATTCAAAGGGTCTAACTCGAATATTTTTTTGTTGGGACAAATTACAAAAATGGTAGGGTAATAGGTGATCTGGTAAGCATTTGCAATGCCTGAATTGTCCAAAATAGGATAGGGTGTGCCCGCTACATAATTGCCAGCTGAGCCGCCCGGACAACCACCGGCCCCGTAAAGACAGTTAAGATTGGTGTTTGGGTCGCCTTCCACCCAGAAAACGCGCAGCTTGTCGTCGCCTGCAGGGCCATGTGCTTCATAAAGGTTTTTAAGTGCGTGGCTGGTATGATAAACCCAGCAAGGGGCACACCAGGTAGCACTAATTTCGATGACCACAATTTTGCCCGAGTCGAGGATGTCGTACAAATGGTGCGACTGGCCTGTAATGTCCATTGCCATAAAATCGGGCGCAATCGAGCCATCAGGCAATTGCGCCGACAAGCGCAAGGCCCATGCTGCCAACAAGAAGGGAAACAACAGTTTTCTCCAATTCATTTTGCTAAAATTGTCCGATTCTGTACAAAGTCATAATGACGAACAAATTTAGGTAGGGGTAAACGGCCAATGGGTGTACCTTTGTTTAATTCTTTCAATTATTTCACAAACCTGCTAATGCGAGACATTTCCGTTATGAAAAAACTGCTTTTTACCCTTCTTTCTGTGTTCGGCCTTATTCAAGTTGCCAATGCACAATTTCAGTCGGCCTATGAGGTTCATCCCAACCCATCTGATACGATTACCCCAGCATATATATATGACTCCCCAGCTCATGGAGAAATCAAAAATATATCCGATGACACCATCACGATCAACTGGGTACGTCATGAAATCTATTTGACGGAAAATGTTACAACCGCCGTTTGCGATCCTGTTACCTGCTGGTTTCCCGGAGTCAATAGCAAAACTTTTCAACTGGCGCCAGACTCCTTCGGACAGCTGACAGTTCACTTTTACAATGCTCTTTGGGACCCCTACCCGGGCGAGCCTGGTTCAGGGATTGTACACCTGAAGTTGACGAATTTGAACGACGCTGCGGATTCCTTAACAGCTGTTTATAGCTATAACACACTTTCAGGCACGCAGGATTTGCCCGCCTCTAATGTCAAACTCTTCCCCAACCCAACCACAGATTTCTTTACGCTGGAAAAGGCAGATGATGTGGCTTCCATGCGCATTTTCACGCTGGATGGTCGTGTTGTAGCGCGTTTTGAGGTGTCTCCCAGCAACTCATATTCTATCGGCCATTTGCCAACCGGGAATTATGTGCTTTCTTTTGAAGATAAAAACGGGCAATTGTTTCAGGCTGTTGAAATTCATAGACGATAAGCGTCCAGACTCCTGTTTCAACGCGCATACGCCGCCAGCCATTTACATTCTTTTACCACAGTATTGTAGTACTTTGTTTTGGCGTGTTTTGAAATCAGCGCATCGTAATAAACCCTGTATTCAGGGGGCAAAACCGGAATCTCCCGACTCCCGGGGCGGTAGGTACATGCCTGGCTGCACAACCACATCTTCTGCATACACCGGGCCGCCATAAAGGCCGTGCGCGCCTTCATCTCCTGCGTATGGGCCGCCTGGTAAGCTTTTTCATAGTATTCCAAGGCCAGTTTCAGGTCAAGGTTTTCCAAATTTCCATCCGGAGCACCTTCCAACGGAAAAACCGGTCCCTTGGCCAAACGGAGTTGGTTGTTTCCATCCCGGTGATAATCCCGAACCTCCCATTCGTATCCGAAATAAGAAGTATTGTACCAAAAATCCCCAAGTCGAAGCCAGGTTTTGGCTTCGGCGGTATCTCGCAAAGCCTCAAATGCTTTGGCTTGTTGCTCATACTGAATGAGTTGTTCCACGATTTGAAGCCGGTTGTAAGCTGATTGGTCGGTTACGTCCCGATTGATGATTTCTCCAAACCGGTTGGCAAAGGGTTTGAATTGGGTCATGCGCGACTGCTCGCCCGGCGTGATTAGTCGCATCACTGCAGCTGCGGCTTCCGGTTCTCCCTGGCCAAGGAAATGCACCCCTTTTGTTTCCAAAAAATAAGCCTTGATGCGGTCTGGGTTTGTATCGAGTTTTAGGGTCCGTTCCAGCAATACCGGGTCAGGGGTATTGGCCAGTTTCAGCAAGTCTTCAATCACTTCGAGACGCGGGTTGTACCGAATCGTATGCGGAGGATATGCGGCAAACATCGCCTTGCCAGGGTGGTTGTTTTCTGCGTAACCTCTTGACAACCATTCTTGCAAGAACGGCTCGAAATAAGGATTTTGATCAAAGGCTTTAATCTTGCGCACTTTGTAGGCAAGGTGATCCACTGTATCGGTAGCCGTAGTGTCGAGGTTCATCACGGCGAGCAGACAGCGCCATATTTCAAGTTGCTGAAGGATGTTTTTATCTTGCTTTTTACCCTCGTCCAGGTCGTTTTCCAGCCGCTCCCAGGTTTTGGTTGCTGCATAGCGATCGTTGGCAAGGAGTTCGAGATAGCCGTCCACAGCCCGCCAGGTTTTCATTTCAGGGGCTTGTTGTTCTCTGATGACCCGACGAACGAATTTTTGCAGGTCAAGGAGATGTTTTACGGCGGCCTGGCGTTTTATCTTGCCGATTGTGCGGCCATTTTTTTCATCGGTAACGGGGGTATTGAGGAATATTTTTTCCAACTCCTGCACATCGCTTACGAGCAGGATTTCGAGTTGGGGGTTTTTGGGGTCGAGTTCGTAAATGGCCGCCATGTCTTCCACGGCCCAGGTGTGCGAGCCGCCTGCCCGGAGCAGGTAGAGGGTGCTTTTTTCCACGTCGCTTTTGCACAACAGGAGCGCTTTTTCCCAATCCTCATCGTTTCGAATTTTGAAACTCCGATAGGCCTGGGAGCGCTTTGAAGGACAATTTCGAAAAATAAGTGAATAACGATAAGCCGCCTCCGGGTATTTGCCCAATTGCTGGAAAGCCCCCGCCACATGGCCCATGGTCCAGTAAAAAATAACGCTTTTTTTCTTCAGGTCAATTCTGGGCATCAGTTCCTTGTCAAGATCGATCGTCATTTGAAAGGCCCCTGCATAATGCGCCAGGCGCACTATTTGGTAGAGGTACCGCAAGCGAACAAAGTGTGACTGGGTGTTCTCAAATCGCTTTTTTCCTTCCTGAATCAATTCCAACATAGCCGGGACATCGCGTTGGGCGGGCTTCCATTTGTCGCCCCTGGATACCACATGTTGTTCACAATCCTTGGCGAAAGTGAGATAGCCCGTCACCTCCACACAACCGTTGTAAGCCAGCAAATAAGCAAAATCGTTGTCTTCCAGGCGGAACGTCAGCGGTGTTTTTCGGGTCTTATCGAAGGCTGCTTCATGCAATCTGGCCAGGTCGTACTCTTCCGATCCGTAAACGACGGCGGCTACGTCCTGCCATTTGGCTTTGCTACAAAACCGTTCGCTCCATTCTTCACAATTCCCCTTTTTTTGAATTTCCTCCGGGTTGTAAGTGCGTTCGTAATAGTCGCCAAAACGGAGAAAAAACGGCGCATAGGCCGCACTTGCGTCCACGAAATCCGCATCAAAAAAAGTGTAGCCATAAAAAGGCTGGCTGTGCGGAATGCATGGGTCCAGAACCGGGTAGGGAGAGAACGAAGTAAAAATCAGGAGCGAAGAAATTGCCCATATCCAATGTCCAATGCCCGATTTCCAATACATAGTGTCCAATGTCATTTTCGTACGGTTTTGCATACGCTATCAAGCAGTTGTGCGGAAAAATGCTCAGATTTGGCAACACCCAAATGGAAAAAAGCCAAAGAGGCATCGTTTGCCAGATCGAGTTTTTGAGCGAGGCTGGCCGCGTTGAAAAGCAGTTCCGGCGACGTTGCCGAAATTCTTAAATCATCGCCGGGGCGAAGATAATGCCCGCCTAAGAAAGTACCCTCCTTCACTTTCCACAAGCATGCCGGGAATGGTTCTGTAGTAGTTTGTTCTTCATATTTTGCGCTTTGCCGCATTTCCTCCAGCGGCAAGGGGCCGGGCACAATTTTCCAAAGATCTCCTTCCCTGAAAATCAGCCCCCAGGAGAAAAGCGGGAGTGCCAGATCCAGGGGAATCGGATACCTTTCAGGGGCGCCATTTAGATATATCAGGGCATCTTTAGGGTGAAAAATGGAATTCTTTTCACCCTCCTCGTCCACATCGCCAGTGTTATAAAACATGAGCATGCCCCGCGCTGCAGGGGGCACCCCGGTTTGTTTGGGAAATTTGTATTGATGCAGACGAATGGTGGCGCTGACTATCGTGCCCTGCGGTAGTTTTTGACGTATTTTTTTCAAAAACAGGAAAAAAGCCTCCCGTGTGGAGGGCGTCCAGTCGCAATCGAACAGCGTTTCTCGAAGATAAGCGCCAGGGCGGGTGAAATGCCCGGCAATTTTTTCCGCCAGCCAATCTGTTTTCTGCTCAGAAATGTTTTTAAAAACCTCGTTGGTAATAAAAACGGTCGGGATTATTTCCAGTCCTTCCAGGCTCCGATTGTCCATGATTTCGAGCCTGGAATATGGCTCTATTTCGCCAGTTTCAGGGTTTTTCCCGATGTCTAATGTTTTGATATACAATTTTTTACAAGCTATCGAGTCCAGGAGTTCTCGCTCTTCTGCTGAAATTTTAAGCGAAGTTTCCCAATAAAAAAAGGCTGGCACGAGAGGCTGCTTCGGAGCCGGAGAGCAAGCGGCGATAAAAACGAGCAGGGTCAATGGGGCAAGTCTTTTGAGGATTAATTTGTTGCGGCTTATATGTTTCATACCATCCAGGTTGTTCATTGTTTGAAAAATTTTAGACAGCCTCTTCGCATAAATTATTGTACGCCAGTTTCTTAAAGCATTTTTGACACAAAATATTTTTTCTCCAATTGCGTGCTTACTTTTGTCCTTAGTTCAACACCCTTTCACCGACCCACTCCCCTCATACTATGGAGCCACAACACCTTATTTCAATAAAAGCAGCTTTGCAGGAAAAACGAATGCCGCTCTACCGCAAAATCATGCGTTGGGGTTGGCGGATCTTTTTGGGTGGCGCGGTTTCGCTGCTGCTGCTGTTTATGATTATCAGTATGATGGCCATTCCGTCGTTCCGGGAATTGGAAGACCCATCTTCTGCCTTGGCGAGCGAAGTATTGGGCAGCAATAACGATGTTTTGGGCCGGTATTTTGTTGAAAACAGGGTGCCTGTACCCTTTGAAGACCTTAGTCCGCATTTAGTGAACGCACTGGTCAGCACGGAGGATATTCGCTTTCGCAAACATTGCGGCATAGATGGACGGGCCGTAGCAAGGGTAATCGTGCGGACGGTTTTGCTTAGCGACCAAAGTGGCGGCGGCGGCTCTACAGTAACGCAGCAATTGGCAAAAATGCTGTATTCCGACCGCAATTTTAAAGATTTGAACAAAATTCAAAAAACATTTAAACTAATTTACATCAAACTCCGAGAGTGGATCACGGCGGTAAAACTCGAACGCGCCTACACCAAGGAAGAAATCATTTCGATGTACCTGAACAAAGCCGAGTTTGTGAACAATGCCTTCGGCATCCACGCTGCTGCTGAAGTATATTTTAACAAAGACCAGGAATCCTTGAACATTCAGGAATCTGCGCTGCTGATCGGGATGCTTCGAAACCCCTCCTACTACAACCCGAACCGATATCCCGAACGTGGCATAAAACGCCGCTGGGTGGTGCTTTCCCAAATGAGAAAAAACAATCTGCTGACGGAAAATCAATACGATAGCTTGAAAGTGCTACCGCTCGGACTTCAATTCAAATCAGTGAATTTTAGCGACGATAAGGCACCCTATCTCTGTGACTATCTGGAAAAAATAGTGCGCGACTCTTTGCTCGAACTCCCGGAATGCCGCCGTCGCGATGGCTCAAAATACGATATTTACCGGGATGGCCTGAAAATTTATACCACCATCGACCCTGTTTATCAAGCGCATGCAGAAGCAGCCATGATGGAACAGATGAAAAAAATCCAGGCCCGGTTTTTTCAGGTCTGGAAAGGCCGCGACCCCTGGACGTACAAATCTGGCGACGCCACCAACGAAGAAATACAAGGCCGGAAAGAATCGCTTTTCAAACTCATGCGCGACGGAGAACGCTTTGCCAACCTCTGGCCAAAATACCTGGATGCCGCCGCTGAAAAAATAAAAAAACGCCACGACTACGAACTCCGCTCGGTGGACATTGAGCGAATGTTGGTGGAAGACAAAACACCCGGAAGTATCGCCAAGATGATGGTCGCCAAATATGTTACCAGCGAGCAGGCCACCGTTTATCGCCGTATCATGGCCGACAAAGATTGGGCTGAAACAAAAAACCAATACCGTGCGCTCGTAGCCGCCATCAGGAAACAATACACTCAGCCCGTAAAGATGAAGGTCTTTACCTGGAACAATCCAAAACTCGAAAAAGATACTGTCATGACTCCGATGGACAGCCTGCGCTACCATCGTATGTTTTTGCAAACGGGTATTCTGGCAGTGGACCCAACTTCTTCCGAAATCAAAGCATGGGTAGGCGGAGTGAATTTCAAATATTTCCAGTATGACCACATTCAGACCCGCCGACAAGTAGGATCGACCTTCAAACCTTTTGTTTATGCCACGGCCATTGCGCATCAAGGTATTAGCCCCTGCTTTGAGGTTTATGACAACCCCGTTACGATTCCAGCCAGGTATATGAATTTTGAACATTACTCGGATTGGACACCCAAAAATTCCACCGGGATTTACTCAGGAGCACGGTTGAATTTAAAAGAGGGCTTGAAAAATTCAGTGAATACCGTCAGCGCCTACCTGATGCGGGAACTGGGGAGCACCGAGCCTGTGCGTGGGCTTTGCAACAAACTGGGTATCGACTCTTCACTCCTATCGAATAACCGTTACCTGATTCTGCCCGGCTCGCCATCCATGTGCCTCGGTGCCGCCGACCTTACGCCTTACGAAATGACCGGTGCTTATTCCACTTTTGCAAATAAGGGAATGTATGGGTTGCCCTACGTGATCAAACGAATCGAAGACAAAAATGGCCGTGTGCTTTGGCGTTCCGTACCTGAAGAACGTGCCGCTTTGCCCACCAATGTGAATTGGGTTTTGCTCGAAATGTTGCAGTACAACGTGAAAGGTGCGCCTGGGATCAATACGCTCAAAAGTCAGGTGGGCGGCAAAACTGGTACCACCAACGATTATACCGATGGCTGGTTTATGGGCGTCACACCACGCCTGGTGGTAGGCACCTGGGTTGGGGGCGAAGACCGATGGATCCGTTTTTTAAGTCTCGGCGACGGACAAGGTGCGCGCATGGCCAGGCCAATATTTGCATCGTTTATCAACAGATTGGAAAAAGACGCAAAATCCGGCTACGACTTTAACGTCCGTTTTGTGCGCCCTTCCGGCGATCTTGGTATCGAAACTAATTGTGCAGCGTATGAAAGCAGCCTTGGCCCAGCGGGCGACGAGGAGGACTTTTCGCCGGATATTTACAATGATGAACTGGATTCCAACGGCAAGCCAAAAAAGCCGGACGATAGTTTTGGGGATGAATTGGAAGGGGGGAATTAAGTGGCTACACAACCTTAACCCAAAAATGGTGGAGCCTAACTGGTTCTTTGCTAACTCTGCAATGTTGAGAAATGCAATGGGCTAGATGTTCAGCCTTCTCAGTCAGCGGATTAAGGCAATCGCCATGATCCCAAGCTGGGACTGCTGCAGGTGCGTTTTCACTCCGTACCCAGCCATTTATTTTTTCGTGCCAAAAGACGAAAGTATTAGTTTGGACATAGCCAATCATGCAAGCTGTTTCTACATCAGCCCCGTGTTGTTCCTGTTTAAAACGCGCAAGCCCACCAGTATCTCCTGACACATATTGCTTGTCCGAGGGATTGTACAAACGCTTGCCCTCAATGAGCATAATTCTGTCGCGGGAGTGGGCAAGTCTAACTCCTAAGTCAACTCGTGGGGGTATGCCTTTCTTTTTTTTCTTGCCCAGTAAATGCTCTTGGCTTGCGCTTTCGTCGTGGAAAGTACACCCATGAAATCCACTTTCTTGGACAACGGTTTGAAATGTATGGGAGAATTCGCTGTTCAAAAAAAGTTCGCCTGCTGTCTCATCATAATCATCAAACGATTTGAGATGCTGAGGGAAACCTATTAAACACTTCTCCACCATCTCCAACAGACATCAACCACCTTGTCTTTTGGTATTGATGGGAAATAGTCGGTATTCGGTGTGGAATAATGTTGGCTCAGCATGGGCGTTTGGGATTAATGGCCTTGGGCTACCAAATCGGTCAAGACCCAATCGGCATCGCGGAGGGCGATGGAATCGAGCCAATAGCGGAATTGATTGGGCTTAATGAAGCAGACGTAGTCTTTCTTATATATCTTCTGGATGCGCTGGAACTGGGTATGCCCTTTATCGAGCGTCAGTAATTTTGTCAAATCACCGTCCGTTTGGATTTCGCCGTATGGGCTGGGGGAGTGTTCTGGCTGATCGTCGTAGCAGAAAGTCGTGTAGATGAATTTGCCAAAGTGTAGTGTGCCGATCTCTGCTTGCCGGAAGCGGAGGTTTCCTTTACAATATATGGCATTCAGAGATTCGCAGAAAATAGAGCCGAATTGGGTGAAGTGTGATTGGAGGTTTTTGGAGGTGATGGGATGAAAAGCTTTAGATTTTGATGAATCGGGATGGCGGATAAAGTCTTGGTAGTGGTTTACCACATCGTCCAAGACAAGTTGGTCCGCTTTGGCAAGGTCAATATTTAATTTTGGATCGTATGGTAGTTGGTAAATATCATCTGGGTTAAAGGAAGTGTTTTTAATAACAAGGCAACGAGGGCTTGTAGAATAAATAAGCCCATGGAATCTTTTTCCATTAGTTATTATGGTTTGAAACACATCAAATAATTCATTGCGTTGAGAATCAGGCGCGTTAATCCCAACTATCTGTTTTGGGAAAGTTAGGTACTCCTCAGAAAACGCTATTGAAAAGTTGAACTCATCGTTCGTAATTTTTCGAAACAAAATATGTGGAGGGGTGTAAATCTTCTTATCCCTTGGTCGAGAGAATTTCGTTTGAGAGGATACAACTGGATATTTGTCTGTTGCGATAATCCCTTTCGGGGTAAGCCATTCATAAGGAAGCCATGGCTTGTCATTAATATAATCTATTAGCTCGCCCTCTGATGATTCTGTCATTTCGTACCCTTCTCCACAAATCCAACCTGCTTTTTCAAAATAGTCTCCCAAAGTTGGAAATGTTTTCAAATACTTGACCACCCCATATAGTCTCCCTCCTCCAAGCAAATTTGTTTTCCAAACAAAATCATCCTGCAAAGCTGCTATGTACGGCACCCAGTTGAGGTCGTAAGCATCTATCTCAAAGTAACGTTTTGTCTTTGTAGTGGGGGAACGCCGCAGTACAACATGCAGGATTTTTTTGCTGGTGTCAGCTGGGCCAGGAGTCGCAAAAACTGCAGCGGTATCTGGCCTTTGACTGGGCCATAAAACATTGCTTTCTGCCAAAAGCGTAAAATCTAGTACCTGATGTACTTGATTGTGCAGCAAAAAATTAGTCCTGTATTTGCCACCACTTGAAGTATAAAGGAAAGAAGACGATTTGATAAGCAAACAAAGCAACCCCTTTGGTTTTACCATCCGCATGCCCGCACTCATGAAGTAGAGTGCAATTTGTTTCTGTGGGATGGCGAAATCTGAAACCGTTTTCCAATCGGGAAGTTTTTTGGAGGCTTGCACAAAGGGAGGATTGCCAATAACCAAATCAAAAGTGGCTTTCTTGTCTTGGTTTTGTTTGTACCAATCAAAAAAATCATTGCCAACTAATTGGCCTTCAAGGTCGGGAAATTGCAAGGCGTCCCATATTTCAGGGGGTGTGAGCATATCGCACACGGCAAGGCAAAGGCTGAATCGCGTCAGCAAAATGGCGTTATCATGCAAATCAACGCCGTGGATACTATGCCGGAGGATATTGATGATATCTTTCTTGTCTGGAGAACTCCCGTTGTTCTGAAGCCGCCACCAATGAACTAAACGCTTGAATGTCAACACCAAAAAAACTCCAGAGCCACATGAAGGGTCTAAAACCTTAAAATCTTTTTTCCCTTTCCAAGCGTTCAGCGGCATGGCTTCATCTACCAGAAAAGCAGCAAGGTGGGGTGGAGTATAAACCATACCATCCTCTTGAACACTCTCTTCATTGCTAAACAACGCTTCATAAATACTACTGACAATTTCTACCGGCAGGTATCGGAAGGAATATAAATCCCAAAGTGCCAATTGCTCGCTCGCATTGCTGCGTGTCTCGTAGAGCAAGTTGACTAATTTGTCAGATGAGATGGCTTGTATCTGTTTCTTTTCTTCTTCCGTCCAGTCGAAGATCTTCCCGTTCAAGTGGTCTTGCTGATTGAGATAGTTGAAAACTTCCCAAAAAGTCCCAGTCTCCAATGCATGCTTAAAAGAGGAGCCGACACCTGAAATTTTCTCGAAGAAGCCTTCCGGGAATACCCTTCTTAAATTGCCTGATGCATCCAAATCTTGTTTCGCTTCCAAATAGCGAATGAGCACACACTGTATCAGCAAGCGGTTAACTGCATTTGCGAGTCTTTTGTCTTCTTTCAAGAAAGCCTCACGTACAGCACGTAGCTTGTCTAACAGCGTTTTATGAGCTGAATGACTGAATGCGAAGTGGTCTTTTTCGGCATTCCAAAACTCACCTGAAAGGAGTTGGTAGGAGGAAAAGCGTTCTTTGATATCTTCAGAAATCTCCTCAGATTTTTTCAGCAAGTACGTTGGAGTAAAAGATTCTCCAGTATAGTTTGGCTCGCGGCTTGTATTTATAATGCTGACAGAATCCTTGGCAAAAACTAAAGCACAAGGCACTTCTGCACTCGACCAAATATCTTTTTGAATTCTGCCTAATTTATCCTCATCAGGAAGCCCCGTGTCTTCCGAATAATCGTATACATAGAATAAGGGTTGGGAAGGGCGATTTTCAAATCTTCTGAAATAAACATACTGAGCGTCCATTCGCATGGCCTTTTCTAAAGCCAGCCATTCTGATATGGAAGAGAGGTCTTCTGGATTTTCAGGCTTTGTTTGCCCGATTAGAACAGGACGCAGCAAGCCACCAATTTCATAACCAAGGGCTTCCTTGGTCGTTTCAAACATGGTGGGTTGGCGCATAGGAGAGGCAGATTATCTCCGCAAAAGTAGAATTGTTTTAAGTAAATTTGAAATTTTAAAACAAAAAATATTTATAAAACTATTTGTGCAACAAAATTAAAATTGATGCTGGTGCAGCATAATTAATTGCCTTACCCAACTATTGCTAGTCCCGATACGTGTATTATTTATCACCACAATTTTTTAACACAAACTGCTACACAATCATGCAAAAACTAAAATTGCTTATTCCCTTCGCGCTGTTCATCGGCGCATTTTTCGTGGCTTGCCATGAAGACGACCCTTTTGAACACAGCAAAATTGCCGATGTCAGCTTCGCTGGCAGAATTATCGATGAGGCCGGCGAAGGCGTGGAAGGCGCCCTCGTAGAGGCTGGCAATGAATCTTCTTTGACCGACAAAAACGGTGTTTTTCGCCTCAAACCTGTCCGATTGCCCGCCATGCATTCGATGGTAACTGTCAGCAAGCCAGGTTATTTCAAGGTTTCCCGCCCGTATATTGTGGAAGATGATGCCTTGCAAACCATCACGATTCAACTGTTGGCAAAAACCTATGCCGGCTCCCTGAACCCCGGCGCAGGAGGCATTATAAATGTGATGGGTGGGCCAAAACTTGACTTCCCTGCCAATGCCTTTACCGATGCAAATGGGAATGCCTATAATGGCGACGTAATTGTTTACGCTCGCTACCTCGATCCTTCTGACCCTAATCTGGCACTTTTTGTACCGGGCGACATGACCGCAGAAAATGCGGTTGATGAGGAAGTTTTTCTTTCAACCTATGGCATGCTTGGGGTTGAAATTGAAAGCAATAGCGGCCAAAAACTCAAAATAGCTCCAGGCAAAGAGGTAGAGGTTCGAATGCCCATCCTGAGCAGCCAATTGGCTTCGGCGCCTGCAGTAATCCCGCTTTGGCACTACGACCTGGAAGACGGCCATTGGAAAGAAGACGGCTCGGCTCAAAAAATAGGCGGCGAATATGTGGGCAAAGTGACGCACTTCTCCTTTTGGAACTGTGATGAACCTTTCCCGCTTACCCAACTTCACGGAAAAATTTACCTTGGAAGTGCGAATCAACCCCTGGCCAATGCCTGTGTGCGCCTTACCATGCTTTCCACTGGTGGATCGTCCTTTGGATACACCGACGGGAGTGGTTGTTTTGGCGGATGCATTCCAAAGGATGAAGTTTTATTGTTGGAGGTTGTTTCGCCACAAGACTGCGGCAACCAGGTATATTATTCGGCCAATGTTGGCCCATTCTCAGGCGTCAGCACTTTGCCCGATATTATCATTCCGCCTTCGGCACAGTTACCTGTAATAAAAGTTAGCGGGACCTTGCTTGATTGCACAGCCCTGCCGGTTGGCAATGGCTATGTAAAAATTGAACAAGGAAATGAAAAGCGCTTTTTGTATCCCAACTCCAATGGCCAATTTGAATATGTCATGGCGGCTTGCAACAATGACCCTCAAACAGGGCAGATAGTGGGGTACGACCTTACTAATTTGTTGGAAAGTGCCCCTGCAGCCTTCTCTACACCACCCAATACGGTCAATGTTGGCAGCATCGTCACCTGCACTACACTTTCGGAGTATATCCAATATAACCTTGACGGTCAAAATTTTACAAAAATATCACCTTATGCATGGACTAATAGTGGGCTAACCACACAAATTGGATCGGAGGACAGCACAGCTACCTGGATAGGTTTCACTTTTGATAACAACGAGCAAACAGGCCTTTTCCCTTTGACCTGGCTAACAGCGAACAATTTGCTTTTCGACACTCAATTGCCGAATACGCTTATAACAAACGTGACCACTTTTGGGGCAAACCAGGGGGACCTGATCATCGGCACATTTGGAGGCAACTTCCAAACAAGTGGCGGTGCAAGCCACACTATCAATGGCAGTTATCGTGTGATCCGGGAATAGAGATCACCTGAAAATGTAAAAAATCGGGGTGCGACTTGAAGTCGCACCCCGATTCAAGTATCCGCTTTGAGTTGTATGCAGGGGCTGAAAATTGGCAGAATGTAATTTGAAACAATTACCATTTCCCCTTTTTCCCGCCTTTTTTGGGCTTCCGATCCCATTTTTCAAACACTTTATCCTCTCTTCGGCGCCCGCTGCCACCGCCTCTTTCGCGCTCAGAAGCATCATCCACTCGAATGGGTCGGCCATTGATGGTGAATTCAGGCAAACCTTGTCGTACCACGGCCACATAAGCTGCATCAAGGTCAAAATGCAAGTGTGTGCGGCTTACATCGATTTGTCCTATCGCTTTGCTGGGCACACCAAAAGAGCGGTCGAGCAAGATTAGAAAATCTTTTTTGGTTACGCCGTCCATTTCGCCGACACTTACGAATAGGCGTACCGTACCCGTTTGGCTGCCAGGCATCGCCACAGGACGTGCGGCCCGCTTGTCGCCTCGCGGATAAATGTTGATGTCTGGTGCGTTGCGATAGTAGGAAAGAAAGCGGTTGAATTCTACGCTGGCAAAGCGCTTGATCAGTTCTTCCTTGCTCAAATCTTTCAATTCCTCTTGAATACGTTCCATATAAGGCTCGATATCAGCGTGGTGTACCTCCTGCTCATGGATTCCCTTGATGATGTTAAACAATTGTGCTTCACATACTTCCATGCCTGTCGGAAGGGACTTTTTGACAATCGGAGCTTTCGTTTTTCGTTCAATCTGCCTGATCCTTTCCTCGTATTTTGGCGTCACGATAGTGATGCTCACCCCGGTTTTTCCTGCCCGGCCCGTCCGGCCTGAGCGGTGGGTATAAACCTCGATTTCGTCGGGAAGGCCATAATTGATAACATGGCTGATATTGCTCACGTCCAGGCCACGAGCCGCCACATCCGTAGCAATAAGCAATTGAAGATTGCCCTCTCGGAAGCGTTGCATTACGCGGTCGCGGTCAGATTGGGCAAGATCACCGTGCAGCGCATCCGAGTTGTAGCCGTCGCGTACCATTTGTTCTGCCACTTCTTTGGTTTCGGCCCTCGTCCGGCAAAAAATAAGGGCATAGATATCGGGGAGCGCGTCCACCACTCGTTTGAGCGCGTTATAGCGGTCGTCGGCACGGCATACATAATAAACGTGCTCTATATTTTCGTTGGTCTGGGTTTTCCCGCTCACGGTGAGTTCGCGCGGGTCGGTCATGTAGGTATTGGCAATAGTGCGAACCTCCCTGGGCATGGTAGCAGAAAAAAGCCAGATGGATTTACGCTCCACGACTTCAGAAAGGATGAAGTCGATGGCTTCTTTGAAGCCCATGTTGAGCATTTCATCGGCCTCGTCAAGTACCACACGGCGCACGCTTTCGAGTTTGACGGCTTTGCGGGCGATAAGGTCCATAAGGCGGCCTGGCGTGGCCACCACAATTTGTGCCCCAGCTTTAATTTGACGAATTTGTCCCTCGATTCCAGCGCCCCCATAAACTGCCACTACCTTGTATTGGTGGGCGAATTCGGAATAATTGACCAGATCGCCGGCCACTTGAACACAAAGTTCACGGGTTGGGCACATGATGAGCGCCTGGATGGTGCGCTCTTTTGGGTCAATACGTTGGAGTACCGGGAGGCCAAAAGCGGCGGTTTTGCCGGTGCCCGTTTGGGCGAGGGCAATAATGTCCTGATCGCCTTGGAGAGCGACAGGAAGAACCATTTCTTGAACAGGGGTAGGGGTTTCAAAGCCCATGGCAGTGATACCCTGCAAGAGGTCGTCGGCGATGCCGAGCGTCTTGAATGCAGACATTGATAAAGTACGTTAGGGCGATGAGACTGTTTGACTTGCGCGCTGCTGTTCACGTAGATATATGCTTCGCTCGCCGAAGGCTTGCCGAAGGAGAGTACGCGCCTTGTTCTTCGTTTCCAATTCACCATCGCGGAAACCAACAAAACCTGCACACCTCAAGATTGCTCCCTGCCACAGAAACCAAACGCCTAATGTCAATGCTGCCCAATGCCGGTATGAGAATGAAAAGGAAACAGTAACCGTCAAAAAGATTTTTTGTTTCCAAATGTGCGCGCAAAGATAAAAATTATCTTTTGTAAAAACCTGATATTGTGCTTTAAATTCTGAAAACAGAGTTTTTGGGCACTTGTTTCGTGATATATGTTTTGTGGTGAGGGGATTATAAATTTTGAACCCCCTGAGATATTGAAGCTTCAGGAGGTTTATTGACTAGGGTAAACAGTTAGCCAGGTAAAAACTTCTTTGCATGCGTCATCGCCCTGATTCACCCCCCACCATACGCCCGCAAAGCTCCCCGCACACTCCCAAATCGCAGTAAAAGATATTTGGCCTCTTCATATTCCGTCCCGGTCGCCTGCATCACCATTTTAACGCCACGGTCCACCAATTTGGCGTTGCTCAGTTGCATATCTACCATTTTGTTGTCCTGCACGCGCCCAAGTTGGATCATGACGGAGGTCGAAATCATGTTCAAAATCAATTTTTGAGCGGTGCCGGCCTTCATACGGCTACTTCCGGTAAGAAATTCAGGGCCTACTACTGCAAGAATTGGGAAATCTGCTTCTGACAACAAGGGAGCCCCCGGATTGCAAGTGATACAAGCGGTAGCTATGCCGTGTTCCCGGCAATTGCGCAGGCCATGTATCACATAAGGTGTAGTGCCGGAGGCTGCAATGCCGATCACGGTGTCGAGCGCGTCTAATTGCCAGACCTTCAAATCGGCCCAAGCCTGAGTTTCGCTGTCTTCCGCATTTTCAACCGGGTGCCTGATGGCGTGATCTCCACCGGCTATAATGCCTATTACCCATTCAGGTGGTGCGCCAAAAGTCGGCGGAATTTCAGAGGCGTCCACCACTCCGAGTCGGCCACTGGTGCCGGCGCCGATATAAAACATTCGCCCACCCTCACGCATTTTGGGCACAATGGATTGCACCAGGGCTTCAATTTGAGGAATTGTTTTTTCTACGGCACCTGGCACGGTCTTGTCTTCTGCATTGATGTTGACCAGCAGTTCCCGGACGCTCATTTTTTCCAAATGGCGATATTTTGAATTGGATTCTGTGATCTTTTCCATAAAATTTGATTATTGTTCAGAACTGTTTGACAACCATTTAAGAATTTAACAAATATTCTGAAAGCCCTAACATCTTTTAAGAGCGCCAAGCGATCAGAAGCCCACACCTTGCAGCTAGATTTTGAAAACAGTCAAAAACGAAAAATTATGAATAACGCATCTCGTATCCTGGTTTCGCTTTTTTTGTTCGCATTTTTGCTGAGCTCGTGCCGCACCGCCCAAAAGTATGTCGAAAGTGGCGACTACGACAGTGCAATTGATTTGTGTATTCGCAAGATCAAAGGCAAATCAAAAAAGAAACTGGAGTATGTACAAGGTTTGGAGCTGGCCTTCCGGAAAGCACAAGCCCGCGACCTTGCTACCATTGAACAACTCAGGGCTGAAAGCCGTCCTGAACTTTGGGATCGGGTTCACAGCATACATTTAGACATTCGCAGTCGTCAAAACAAAATTGCACCACTTACTCCGCTTACCGCCAAAAATGGCTACCGCGCCAAATTCCAGTTTGTAGAGATCGCTGCGATGGAACGACAGAGCCGCGAAAAAGCCGCCGAATACCTTTACGATCAATCTGTTGCACTTTTGGAACGCGCAGAAAAAGACGATCGGATGGCTGCCCGAAAAGCTTACTATATGCTGATCGACCTGCAAAAACGCTTTTACTCCAACTACCGCGACAAGGATAAGCTGCTTGCCAAAGCGCGCGATCTCGGAACCTCCTATGTGGTTTTTGAAGTTCAAAACCAATCTGGAAAATTACTTCCACAAAGTTTCGAGGATCGTTTAATGGCCTTCGACATGCAAGGCCTGGACAACGAATGGAGGGAATTTTCTTTTGAAGCAAAACCCGGGTTGCATTACGATTATAAGGCTTTTTACAAGGTTCGGGATATCGATATTAGTCCTGAAAGAATACAGGAACGCAGCTACATAGATGAAATAAAAATTCAGGATGGCTGGGACTATGTACTTGACAAGCGTGGCAACGTGAAGAAAGATAGCCTGGGCAACGACATAAAAACGCCGCACATGGTACTCATTCGGGCGGAGGTACTTGAAATTCACCAGACTAAGGCTGCCCGCATTGCAGGTTGTGTGGAAATCAGGGATGCAGTGAATAACACCTTGCTAGAAACTTGCGAATTGGCTACTGAAGTGGTTTTTGAAAATTATGCTTCTACCTTCAGGGGTGATGAGCGTGCGCTTAGTGGGGATACTAAAAACAGGTTGGGAAACCGCCCCTTGCCTTTCCCCCTGGATGGGGACATGCTCGTACAGGCTGCAGAGCGCTTGAAACCTGAGGTGAAAGAAGAACTTAGACGCAGCAGATCCATACTCTGAGGCGACCAATAGGCTCAGCGGTACACCTTAGCCAGGCCATCCTTAAAACAAGGCCATCTAATACTTTTCACCCTTGGTGAGAAATTGTTAGGTGGCCTCTTTTTTTTGCCGTTTTTTTGCACAAAATTTTTCTTCATGCAAATTTGCCGACTACTTCCGTTTTATGCTTTTCTCCTTTTTTCCAATTGGGCTTCCGCTCAAATTGAGTACCCCAAAGACGCTTTCCGCGAGTTGAGGCGCGGGCTTGAGGGGACCTGGTTTTTGCCAACAGACCGAGGCGACAAACTTGAGATCTGGTGGAAAGAAGATGACCAGACCCTTGCTGGTAAAAGCGTTCGGATCAAACCCGAAAATGGCGACACTGTTTTGCTTGAACGCCTGCGCCTTGAACTGCGCGACACGACCATAACCTATATCTCCATCCCACGTCAAAGCAGCAAAGAGCCCTCCTCATTTGTCCTGACAGAAATTGACGAGGCGGGTTTTTTTATTTTTACCAACCCGGAGAATGCTGACCCGCACACCATACGCTACCTCATACTGGGTAATCGTGAGATACAGGTGGAAACCATTAGCCGGCGCAATGGCCGAGATGTAAAACAGGAATTTGTGTTTGAGCGCGAGTTCACGCCTGGCGCCGTAGAGTTCAGGCTTCGGGGAGGAATAAACGCGAGCAGCCTGCGTGGTACCGGCAATTTCAATCTGGACGCTCCTGCAAAAACCCCGGATTTTGGCTGGAAACCAGGCTGGGAACTGGGCATGCAGGCCCGCTTCAAAGGGCGTGGCGGTTATATAACGATCAATGCCGAATTGGGCTTGTCAGGCCGCCGAGCCTCCACGGCGTCTTCTTTCACTGTAAATGTGGACACAATGCCCTACTTTTTCAATTACAAACGCGATTTGACCTATCATTCACTTTGGCTGGTAGCCTCCGTCATGCCGGAGCTTACCTTTGGTCGCGATGGCCGGTTGTCGCTCATGGCCGGGCCTTATTATGGCCGCCTGGTGGGTTTGAGTGGCAAAGGATTGCAAGAACCTGCAGAGGAAGGCAAACTTTTTAAAGTAAACAACGACCTGAAAAAGAGCGATTTAGGTATCAATCTTGGATTTCAATACAAACTCAATTTTGGCAAAAAAGACATAGGCGGAATTTTGGGTTTAAGGGCCAGCTATGGCTTTTCCAATCTCGACAACCTTTATACCCGCTTTTGTAACAATGGAAACAGCTCCGTTTGCAATGGACAGATCTCGCTTCAGGGCGCCTCTCTTTATTACAGTGTGAATCTTTTAAAACTCTGACCGTCAACGGTCAACGGTCAAATGGCAAAACAAAAATTCTACGTTGTCTGGGAAGGCCGTAAGCCCGGGGTTTATACTTCGTGGGAGGACTGTAAAAGCCAGGTAGATGGTGTGGCTGGAGCAAAATACAAGAGTTTTGAAAATCGTGCGCAAGCCGACCTGGCATTTCAAAGCAACTATTGGAAGTTTGTGCAAAAGACCACAAGCACTCCAAAAACTGCCGCCAGTTTATCTAGATCTTCGATCATCCAGGAAAGTGTGGCTGTAGATGCCGCCTGTTCCGGCAATCCAGGCGATATGGAATACCGCGGCGTTTGGACGGCGGATGGACGTGAATTATTTCACATGGGGCCGCTTAAGGAGGGAACCAATAATATCGGGGAATTTCTGGCTATCGTTCATGCGCTTGCGATGCTGAAACAGCAGAATAAGCCCACACTCCCCATTTATTCGGATTCAAAAACGGCTCAGGGCTGGGTCAAAAAGGGCAAATGCAACACTAAACTTGAGGCGACCGGCCGCAATGACAAAATCTTTGAGCTGATTCAACGCGCTGAAAACTGGCTGGCTGTAAATAAAATCACAAACCCGGTGCTGAAATGGGAAACGGAAGCCTGGGGAGAAATCCCGGCAGATTTTGGACGGAAATAAGTCTGACAACTCGTTCCTAAACAATTTTTCATGAAACATCTTTTTCTCTTTTTCATCCTGCTGATCGCGGCTTGTTCCCCCTCCCCTAAAACCTCGGCCCCCGATATTATCTATGTGAACGGCAACTTTTTTACGGCGGACTCCTCCCAAACAACGGCTACTGCAATTGCAATTTTGGGCGATCGTATCCTTGCAATAGGTAAGGATGAAGACCTTAAAAAATTAGCCGGAAAAGAAACGCAGATCATTGATCTTCAAGGCGCATTTGCCATGCCAGGATTTATAGAAGGCCATGGACATTTTAATGGTTTGGGTGAGAGTCTGCAAAATTTGAACCTCATCAACACCCAAACCTGGAGTGAGATCACCGGGTTGGTGTCTGAAAAAGCAAAAACTGTTAAACCCGGCGAATGGATAGAAGGCCGGGGCTGGCATCAGGAAAAATGGTCCGAATCGCCCGGAGCAACGGTGAACGGTTACCCCTACAATACCGAGCTGAGTGCAGCTTCGCCCAACAATCCCGTTGTGCTCTATCACGCCAGTGGTCACGGCCTTATTGCCAACGCAAAAGCCATTGAACTGGCCGGTATTTCCCGCGAAACCTCCGACCCTGTCGGCGGGCGCATCGTGCGCGACGCCCGTGGCAACCTTACGGGCGTTTTTGAGGAAAATGCAATGGATTTGATCGGAAAGCCATTTTATGCCTGGAAAAACCTGCGCCCGGAACAGGAACAGATCGCCGCTTTCGAAAAAACCACCCAACTTGCCGCCTCCGAATGCCTGGCTAAGGGCATCACGTCATTCCAGGACGCAGGAAGCAGTTTTTGGGAACTTGATCAATACCGCCGCCTTGCCGAAGCCGGTCAACTGCCCCTTCGCCTGTGGGCAATGGCGAGTCAGCCCACCGCGCACGATATTCCAAAATTGAAAAATTACCCCCAAATTGGTCTTGGGAACCAACACTTTACCTGCCGTGCGGTGAAATGTTACTTCGATGGCGCCCTTGGTTCGTATGGCGCCTGGCTGCTCGCGCCTTATGACGACAAACCGGGTTTTGTGGGACAGAACACGACCCCCATGGATACCATTGCCCGAATGGCACAGGTATGTCACCAAAAAAACCTTCAACTTTGCGTTCATGCCATCGGCGACCGGGCAAACCGGGAAGTATTGAATGTGGTGGAAAAAGAATTCGCCGGAGATCAAGGCTCAAAAGCTAACGATCAGCGTTGGCGCATTGAACACGCTCAACACATTGATCCACAAGATATTCCACGATTTGCCAAACTGGGCGTGGTCGCCTCGATGCAGGCCATACACTGCACCAGCGACGCCCCATTTGTAGCCAAGCGCCTCGGTACAGAACGTGCCCGCACAGGAGCTTATGCCTGGCGCAGCCTGCTCGACAGCGGCGCCCATTTTGCCAATGGCACGGATGCACCCGTGGAGGATGTAAACCCCTTGCCTTGCCTTTATGCCTCTGTCACCAGAAAACGCGCTGATACAGGGCTTGAGTTTTTTCCTGAACAAAAAATGACCCGGGAAGAAGCCCTGCTTTCTTACACACTCTGGAACGCCTGGGCCGCTTTTGAAGAAAAGGAAAAAGGCTCGCTCAGCCCAGGCAAACTGGCTGATTTCGTGGTGCTTTCAAAAGACTTGTTGCATTGTGCGCCGGAAGAAATATTGCAGGTAAAAGTGCTGAAAACAATAGTAGGCGGCAAGCTGAAATTTGAAGCAGATAAAAAATAGCGGGTCGATTGATTGACTATTTGGTATCACCCATTTTTTTTCAACAATTGTACCATCATCCCGCTTTTGAGACGGGGCTCGAAATAGGTACTTTTGGGGGGCAGGATCTCACCTGCATCGGCCAAAAACATAAGGTCTTCAAAATGAACCGGAAAAAGTGCAAAACCTACCCTGTTGCGCTTGTTTGCTGCTTTTTGAAGTCCTTCCATGCCTCTGTTTCCATCAATGTAGCTCACCCTGCTGTCTGAACGGACATCATGTATGCCAAGGATGTTTCCAAGCACCTTTTTGTTCAGTAGCGAGGCATCCAGCAAGGCATTTTGTTTGTCCAGACCATCTAGCAATTCAGGACGCCAACGCAGGTAATACCACTCTTTATGCAGGCACATCACGATTTCATGCTTGTCCGTCGGACGGCTTGGCATGCCTAGGCACTCGATTTCGAACACTTTCGAAATGTGCGCCATAAACTGCGCTGCGCTCATTCCTTTTGGAATTTCCGCCGCCCGATTATAGTCGAGGATATCCAATTGGTCGGTGGCAAAAAACGCGCAAAAAAGGTGGTCGAAGTCAAAATCGGGGTAACTATCCCGTTGTTCGTGCAGCATCGCCATGGTACTGGTACGGTGATGGCCATCGGCGATGTAGCTGGCCTTTACGTTGCGGGTGAACAAGTCCTGCAGCTCGCGGATATCTCCTCCATCTGTCACGGCCCAAATACGGTGCAACACACCCCTTCCCTGCTTGAACCTGGCCTGGAAAATGGGCTTGTTTTTTTGGACAAACCCGTTCAGCCATTCGCTGATGCTGGTAACGGGAGGATAGGTAAGCAGCACCGGTTTGAGGATAGCCTCCCATTCGAAAAAGAAGCTCATATGATGCTGTTCCTGCTCGCTTAGGGTAGCTTCATGTTTTTTTACTTTTCCGTCAAAAAAATCCTCCACCTCGTTGAGCGCTACCAATCCGGTATGCTCTCCTGTTATAGATTTGATTTGATAAATATAAAAGGCTGACAGAGGCACTTGTTCGTAAATACCGTCTTTTACATACTCCGCGTAGCGGTTTTTTGCTTCATCGCAAAAAACGTCGGTGGATTCGACCCTGGCGAGGTTTGGAAAGGACGCTGAAAATGGTTTTATCTTCATGGTGGCGTGGCAAAGGTGGGGAAAAATAGGGGTTTTTCAGCGGACGCTGTGTACCACTAATCAAATCTTGACAGGAAGGGCTTGGATGAAAATTCCGAGCGATGGGTTTTTAGCGGCGGCGCTCCGTAAGCCTTTTGGTTTGCACAAAGGGCGAGAAAGTTTGTCGTATTGCTTGGGGCCTTTCGCATGAGGGTTTATGGTAGAGTGCTTGTTCTTCGCAAGCTGAGTATTCAGCTTATGTAGACAGTTGTTCGTAGCAGCGGCATTTTTGTCAGCGTAAAACAGAGGTAAAAGCCAACATTCCAATTCATCCACCGCAACCGCGAACAGGATTTTCTCGTGGTAAGTTTCCCAAAAGCCTTTCTCGAATGAATCTGTTATCAGGCTTTCCATCTTACCTATCACTTGATTTACAAGGCTTTGAACTGGGTTTTTCAAGTCCAGTTCAAACGGTTTTTCGTGCAAACAATCGGTATCAATTTGCACCACGAGATAGTCATTTTGCTCGAATGCTCCTTGAAAAAATGAGGATTGGCAGTATGCTACCACCTGCGTCCAACCGCCTTGTCGTTGAGCCCCATCTGTGGAATCAAGCAAGGGTTGAAGTGGTCTAATAGTAAGGTCGGGGTCATTAAAATGTCCGATTAGAATATTTTCCAACACCGCATGGTCTGTCGGGCCTTCTGCGATGAGTCCGAAACTTGGATTTGGCATAGTTTTCAAATGTTGGGAATGCCGCCGATATAGCCACGCAGGAATTGTTCAGAAAGTTTCACGGGTTCATGGCCATTAGCAGAGGGTTTTTGTTCAATGCGCAGCGCTTTGGTATGACCCAGTTTATTGCGGGAGATGACGAAAAGCCTTTGCTCATCATCATTCAAGTTGAGGCCGTCAAGTAGGCCAGGGTTGTGCGCAGTGACGATGACTTGTTTGTCATGCTCTTTGGCTAACCGTACTAATTCACCAATAAGTTTAGCGCAGAGTCTAGGGTTCAGCGCATTGTCAATATTGTCAATGGCAAAAAACTTGGGCGTATATGGGCTGACAAATAGCGTAACGTAAAAAAGCAGATAAAGAAAGCCTTCATTGCTACTGCGTTGGTCAATGTATTGGATACCCTCGTCCAAATAACGATCGCGGATGCGGATGCGTCGTTCGTTGAAAATCAGGTCGTTAGGGATTTCGAAACCTTCAACCCAGTCGATGAGTTGGAGGTTTTCGTTTATCTTTTGGAAGATATCTGGTTCTTTGCGGGCCAGGTTAGCTAAGTGACTAAATAAACCCTCCCCACGTATGCCAAGAGGTCTGATTTGGCCTTCTTCATCAAATCGCCTAAGATGAGTATTTTCAGGACAAAAGATTGCAAAATCATCAATTTCAAGGTACTTTGCAATCTTTTGTGTCGCATGAAGTACCACCTTTAGACCACCTTCGGACCACTGTGAGGATTCGGTTTTTTTGAGGTTTGAATTCATGAATTCAAGCCAATCAGCATCCCCATTATTAAGCTTATCTACAAGCTGCTTTCCCCATCCCTCATTAATTGCTTTTATTAGCACAGCTCCAAAATGGGCGGTTGCTAAATAACCCGATATACTTTTCTCAAATTCTTGAATCTGCGCAAATTTTTCAGATAATGCCCAATCTGAAACAGCTAATCTACTTGAATCCTCCTTTGATTCAGAGATTTCAACCTCAATTCCCACATTATTCCCAGTTTTATATGCCAGTTTAATCGGGTCTTGAGCTGTTCCCATTTCAAAACCGACCTTCATAAGGCGAGGCTCGGTCTCTCTAATCCCTTTATTTGAAAGCATTTCTAATTTTAATGTTACCGCTGCGCTCCCCAAAGCCACCGCTTCCAAAATATTCGTCTTTCCACATCCATTCTCTCCAATAAACACATTCACCCTCCCTAAATCAAGTTCAAGCGAAGGGATAGATTTGTAATTTTCGATTTTAATATGTTGTATCATACGAAATGTGCTGTGCAAAAGTAGCAATTCTAAGGCTACACATACCCTTTTGCTTGTAATCTAAACAACTCTGCATATTTCCCGCCCTTGGCCACCAATTCCTCGTGTGTGCCCAGTTCCAGTAGTTGCCCGTGTTCCAAAAACAGGATCCGGTCTGCCATGCGCACGGTTGAAAAACGGTGCGAAATGAGCACGGCCGCCTTGCCTTTCATCAATTCGGCAAAACGGACAAACACCTCGTGCTCGGCGCGGGCATCGAGGGCGGCGGTGGGTTCGTCGAGGATGATCAGTTGAGCCTCACGCATGTACGCGCGAGCCAGCGCAACCTTTTGCCATTGCCCGCCACTGAGATCAACGCCGCCTGCAAAGCGTTTGCCGAGCATCTGGCCATACTGCTTGGGAAGTGGTTCAATGACCGTATCAGCCAGGCTTTTATGGGCAGAATCTTCTATACGCGCCTGGTTTTTGGTTTCTGAAATATTGCCGATGGCAATATTTTCACCTGCAGTGAACATGAACCGAACATAATCCTGAAAAATGATCCCGATCTCCCGACGAAGGTCTTCTGGGTCGTATTCGCAAAGATCTACACCATCCAGCAGGATCCGGCCTTCATCAGGTTCATACAGGTGCGCCAAAAGTTTTACCAGGGTGGTTTTGCCAGCGCCGTTTTCTCCTACGAGGGCGAGTTTTTCGCCGGGATGCAGCGTAAAACTCAGATTTCGCAAGGCCCAGACCTCGGTATCGGGGTATTTGAAGCCCACATTTTCAAACACGAAACCTTGCTGAATGGGTCGGGGGATTTTTTTACCCCCGATATGGTCTCCTGCCAGTGGTTTCAATTCTAAAAAATCAAAAAGGTCTTGCAGGTAAAGAGAGGTCTCGGCAATACGCGAAAAACGGCTCACAATGCCTTGGAGCAAACCCTGCAAACGGCTGAATGCCCCGGCTAAAAATGTAAGCGTACCCACTGTAATTTGTCCGGCAATGGTTTGACCGATGACAAAAACATAAGCGGCATAATAGGAAAGGGTGCCCAGTGTAGAAAACAAAGCGCCCCAGCCCGCGCGACGAAGTGCAAGTTTCTGATTCGCCAAAAAATATTTGTCCGAAATGGATTTGAAGCGTGTGGCAATAAAATCTTCCAGCCCAAAAATCTTGATCTCCTTGGCCGTTTCGTTGCTCGCCCCGATGTAACGCAGATAGTCAATTTCGCGGCGTTCGGGTGTCCAGGAACGCGAAAGCGAATAAGATTCCTGGTTGAATTTAGATTCGCCAATGAAAGAAGGAATGACGGCGACGACAAGGATCAGCAGCAACCAGGGATTGAAGGCCACCAAACCTGCGGCAAGAAATGCCACGGTAATGAGGTCTTGCGCCTGGGAAAGCACCATGCTCATGAGCGCAGTGCGCCCGGCGGTTTGCGTGCGTGCGCGCTCGAGCTTGTCGTAAAAAGTGGCGTCTTCGAACTGGTAGAGGTCGAGCGTAGCAGCGTGACGGATGATCCGGACGGAGGAGTCGTTGTTGACCAAATCGCCCAAAAGGCTGTCAGTCAAAGTGATAGCACGATTGAGCAGGCTCGAAAGCACGGCAAGACCCAGTTCTACGCCCACCCAAAACCAAAGCGGATTGGTAATGCCGAGGGATACCGGATTTGCAATTTGGGCAATTACTTCGTCAATAATTTCTTTGCCCACATAAAGCATGCTGAGCGGCAATGCAGCCTGGACGAGCCGAAGCGCCATGTTCCAGATCGTTAATTTTGGACTGACCGCCCAGATCATCTTAAAGAAACGCGGGACATTGCGCAGCGATTCAAATTGAGCAAAAAAGCCGTTTTTATCTTTCTTATCTTTCATTTTTCCTTGCGGGTTGGCGGTTCGAACCGCTCGCCGATAGTTTTTATCTCTTGATAACATCCTTTCATATTCTCTAAGTGCGCGGTATCTTGTCGCAAAAGTCTAAACCAAACCCGGCTTTCATGAAAAAGTTGTCAGTATGCTTATTGCTTGTTGGATTATTAGCGGCATGTTCCCCTAAAACAACCCCACCTCAAAACCCTGCTGCGCCCGGTTTCAACACTGCGGGATCTGATGCAAAAGCCATCACCATTGCCGATGAGGTGATGCTGGCAATGGGTGGCCGACAAGCCTGGGATGAAACACGGTATATTTCCTGGAAATTCTTTGGCCGCCGTAAGCATTTATGGGATAAACAGGGGGGTGTTTGTCGGATAGAATGGCTCAACCGCCCCTGGAAAATCATGGTCAACCTGAACAATGGCACAGGGAAAGTCAGCCTGAACGGAATAGAGCAAACCCACCCTGATTCGCTGGCCAAGTACCTGGATATAGGCAAAAAGGTGTGGATCAATGACTCCTATTGGCTTGTTATGCCATTCAAATTAAAGGATTCCGGCGTGACCTTAAAATACCTGGGCGATGCAAAAATAGAGTCCGGTGAAATCGCAGACCTGCTTCAACTGACCTTTACGGGTGTCGGTGTAACACCCGACAATAAATACCATGTCTGGGTGGACAAAAAGTCGCGATTGATAACGCAGTGGGCCTATTTTGAAAAATTTGGCGACGAAAAACCCAGTATCATAAACGCTTGGGGCGATTACAAACGCTGTGGAAAAATCCTGCTTTCGACGGAGCGGGGAAGTCGCGGTTCTATGGCGCCAGTAGAGGTGCTGGAAACGGTGGATGAGGGAATGTGGAAAATTTGATAATCACAGGGACCACATTTCATTGACGCTGTGTCCAATCATGTTTTTCCAATCCTTTTTAGATATTTCGCTTATTTTTTTGAGCAAATCAAGTTGTCTGGGGGAAAGCAGTTCGTCGGGAGGCAGGCTTTTCCCCACGAGGCTGTTGGCGCGGCAGGCTTGCAAACTGGTCATGGGAACGAAGCGATAATTTGTCTGGGCCAGATAATACTTCGGCTCGCGGTCAGGGCGAAAGCCTTCCTTTTTGGCGCAGGCGGTCATACTTTTGGGTTGGGTCAATTTTTCCAAGTCAGCCCGACTCGTCACAGCAGGATCAAACTGAACCTTCACCACTTCTTTTCCATCCTGAAAACCAGATTCTGTTTCGATCACGCCAGGGATTGCGCCAAAGGTGCCTTCGCCCGTCCAGAAACAGTACATCGAAAAGGTGGCAGTTTGCAATCCGGATTCGCGCGCTGAAAGCTCTTCTTCCAAAAGTTCGAGATAGCGCGGGGCAGCAAGGCCGGTCAAATCCAGCGCCCGGCGCATCCCGTTCACCAGTTGAAGGGAGGAATTAAAATCAGGCATACGAAGCACAATGTCCTGGTTGTCAGCGCGAACAATGCGTACCACAGGGTTATTCCAGGCCGGTTCTCCAAATAATTTCAGCGCCTCGGCATCCTTTCCTCCTTTGTTGTTGAAAATACAAACCGGCACAAAATACGTCTCGATCGCCTCCACGATCAGTGGATGGGAAAGGGTAGTATTTCCGTATCGGGTGCAATTGGAGCAACCTGGCACCTCCTGAAAAAGGATCAGGATAGGCTTGCCCGATTTTTGGGATTCGACACGACCGGCGTCGAGTTCGCGAAGCCAGTGGACTTTGCCAAGTTCGATGGGCCCCTCCTTCGCACTGTGTGCTATGGCGGGTAAATTGGTTGATTGTTTACCCGCCGAAGCCTTAGCGGAGGAGGGGTGATCGGTTTGGGAGTTTAAATATTGGCCGGTTCCGGGTTTTTCATTTTTTGGAAGCAAAAAGGCTGCCCCAAGGGTTGCAAGTGCCAGGAAAGAAAGTGTCTTGAGTACCATTTTTCAAAAATTATTTATCCGTTATAACGTCGAAGATATGGAGTGGTCGAATTGGATATCTCCAAAAGGTACAGAATGTTATGAAGGCGACAAGTGTTTTTCATACGCCCAATTTCGAGCTTGGGCAAAAAATTGTCAAATACTGCTCCAGGCATTCAATCTTTGCAGGTAAAGAATAAAGCTTGTATTGATGAAAAAATCGCCTGTAATAATGCTTGCGGTGCTTTGGATAGCATTTTCACCGCTCCCGCTTATATCGCAAAAAAGCATCACGCTTGATGACTGCTTCAGTTTTTTCAAATTCTACCCTCAAACGGGCGCCAACTTCCAATATCTCCAGGATGGAATGCACTATGCTGAAGCTGACCACGATGGCGTACTTCACATCAGGGATGTTCGCGATGAAAAAATCGACTCAATTGTTGGGCTTAAGCTTCCTGAAGAAGCTAAGGGTTTTGACCAGTTTGAGTTCAGCGAGGATGGGTTCAAACTGCTGATCAGAACCGAAACCGAACCGGTTTACCGCCACTCAGTATTGGCCAGGTACTTTGTGTATGACTTTCAGAGCAGCAGCACAGAACCCGTTTTTGAATCGGGCAAACAACAGTTTGTAGCCTTTTCTCCGGATGGCAACCATGTGGCTTTCGTTTTTGAAAACAACCTGTATGTCAAGGACTTGGCCACGAAAAAGCTGACTCAGATTACTCAAGACGGCTTGCCCAATAAAATAATCAACGGCCTGCCCGACTGGGTTTACGAGGAGGAATTCAGTCCGGTTGATGGCGACGGAATGATCGCAACCCGCTGGAGCCCCGACAGCAAAATGCTGGCATTTTTACGCTTTGACGAAACAGAAGTGCCTGAAATGCCGCTAACCTGGTACGAAAACGGCGCATATCCTCGCCGCAGCACTTTCAAATACCCCAAAGTAGGCGAAGTCAATTCGACAGTAAGCGCCCACCTCTACAGCCTGAAAGACCAGGCAATGGTAGGCGAATTGATGGGACTTGAACCTGACGACTATTGCCCACGGCTTCACTGGACTGCAGACAACCAATTGGTAATGACTCGCTTGAATCGCCGCCAGGACACGCTGGATCTATTGATTGCAATGCCCGGGCGCACTATTTACGTGGAGGAAGACAAGACCAATTGGATCCCAACCCGCCTCCTTCTGGAAGAAACCGACCCGGCTTATGTGGATGTCGAATCTGAAAACAAATTGGTGTTTTTAAAAGACAAGCGGCACTATTTGTGGATGAGCGAGCGCAGCGGATGGCAGCATATTTATAAGTATGAAATACACAACCTTAAATCTTCCGGTAATTCGCGACCGGAAATAAGGTCGGCGCCAATTGCATTGACCAAAGGCAATTTTGATGTGACGGCTTTCTACGGCGTGGATGAGAACCGGGGAAAATTTTACTTCCAGGCTGCTACCCCAACCCCGCTTGACCGACAGATATGGGAAGGTGATTTGAACGGTGGAGATGCTCAATTGCTCACGCCGCCAGGTGGCACACATCAGGCTGCCTTCAGCCCAACATTCGATTATTTTACGCATATTTGGTCGAATGCCAACACGCCTCCTGTGGTTACTATTTGCGACCGAAACGATGACACACTCCGGGTGCTCAACAAAAACGAACGGGTGCGAAAACTTCGAAAGGAATATGGTTTTGTGCAAAAAGAGTTTTTTCAGATACCGATAAAAACAAGCTCCCCGGATGGGAAAACCCTGGAGCAGACTTTGAATGCCTGGATGATGCGCCCGGCAGTGATGGATTCGCTTAAAAAGTATCCGATTTTATTTGACAATTACGGCGGACCAAACTCTCAAACTGTTCAGAATCAATATGATGGCTATATGAACAGCTGGCACCAAATGCTCGTTCAAAAAGGCTATGTAGTGGTTAGTGTGGACAATCGCGGTACGGGCGCGCGAGGGCGGGATTTCAGAAAATGTACTCAGCTTCAACTTGGAAAACTCGAAACTGAAGATCAAATCGCGGCGGCACGTTTCCTCGGTTCTCAGCCTTGGGCCGACCCGAACCGCATTGGTATTTGGGGCTGGAGTTTTGGCGGCTACCTCAGCACCTCCTGTATTTTGAAAGGGGCCGATGTGTTTAAAATGGCGATGGCTGTGGCGCCTGTGACCAATTGGAAATGGTACGATTCCGCTTATACTGAACGTTATATGCACACCACAGCAGACAATGAAAAGGGTTATGAAGACAATTCACCCCTCAATTTTGCAGATCGTTTGCGGGGCGACAATTACCTCATTTGCCACGGCATGGCTGACGACAATGTGCATTGGCAACAAACGGTAGAAATGATCAATGCCTTGATAAAAGCCAACAAACAGTTTGAGACCTACTATTACCCAAACCGAAACCACGGGATCTACGGCGACAACGCGACCAAGCATCTGTTTACCAAACTGACGGAATTTGTGTTGGAGAAACTTTGAGGGATGATGTTCGCGCAGATGTTACGCAGATGGTTTACGCAGATGTTACGCAGATTGTCTCGTCAAATAAATTTAGGACTAAACGTTATCTTCTTGCTTTTCGTAAACACTTTTCAGGACGAGACAATCTGCGTAACATCTGCGCGAAAATCTGCGTAACATCTGCGTGAAACACTACCTCGCCCAAAAAACATCCCAGGCAAACCTGGCCACAATGCCTGCTACCACTACCAAAAAAACCTTGCGAATGAAGGCATTACCTCGTAGCATAGCCATTTGACTTCCCAGAAGTGAACCCGCCACATTGCAGGCCATCATTGGCAGGGCAAGATGAAACAGGATGTATTTGTTCATCAGGAAAAAAATGAGCGAGGAGACATCGGCTACTACATTGACAATTTTGGAAATGGCCGAAGAAGAAAGAAAACTGTACCCGATGACACTCACAAAACCAAACACCAACAAACTTCCCGTGCCCGGGCCGATAAAACCGTTGTAAAACCCCAGGGTCGCACCGATGACTGCTGACCATAAACCCAATTTTTCTGGTGCAACATTGAAATGCTCCTGATGTCCAAAATCCTTTTTTTGATAGGTATAAATCGCAATGACGATGATGAGTACCAGAATAATAGGTTTCAACACCTCTGAAGGCAACATACTTTGGACGGTTGCTCCGAAATAGGAGAAAACCGCTGCAGGCACTCCGGCATAAAGCACTGTTTTCCAGGGGATTTTTACACTTCGGGCGTAGTTCAATGCCGCAACCGAGGTGCCTACCGCAGAGGCCAGGCGATTGGTGCTAATTATATTTGGTACCGATAATTGCGGATAAA
>JBJXGO010000223.1:0-10673 GCA_046160345.1 Saprospiraceae bacterium
GCGAGATCATGCCCACGATGCTGTGTTCCATTGCACCGAAGTGGAAAGAACGGTCGCGGGCTTTTGTGTAACCAAGTCGCTTGCCCTGCCATTGGCAAAACATTCGGTCAAGCGGCATTTCCCGCGCCGTGAATACGCCCAAGTTGCGGTGCATGGTGAAAATCACCTCGTCGGGTAGAAGGGCACAGGCAGCGCCCACTGAAATAGCCTCTTGCCCAATGCCCGAAAACCATTTGGAAATACGCCCCTGCCGCAGGAGGTTGAGCATTTTTTCCTCGATTAGGCGCGGTTTGGCGAGTTCTTCGTAGAGATGGAGGAGGGTTTGGTTGGTGAACCCTTTTTTGTTGAATATTATGGCAGCCATGGCTTGAATGTAGGGATTTTGGGAGTTGTTTGTTTGATTATGCGGCGCAAAGAACGCTCAAATCCCCAACGCTGCAAACACCGGATAATGATCGGAAAAATCACCATCATGGACGGTGCGGCAAGAAAAGGTGGTGATGCTTTTTTCGGTCAGGATATAATCGATGCGGAGCAAGGGTAAAGCGCCCCCAAAAGTAGTGCCGAGCCCCAGCGCTTTTTGACGGAAGGTGTCGCGAAAGCCTCTGGAAAGTAAGGCGTAAACATAGGAGTTGGGCGTATCGTTGAAGTCGCCGCATATGATAACAGGGTGCTTGCAGGCAGTTATGTGCTCGTTCAATTTCTGTGCCTGTTCAGCGCGCAGACTGGTGGCGGAACCTACACGGCCTAACACAAAGCCTATGTCCTGCCAGGTTTCTTCCTCTTCGATATCGCCGCTTTCGATCACTTTAGCAGCAGTTTTTGTCACCCTATTAGATTGAAGGTGAACATTATAGACACGGATGACCTTTTTTTCGCTTATTCGAATATCTGCCCAAAGGGTGGAGTTGGAGGTGTTTTCAAATTTCACGTCGCCGCCTGCAATAATGGGGAATCTGCTCAGAATGACCGTTCCCTTTTTCAAATTGAAGGCGTGCGGATAGCCCATTTTTTCCGCCAGAAGTCGATAGAATTTACCACTTGTTTCCTGGGTACAAAGAATATCTGGAAAGCCATTTTCCTGTAAAAAACCGGCATAGGCTGCTGCACGTTTTTCGCGCAAGGCATCGTTGGCTTCCCTTCCCTGATAAATGCCGCCAAGATTATGCGTGGATATTGTAACGGCATTTTCTGGCACGGTATCTTTTCCAAAGTCAAAGCCGATAAAACCTGTGATATGTTGCCACCCGAATGCCAAAATACCCAGGTGATAGAGCGCAAAGCGGTGACCATTCCAGGCCCAAAAGCCCATTAATATCAAGTTGGTCAACAACATCCAGGGAAATGCGGTGCCAAAAAACGACAACCATGAAAATTTGGCGGGGTTCACATAGGGGCAGACATAGGCCAGTACCGTACAACAGATGACGACAGCACTCAGAATTCTGACTAAATATTGTAGCATTGACTTCATTTGATGTATCCCGGAACTCCGTTCCGGAGGATTTATGCTAACGTCCCCGGAACAGAGTTCCAGGGTACTTCCTCGTTAAGAAAAGTCTAAACCTTGCATAATCCGTTCCTAAATGCTTCCCTTAACGTTTAAAGCATTGAACTTTGCAAAAGTATCTCCCTTTCATTCTAACACATTGATTATCATGTATAAAAAATCACTCCTTTTTTTTGCGGCTTTGTTCCTGTCTCAATTTGCTCATGCTCAGTTTGGTAAAATTCTCGACAAGGCAAAAGAAAAAGTCGGGCTTGATGCGCCTCTTAGCCAGGAAGAGGCTGGTAACGGACTAAAGGAAGCACTAAACAACGGTATTGGCGAAGCAGTAGATTTTCTTTCCGCAAAAGACGGTTATTTCAAATCGCCCTACAAGATCCTTTTGCCCGAAGAAGCTCAAAAGGTGGTCAGCAGGCTTAAGACCATACCAGGCTTTTCCAATGTAGAGGCGGACTTGACCGAGCGAATGAATCGCGCCGCCGAAGACGCTGCCACCAAAGCCAAGCCTATTTTTGTCAACGCTATCAAAAAACTTACCTTTCAGGATGCACTAAATATCCTTATGGGCAACCCCGACGCCGCAACGCGCTATTTGGAAAAAACCACCTTTGACCCCCTTTACGCTGAATTCAAACCCATTATTCAAAGCTCCCTCGACAAGGTCAACGCCCGGGAATATTGGAAGTCGTCTGTGACGGCCTACAACAAACTTCCGCTTGTGACGAAAACAAATCCCGAACTCGACGACCACGTTGCAAAAATGGCTCTTAAAGGTATGTTCGGCCTTGTTCAAAAGAAAGAAGAAGGCATTCGTTCCAACGTAAGCCTGCGCAATTCTGAACTTTTGAAAAAGGTGTTTGCGAAGCAGGATAAGAAATAAGTGCTTATTAGTTGGGTTGGTTATGGGCTGAATTGCAGGATTAGGGATCGACGCCAATTTCGGAAGGCTAACCTTAAACCTGCAATTCAATTCAAAGCTCGAAGTTGGGTTCCAGAAGGCTCGAATCTTCCGCATAAAACTTGTTGATATAAGCTACCGCTTCTTCCGGATCATCGGTAACAAGGAATAGATCAAGGTCATCCTTGTGGATATTGTGGTGGCGCTCGAGCATTATTTCTACAATCCAGTTTTTCAATCCACCCCAAAACTCTACCCCCATAAGCACAATTGGCATCGGGGTGATCGTTTTGGTTTGTACCAGCGTGAGCACCTCGAACAGTTCGTCCAGGGTGCCAAACCCTCCGGGCATGACCACAAAAGCCTGAGCATATTTAACAAACATGACTTTGCGCACAAAAAAGTAGCGGTATTTCAAATTGTGCTCTGGCGCGATATAGGGATTGTGGTGTTGTTCGAAAGGCAAATCAATATTAAGCCCAATAGAAGTGCCACCCTTCATCCATGCGCCCTTATTGCCCGCTTCCATGATGCCCGGCCCGCCACCAGTAATTACGCCATAACCTTCTTCTACAAGCCTTGTAGCTATTTTAATGGCCAGTTCGTAATAAACTGTCCCCGGTTTGGTTCGAGCCGAACCGAAGATAGACACGCATGGCCCGACCTTGTTGAGTACCTCGAATCCGTCCACAAATTCAGCCATAACCTTGAACATGGTCCAGGCATTTTCGCCGCGTTTTTTTGACCATTTCTTTTGCGTCCCATTCTGTCCGTTCTTGTTGTCTTGTGGTTCTTTTTCCATAATTTATTGATGACATTAAACACATTGACCGCATTAATCAATTACTTCTACTGTCCAGGCCTCGGCTTTTGCGGCAAACAAGGCTTTGGTTTTAGCCCAGGTATCGGCAAACAGGGGGGAAGAGCGGTAGGATTCCAAAGCATCTTCGCTGTCCCAATGGCTGAGTGTGAAAAGTACATGATGATGGGTTTTGTGCCTTAGCAATTCCATGTGTTGGCACCCTTCAAATGCGCGAATTTTAGCCTTGCTCGGTTCAAACACTTCCGCAACAAAGGCATCAACGGCCTCTTCCCTGAAGGTTAATTTTACGATTCGTTTTATCAATATGATCAATGTGAGTAACTATCCAGCCGCTTGGGGCGACAATGATATTGTGATGAAATGATGGATTATCATAAAGAAGTAAGATTTTTGCACCACCATGCAAATATCCAATATTATTAACATCCACGAGCTAAATTTTGTGCCGCTAATATCCGAAGAGGAGGTACAAGCTCGTGTCCGTGTACTTGGCCAGGACTTGACCGAGCGTTTTCGAGGCAAAAACCCCTTGTTCATCAGTGTTTTAAGCGGCGCTTTTGTTTTTGCGTCCGATTTGATCCGGGCTTTTGACAGCCATTGCGAAATAGGTTTTGTCAAACTCGCCTCCTATTCAGGCACCCGCTCTTCAGGGGATGTACAAACTGTAATGGGGCTGGATAAAGAGCTCCGCGACAGGCATCTTGTAGTGGTGGAAGACATACTTGACACTGGCCGAACACTACATTTTTTTTTGGAACATCTCCGTTCCCAGCAACCGGCGTCCATCTTTACCGTCACATTTTTGCGCAAACCCGAGGCGGTGCAATTTCCTGTTTCCGTGGATCTGGTAGGCTTTGATATTGAAGATAAATTTGTAGTAGGCTATGGCCTTGATTACGATGGGCTGGGGCGAAATTTGGCCGGTGTTTGGCAGGTATCTGAATAAAGGTTCAATGTTCAGGATCAGAAACCGCCTGGACATTGGACATTCCCTACGGGCGTTCAGGTTCCAGAAATAGGCGCGTTTCAAATATAGGCGTTTCCACAACTGCCTCAATATCAATATTAACTGTGATATCGTCCACCCAATTATCACTGCGAAGCGCAAAGAAAAAAGTGCCTTCTAGCGGAGCATATCGGCGTTGAGCATCTATGCTGATACCGGATTGCTGCATATAGGCGTTGTAGTTTTCACCCTTGGAAAAGCGCTGCCAGTTGTCCCAATCAACCAAGGCGTAATCAACATCTTCGCCAGCCTTGGAAGTGCTGAGGTCAATGGCCATACCCAGTGCAAAAGCCGCCAGCGCGGTCTCTGGTACCACGCCCATAATTTTTGCTGCACCGCTTTGAAAAACCTGTTTTAGTTTTTGTGCGTCTTTTTGTCGGGCCTCCTGCGCAGATTGGCCTACGGCAATTCGATAAGCCCACTGGCGGGTATTGGGTGGCAGGGTGAATTGATAGGCGTTCACCGGTTTTTTCATATAAAACTTGCTGGAACTAACCGTGGCCTGACCACCCAGCGTAACGATTTCGGCCTTTCGGCTGGTTTGCACGCTTTTTTTCCCGATTCGGAAGCTGGGTATTTCGCGAATATCCCAACTAAGGTGCGTATCGAAATGAGTCGTTTCTGCACTGCCAGGATGCCGGTCCAGCGTGAATCGGCAGATTTTTTTGCTCATGCCAACCTCGTGAAAACGAAGCAGGTAAATACCCGTTTTTGGGATCAACAAGGGTTTTTCCAACAATGAATCCAGCTCATAAGCGCGATATAAAAGGGGGCCGTCAGGATATTGGGAAAACTCGATGGACTTTATTTTTTTGCCCGTAAGTTCCTGCACATGCAGATGTATGGTGTCGCCTGCAGCAAAGCCATAAAAGTGTTCGCTGGTGCCATCCAGTTTGAAGGTTTGATCAGCGACTTGTTGAGAAATGCCTGAAAGCGGAAATAAAAGGAGCAAGAATAGGCGCATGGATTAGTATCTCAGTTTTGTAAATAATACAGCAAGGCGGAGATTTTGCAGGGGTGTTACGCAGATCATATAGCACCTGCGTAACATCTGTCTGAAAGATATGAGTAACATTTGCGCGAAAAATGAGAGTGTTCAGAAATGTGTGGCACACCTAAATTTGAATATTGATAATCAACGTAATAGTCGAGGTGTGCCACACTTTTCTGAACACTCTCCGAAAAATCGGCGCAAAACCCGTCCTAAAAAACGTGTCGCTCAGCATGGTAACTGGAACGAACAAGCGGGCCACTTTCCACGTATTTCAACCCTTTGGCAAGGCCCACTTCTCGATATTCGGCAAATGTGTCGGGATGTACATACTCCGCCACCTCCAGGTGCATTTTAGTGGGTTGGAGGTATTGGCCGAGGGTGAGGATATCGCAGCCATTGGCCACGAGCTCATCCATGGACTGATAGATCTCTTCTTTGGTTTCACCCAGGCCAACCATGATGCCTGTTTTGGTGCGTTTGCCGTATTCTTTGGTGCGGCGGATCTGTTCGAGACTACGCTCCCACTTTGCTTGAGGGCGCACTTTCCGGTATAGGCGGGGCACCGTTTCCATGTTATGGCTCACCACTTCTTGCCCAGCAGAGATCATGCGTTCCAGAGCCTCCCAATTCGCTTTTGTATCGGGTATGAGCGTTTCTATGGTGGTTTCGGGACAACGTTCTTTTACGAGGCGGATCGTCTGGTGCCATATTTCAGCGCCCCGGTCCTGCAGTTCGTCTCTATTTACAGAGGTAATAACGGCATGTTTGACTTTCATCAACCAAATGGCCTCGGCCACACGGCGTGGCTCGTCGGTATCGTATTCATTGGGACGGCCTGTTTTTACCGCACAAAATGAGCAGGAACGGGTGCAAACATTGCCTAAGATCATAAAAGTAGCCGTCCCTGCCCCCCAGCATTCGCCCATGTTGGGGCAGCTGCCGCTTTGACAAATCGTGTGGAGTTTATACTCGTCCACAATGCTGCGCACATTGCGGTAGTTCTCGCCCATGGGTAGGCGTACTTTGAGCCATTCAGGGCGCTTGGGGCGGGAGTCAGGACCCGTATTATTGGGGGATTCGATGATTGGAAGTTCGAGCATGAATTTTATTTCCGCTTACCAAACTGCAAATTTAGGAAGAAGTTGAAGAACACCTGTTGATTCTGTTCAGAACCCACGAAAATCGGGGCTTTCCGAGCGAAAACGTCCACCGTCAGGCCTATTTCCAGGGCCTTTACCACCTCGTCGAATGCGCCCCAGTCCATGTGATACGCGATAGAGCCAGTTCCTCCGGGAAGGATTGACAGTTCGCTGATCCCTTGTGTGAAAGGAGCGGCACCAAGGATTTTAGAGTTGTTGAGGAAATCTGCCTGGTTATTCTCCGAGTATTTTATGGCGGTAGGCCGACCGGCGGTGCCCGGACTGCCTTCGAGATTGACCGTTAAATAATAAGGCTTTAACAGACCCAAGGATGGCCCAATGGAATAACTCATGCCAACAGCCACGCCTTTTTGCTTTGCTTTTTCAGAAAAATAACGCTTTTCTCCCCACCCGGAACGAAGTACAAAGAGGTTGTTCCGTTTTCCATATACGAAAGGCCGGGTTGAACGGCGCCCACTAGGCGCGGCATTTTGCCTTTGTTCTTTGGGATGTCTCAATTCGCTTATCCCAAGGCTAAGTATTTTGGTTTTGTTGTAGGTGCGCAATCGTCCCCATTCCATGCCAAAGCCAAAACTGCGGTTGGTGGCCAATCGAATATTAAACGTGGTTTCTGTGTTGTAAAGAAAGCCCACTTCTTCCTTTGGGGCAATCTGTGTACGGCCTTCGAAAGCGAAAGCGGCCAAAAAAAGCAAGGATAAGATCAGTCGGCGCATGGGCATGATATTTTAGATTCCAAAAGTAGGGAATTTTAGATTATTAACGTTGAAATAGCTGAGATGGTTTTCGTCGTCTGTTGGCGAGGGGAAGGTTTAAGAGCAGATTTTATGGTGAGGAAGGGATTTCTCCTTCTTTTTTGACTGCCCAATATTGCATTTGTCTTTAAAAAGAAATAATTTTGTTTTAAAGTAAAACATATACTTTTGCAAAATAATTAACCTTTTTCGTAAACAAAAACAAATGGATTGAAGATTACCATACCAAATCGAAAACTAACAAAACGGCTCTCAGACCCAGCAGAAACCGTGAAAGCCTACGGGATGCCTATAGCTAAGCGGATTAACCAACGCCTGCAAGAATTTGAAGCAGCCGAAAACCTGGAAATCATCCGTTCTTTCCCCGCTGCAAATTGCCATGAATTGAAAGGGCAAAATGCTGGCCAACTTTCGGTTGATATATCCGCCAACTACCGCTTAATCATTCAGCAAGCCGAAGATCCTCCACCCCTGAAAGCGGACGGCGGCCTGGATTGGTCAGCAGTGACCGAAATTTTAATCCTGAATATTGTTGACTACCACTGACTCACTTCTTTCCTCATACCAACTCACTATGTCTCCCAACAATAAACGAAACCTCGAATTAGCCCGCGAAATGCTGTCTCCACCGGGCGATACCATTCAAGAAACCATTGACGCTCTCGGAATGAACCAATATGAGCTGGCCGAACGTATGGGCCGCTCCGTGAAAACCGTGAACGAAATCATCAAAGGCAAAGAAGCCATCACCCCCACTACCGCCGTTCAGTTGGAACGTGTGCTGGGCATCCCGGCGAGCTTCTGGCTTGAACGCGAACGGCTTTATGTGCAAGCGCTGACCGCTATCGAACACGAGCAAAAACTGGATGCCTGGGCGCAAACCTGGCTCATTCAATTCCCTATCAAAGCACTCCAGAAACTAAACTGGATTCCCCAAGCAGAAAGCCCTGCCAAGATCGTTGCGACTTTACTCTCATTTTTCGGAGTGGCGAGCCCTGACGAATGGACCTCCGTTTATATAGGCGAACAACTGCAGAACTCCTACTATCGCATTTCACTGGCGCATCTTACACAAAACGGCGCTCTCTCCGCCTGGCTGCGGAAAGGGGAACTACAGGCCAAAGAATTGAATGTCAAACCCTTTGACCGGAAAAAATTTACAGAAAATCTCATGACCATCCGAAGCCTGGCGCACCAACACCCTGCCGATTTTAAAGAGCAGTTGCAACAAGGCTGCGCAGAGGCAGGCGTTGCCTTGGTCTTTACCCAATGTCTGCCCAAAACCAATGTGAGTGGAGTGGCAAGGTGGATTGGCCAAACCCCACTTATCCAGCTTTCAGGACGCTATAAATCAAACGATCATTTCTGGTTCACGTTTTTTCATGAAGCCGGACACATCCTGAAACACGGGAAAAAAGACTTTTTTATTGAAGGGGTTACGGATCTTCTTATGGACGATGAAAAGGAGCGAGAAGCCAATGAATTTGCTGCGAACTACCTGATTCCGGCCCGTGATTATAAAACGTTCGTTGCTCAAGGGGATTTTTCCGAGTCAGCGATCCTTAGGTTTGCAGACTCGGTCGAAACACATCCGGCTGTGGTGGCGGGACGAATAAGCCATGAAGGTTTGATCCATTACAGCGAAGCAGCCGCGTTCAAAATCAAGGTGGATATACTTCAGGAGGATGAAAAGGATTAACGCATTATATCCTTTCTCCTAATGCCCTAAACATATCCATAGGTTGATAAACCTGTACGCCAAAAGGTCTACAAACGTCAGGGATCTTGATGGATCGCTTGCTATCTGGGGCCGAAACTTCGTTGGTAACCAACGGTAATCCATGCTGAAGTGCGTAAGCAACTAGCCAGGCATCGGCGGTGTCAGCATCCATGAAAACATCCAGCGCAGCCTGAGTATAAGGATTGTCCCGTTTGGAATGTGCCCAGCGTACAACCTCCCCATAAACTAAGATCACCTCCGATGAATCATAAAAAAAATTTTCCGGCAGGTGGTTCTCACACCATTGCTTCAACGCATCTTCATGCTTGAAAATTTCTGCCTTAACCTTATCCAGACTGATAACTTTGCTAACGATGGAGAGTTCTTTCAGCTTGTCCCAAAAACTTGGAACAACATCCATTGGGAAACCTTTACGATAGGCTTCAATGAAAAAGTTGGCATCCAGTAAAAATGGGGGCATAGGCTTCAGAGGGTTTTGTGGACAAATTGCTGGTATGTTTCCCCTTTCAACCCTGAAAGACTGTACACATCCTTATATAACACCTTACCTTCTTTTAAGGCTTGATTTAACCGTACAAGGAATGGTAGGCCTAATCTCAATTTTTGGGTGGCATAAAAATCTCCACCACCATTTTGATTAGACTTTTTAAAGTGCTCTTGCCGCATGTGCTCGTGATAAAATGCGAAAAAAGCCTCCCGGTCAATCAAGCCCAGATCAAGGGCCCGGCGGGCAGCCACAATCGGGCTGACTTTAAAATGACGAGCTGCAGCTTGAATACTAGAATTTTCATTCCAATATGGAATAAACGCAGTTGCTGGAACCAGAAATTCTGCAGCCACTTGGTCGCAAAGCTTTTCCATTGGGTCGTCTGCTGGCAGCATTTGCTGAAAATCAAAGCCTGCACTTTGGCCCGTCCAGACATGGGCAAGCTCATGCGCAAGTGTAAACATTTGGGCTGCTTTGGCATCCGCACTGTTTACAAATAGGAAAGGCGCAAAGGCATCTACCAATACGAAGCCCCGGCACTCCTCCACTTTAATTTTACGGTGCGCATTATTACCCACAATGCTATTAAAGTTAACAACAATTCCAACGTCTTCTATTTTTTGGGCAAGGTGCGTCTTTGCCTGAGTCCAGGTGGCAAAATGGCTTGCCCAGTCTTTTTCAAGCTGAAGAACGTGCCTAATATCCGAAGCTATTTCTTCCGGCGAGTTTTTGAGGCCGAATTTGCCGACAAAAGCCAGCGGTTCTCCTTCCGATTCTTTTAGGTAATCGGTGAGCCAATCCTGCCTGCGCTTCAGAATTTGAATGGTTTCCTGTATGTTCAGGCTGACCTTCCGGGTGGCCGCCGACCGGCCCGTGCGAAAGAACGGAATAGGGAGCTGCTCCACAAGAGGCTCAGGCAAAAAAAGATATCCAAATGGCAAATGAACTTTATGGGAAAACTCCTCTAACTGCTTTACCGTGGGCTTTTTTTTATCGTCCAACCACTCCTGAACTGCCGGTAGCTTTTTTGTAATGAAATCCTCTAAATCATAACCAGCCCGGCCAATGGCCCAGGTAATCATGTCCGGTTTGATGTTGACTTCAGTGCGCATACGTTTGCAAAACTATTTGTTTTTACATTGTTCTTCAAATTTATTTATCCCCACGCTCCCAAAGCCCACCAATCAGGTCTTTTATCTTCCTACCCCTTTAGCCCAATGTGAGTTGTCATCCTGACGGGACCTGTCCGCATCAAGTGCGCTTTGCCCGAGTACATGCCCTACCGAGCACTCAAATGGGCAAGCA
>JBJXGO010000224.1:0-4404 GCA_046160345.1 Saprospiraceae bacterium
CCCAAAACGCATCCCATTTCTCAAGGACCATGCCATCCAAAGATTAGCAGAATCATGCGAAGATTTACCCGATAAAGCCGTCCGGTACGAAGCTCCGGCCCACATTAACTGTCGAATCAAGATTGCCGCACCAAGGTTGGCCGAGGTGGGCGCTCCAATTTTTTGGCCGGAAGAATGATCTTTCACATTACTCAAAAAACCTGCACTTTGTAACAAAAAACTTGGTCGAAATACCAGTTGATCATCTCTAAGCAGGATTGCTGCGCCCCCAGAAAGGTAAATATTGCGGTAATTTTTGGCAAAAAGCGCCTCAGTATCCTGATTGGCCTTGCGCAAATCATGCTCCAATAGTCGTGGGCAGCCCAAACCAAGGTAATATTTTTCACCATACAGATACGCCCCAGCACCGAAATTTGGCAACCAACGCGAAATGTTTTGTGAAAAGGAGGGGTCGTCGGAATGCTCGACGGTTATCTCGCTGAAATCACCTCGCCAATTAGCCATGCTAGCTTGAAGGCCGAGTGAAAGTTTGAGTTTTTTGCTTGCTCCTACCTGCATTCTGTAAGCATAAGATCCAGCTAAATCGGTAGATCCACCCGGCCCAATCTTATCGTTAAGCAAGGAAAACCCAATCCCTACCCTTTCATTTCGGAGCGGTGAATGTGCGTTGAGCGCTTGCGTCACTGGTGCCCCATCCAAACCAACCCATTGCTGGCGGTGGGAGAGGTTAAGTGTCAGGTGTTCGTTGCTGCCGGCATATGCGGGATTGAAAGCCAGGCTATTGAAATGATAATTGGTGAACATGGGGTCTTGCTGTGCCAAGGCGTTAGCCGACCAGAATATGCCCCAGATTAAAAGGAAGAGGCGAATTTTTGTCATATTAAATCAGTTTTTGAAACGCGCCTGCCTGGCGGTAGGCAAGGAATACGGGATAATGCCATACTACCAAATCCTTGCCAAAAGTGCCCGATACTTAAAGTTTAATGCCACGAAGGTGAGATATTTCGCTCATATCTAAAGTTAAACATCGGAAGAGTGGCAGATAAAAATTTATAAGACATCTTTTTCTTTTTTGTAAATAGTGTCTATTAGATGAATCAAATTTTTAACTATTCTCAATGCCTCCATTCGAAAATCTTCGGCCTTTATTACCCCATTCATATCATATTTGTTGTTATTTGAATGCCTAGATTTAACCATAATTACCTCATTGTAGATTAGGTAATTGGTAGTTTTTGTCTCATTCAGTAAATTCTCGATTACTTCACTAACTTTATTTTCGGACAGCATCGACTTTAATTCATTTGCTTTTACGATAAACTTGCTTTCAGTATTTGGTTGGTCAAATAGAATATTCGCTTTTATTTCATTTTCATCAATTTTTGCATATAATTGTTCAACTTCTTCAAACTGAGTCTCGTTAAATTCTGTTAACAAATCTACTACTTCCCCTTGAAGTGATTTTTGTTTTGCCTCAAGCAATTTCTTTTCCTGGGCATTTAACTTGTTTTTTTGATAACTATAAATAAGCACACTTAATACAATTAATGCCAATACAATAGAAATAAACCATGATAATTGTTTTTCCTGAGCCCTTTTTTCTATTTCTAATTGTTTGTCTATCATATCCATTTTATTCTTTACAAAGGCTGTGGAAACCTTAATTGCATTATTCGAAAACAGATCGGTCACAAATGCAGCATCCTCAGCAGTCCCATTTTTTTCTAGCAACCAGTACATCTTATTCAAAGCCAGTTTTGCCTCCTCCGTCCTGTTTTCTCCTTCATAATGATTCGCCAGGTTGTAATACCCACCGAGCAAAATAGCAGAATCTTTAATCTCCTCGCCCAATTTAATGACCATTTTTGTTTCCGTTTCTGCCCGACCATAATCATCCAAAAATGCGAAGGCGACCCCCATATTCATCCGGGCATTCGCCTCAAATTGTTTGTTCCCAAGATTTTTAAAAATAGAGGCCGACTTCTGGAAGTATGGTATAGCAGATTGTAAATTATCCTTTTTCCCATCCCTGTAAAATAAATTGTAGAGTATAGCACCTTTCGTATTATAACAAGCGCCTATCTCAGTCTCAAATTTGTCATTTTTTAATATTGTTTCACCGAGATCACAATGCACTAATGCAGTCTCAAGGTCTTCTTCCTCTAAATACAAATTGGCTAAGGTGTTATAAACCCTTGCTTGATTCAGGGTGTCTTTTAAAGACGCTGCCAAGGGCTTCGCTTCCTCAAGATACATCAAAGCTGAATCCCGTTGAGGGTATTTTTTGGTAATCATAGATGCGCTCAAAGCAATCAGCGCATTTAGTATAAGGGGTTCATTTTTAATGCTTCTGGCTATAGAAAGGCTTTTTTGAAACGACAAAACAGCAGCGTCAGGATCATCACCTCGGTAATGCCCCCACCCTGAAACTAAAAGAGCCTGACATTGGGTGATCTTATCCAGTTTAGGTCGTGACAATATCGCCTGAACAAAGCTTACGGCAGAATCCGGGTAGTTTTGATTTATCAGACCCTTACCTTCGGTAAATATTGGAGGGGAGGTATATGGGCGATAAGCTAGTTTGGGCTGGCCAAATATTAATTGAGGAAGACAGAGAATTAAAAAAAACAAAACTGTTTTCATAAAAATGCTAGTTATTTTTGAGAGAATTTCAAAATTATTTTGGAGGTTCATTTAAAAAAAATTTAATTTATTGCCTATAAAAATATATCATTAGCGATTGAAAATTTTCAGCCACAAATTTTGGAAAAAAATCTGTTTTACAGCCCAGTTTTATTCAAATTCTAATTTTATGAATCAACTACTCAAAAAAGAGTAACCATTTTCAGAAATTTAGGAAGGATTCCTCACCTTCTAACTACTTTTGCGCCCTTTTTGATGATTAACTAGTTTATTGGTGCGATCCCAAGTTATCAATATACCAATAACCAATAACTAATCAACCAATAACCAATAACCAATCAACCAGTCCCCAATCAACCAATAACCAGACACCATGTCCAACTACCTCTCCGAGCTCCGCCGCCGCCGCACATTTGCCATCGTTGCCCACCCTGACGCAGGCAAGACAACCCTGACTGAAAAACTCCTCCTCTTTGGTGGCGCCATCCAAACTGCAGGCGCCGTGAAAAGTAACAAAATCAAAAAAAGCACCGTGTCCGATTTCATGGAGATCGAGCGGCAACGCGGTATCTCGGTGAGTACATCGGTGATGGGATTTGAGTATAGAAACCTGCAAATCAACATCCTGGACACTCCAGGCCACGAAGATTTTCAGGAAGACACCTACCGGACCCTTACGGCGGTTGACTCTGCCATTGTGGTAGTGGATGTAGCAAACGGTGTAGAAAAACAGACTGAAAAACTAACCAAAGTCTGCCGAATGCGGGCTACGCCCATTATCTTTTTTGTGAACAAGCTCGACAGGGAGGGTAAGGATGGATTTGACCTGCTGGACGAGATCGAGCAGAAGCTGGACCTGCGCGTCTGCCCGCTTTCCTGGCCGATCGGCATGGGACAGCGCTTCAAAGGCGTATATAATATGTACGAGAAAAAACTCGTGCTGTTCAATCCACATGGCAAACAGGAGGAAGAGGAAATCATCGTATTTGAAGACCTGACATCTCCTGATCTGGAAACCCGCATCGGCGAAAGTGCAGCGCGGGAACTGAGGCATGACGTGGAAGTGCTCGAAACGGTGTACCCCGCTTTCAATAAAGAAGACTACCTCGCCGGCAAGATCTGCCCGATATTTTTCGGCTCTGCGGTAAATAATTTTGGGGTAAAAGAACTCCTGGACTGCTTTGTGGAAATAGCCCCCACTCCCCTATCGCGCCACGCCGAGGAACGAGAAGTAAAGCCCGAGGAGCAAAAAATGAGCGGTTTTGTGTTCAAGATATTTGCAAACATGGACCCAAAACACCGTGACCGCATCGCATTCTTGCGTATTTGCTCAGGGAAATTTGAGCGCAATAAAAATTACCGGCACATCCGGCTGGAGCGGGAGTTCAAATTTCCCAACCCAACTATGTTCATGGCATCAAAAAAAACGCTTTTAGAAGAAGCTTATCCAGGCGACGTGGTTGGCTTGTATGATTCCGGCAATTTTAAGATCGGCGATACCTTGACAGAGGGTGAATTACTGCATTTCAAAGGCATCCCTTCCTTTTCGCCGGAGCAGTTCCGCTATGTTGAAAATGCCGACCCGATGAAGCAGAAACAATTTGTAAAAGGTTTGGTGCAATTGATGGACGAAGGCGTGGCCCAAATGTTTACCCGCCAAAGCGACGGTCGGCGAATAATCGGAACGGTAGGACAGCTGCAGTTCGAAGTGATTCAACACCGCCTGGAAAGCGAGTACAATGCCAAATGCCGTTACGAAAG
>JBJXGO010000225.1:0-14409 GCA_046160345.1 Saprospiraceae bacterium
AAGTGCCGAAGGGCATCCAAATAAGCACGAAAGGGGGACGGCATGATTAACGGAATTTTTCACAATGTCCTCCTTTTGTTTTGTTTCTATAGGGCAATGACGCCTTAACTTAATGGGAATGAACAATCCACTACCAATCATACCTCCTAAACGTCGGCACGTCGGCAGTGGTAACGAGTAACAACTAAAAATTAGAAATCCATGGATACAGCTCAAATGTTGACAGTAGCAATTGCAGGATTCGTAAGCCTACTCGTTTCAATCGGAACCTATTTTGGGCTCTTACGGAATTTAAAAGAATCTCAATTTGAAGAAATAATCAAAGAGAGAGTAAAAGCATATTCGAACCTATGGGGAATTTTGATAAAATATGGGAATAAAAATTTTTATCATAAACTTGAATACGACAAAAATTGGGTGATTCAATACCACGATGAGTTAGATGAATGCAATATGAAATTTGGAGTTCTTTTTTCTAAAGATGTCCATAGATATTTTGAAAAATTAAGAGGAGGGCTCCAAAAAATCAGGCATCAATTACAAGAAAGCCCAGACTATGAAAAGAGTGATAAATTTCAAACCAATTGTGAAGAATTGTACAGATTCGTTGATGATAAAGAGAATAAAAGGAAAGGATTAGGAGGGCTTCTTAAAAGAGGATTAGGCAGTTTTCGAAAACCGATTATTGAATAGAAAAGGAAAAATAATACAGCTGGGAACAAAGTATACAATGCTCATGTTCTCTGTCCAGTCACATGTCGTGTATGCTCCCATTATCTTTTACTAAAAGAAGAAGTATATGAGTGATAAATTAACAAAGAAAGAACTTTATGACCAAGGTTCGAAATCTTGCCAACAGTACAGCCAATTGACGATGCAAATCAGAACTATGGCATTAAATATTTTCATCGGATACTCTGGAGGGGTTCTTGTTATTTTGGCAAATGCTGATAAAAGGCCTGCCTATTTAAATACACTTCTAATTGCAGGGGGATTGATTTTAATTCTTTTTGCTTTGGTGTTAGGAACCCTAAATTATCATTATTCCTCAGCTCATAATGCCGTTAGGGATAAATCTTTGGTTCCCATTGAAAACGATTTAAACAATGAGAACGAATCAATTATAGGGCCATGGACAGCGCATAAAAATCTTCGCGACACGCAATGGAAATGGCTGTCATGGTACGGGCCATTTATTGCTCTGGCATTAATTGGGTTAATCAGTCTTGCCTGGGGCCTGAAAATATGAAAAATCAAATAAAAAAGATATTGAATCTGAGGTATCCTTCAACAGAAAATAAAGAGTTTTTCTCATTCGGCAAACCTATGAAAATTTAATGGAGGATTCCAGTTGCCCTCGCCCCCTTACGAAAGACAGATCCAGCAAGCAAAGAGAAGCAATAAATTTCTTGTATGGCAAATATGCCGAAATGTCAATTGTTTGTCTAGTAATTTTTATTATTTTAAAATAAAAATCTGCTAGAATTAATTTTTTAATAACAACATTGTTTTTAGCAGGCGAAAATAAACAGAACATTTTCTCTCTATATCTTGTTGTGACTTTTCAGCCTTATTTAGTCCCAATGCTGAATCAATTACAAGTCAATCATTTTTAAAAACAACACAACACATACCATGGAAGATTTTTGGAAAAAAGCATCAGATACCGCTAAAGAAACCCTTGACAATGCCGCTTTGGCTGCCGAGCAAGCCGCTGCCATTGCTTCGGAAAAACTCGGCGAATTGAAGGAAACCGCTACTGAAAAATTCAACGAATTGAGCGAAAAAGCAGAAGCAATGGCTGCTGTGGCAAAAGCCGAAGCTGCCGAAAAACTGGCCGAAGCACAAGCTGCCAAGGAGAAGATAGCGGCGCATGGAGGGGACGCATTAGACTACATCAGCGAAAAAGCCAAAGCAATGGTGGGCGATATTCAGGAAGGCGCCGCCGAACTGGGCGAAGAAGGCAAAGATTTTTGGCAAAAAGCAAAGGACTATGTTTCGGGCCAGGAGGAAAAGAAAGACGATTCGCCTGCTTGAATTGGCCCCTAAATGCCTGTAAAATACCTCGTATGAAAAATACGAAACGCTCCGCGTGGAAGAAATTGAGCACAAATTAACCCAACCGGTAAGGTATTTAGACTAGATGGTGGATGAACTGGCGAAAGGCCGCAAAATGGAGAAAATACTGAGGGCTGAATAAATCATCCAGGGTTTATAGGTTTTTATACTTTTGCGGGTCTTGAAACCCAGCCTTACTATTCTTTCCGGATTTGCCCTGGTCCTTGTCCCCTTTTGGGCGCAATGCGCGGGCTATATTTTTCCCGCCCCGCTTTTTGCTACTGTCTATATGGCAGGATTGGTTGTTTGGGCCCTCGGTTATTACCAGCAGATCAAGCGAGGCTCAGCAGCCGAACTCAAACTGGCCTTTTGGATCGGATTGGCACTTTTTGCTGCCATGCCTCCCCTGATTTCAAGAGACTTTTATGTCTATATCCTCCAGGGGCAACTGGCACTCGACGGCCTTTTGACCTATACGGATGCATCGGTCAATACCATGCATCCGTTTTTTGCTATGACCGACCCGCACTGGCAGGATTGCCCCAACCAGTATGGACCGGTTCCGTTGGCGTTTTTTAAGGCCGTCGCATGGCTTGGAGGCGAGCATATACTGGCCGACCTGATCTGGATGAAGATCGGAATGGCGTGCTGGGCGATCGCTATTTTTTTTCTGGTTAAGTATATCGCCAGGGCTATTGATCTGGATGAGGTCCTGGCGCAAAGCGTGCTGTGCCTCAATCCGATTTTCTTGTTACAAGGCATAGGTCAGATGCACATTGACCTGCTTTCCTGCCTTTTGATATGTATTTTTATTTTGGCGATCGTTCAAAACCGCCTTTGGTTGTCAGGGGTTTCAATCGGGCTTATGGGGGCGACAAAGTTTATGCTTTTTCCCCTTTTTGGAGGCTTGCTGGTCGTGTATGCGATATACAGCAGGAAGAACAACGGCTTGAAATTCAGTCAACTGGCATTTGCGTTGCTCTGTAGCGTGGCGGTGCTTTGCCTCACGTATTGGCCGATATGGGAAGGCCTGGATACCATTCGCATCCCAATGGCCTATCATGAAATAAAAGAGCCGGTGAAGTCGGTCACGGAACTTTTGGCTTATTTGTTTGCGTACCTGTGGCCTCAAACCGGCCCAAGCCTGGGTGCGGTTGACCCATTATTGCAGGATAAGATCTATTGGGGACTTAAAATAAAGCCGTTTTTTCAAATAATTGCTTTGCTCCTGGCGGCATGGATGTCTTATTTCGTAGTTTCTGCTAAAGATAACAAGCAGTTTTTCTATGGCGCTTTTCGGATCATACTCCTGGTATTTATCCTCTATTCGCCCGTCATGCATGCCTGGTATTTGCTGACCATGCTTCCGCTTTTTGCCGTCGCAGCCAGCAAAAGAGAGGTTGTGTTGTATGCTGTGACCACGCTCTTCATTGCAAACACTTACGAAATTGGGCTTACCGTTGGGACAGACCTCGGGAGAATAATAATGATCTTGTTCACCGTGATCTCGGTGTTGAGCTACTTCCTCTTTTTCAGGAAATTCTACTTTGAAGACCTTCGATGACAGGCCTTCAATTTGCCCATCACAGATTTTCAGTTTAACCCATACCTTGGCCCTCTAAACTTCTAAAAAATGAATTTACCGGGCACGGTTCAACCTGTTAGAGCATGGCTACTCACCGAAGTGGCGCTGGGTCAAAAGATCACAGGCGCGGCGGCTTGAGATCGGTTTTGAGGCTAAACGGGGATTGGCTCAAGCTGAGAACACCACTCGGGGCAAAATCATTTGGAATAATCTCATAAAAGTGTCCTTTTTTTTCGTCCATAAGGGTGGTACCTTTGATAAGTTAAGGTTGCAATACATCAATACTTAAAACTTATTTAGGATGAATACTACCTGCTTTCCTATTAATCTCATACTGTGCTACATCCTGCCAATTAGCCTTTTTTTTTCAGCAAACACCGCTTTTTCACAAGATTGCCCCGGCTTGGGAGGCCTGGCAATAAATATCTGGCCTCAACCTGCACCCATCATCCAGGCGCCTGCAGCTATCTGTTCCGGTGCAAATGCAAGCCTGATAGTGAAGGACACGTTTGCCCAATACCTATGGAGCAACGGCGCCACCACCAAGGCTATCTCTATTTCTATGCCAGGGGATTATACGGTTACCGTAACCAATCCGGGCGGTTGTATTGGCACAAGCTCTGTCCATATACAAGCCAAAGACAATCCCGTTCCAATCATCGCCGGCATTGTGGACACCTGCCTGGGGCAAGTATTGCTAAGCGTCGGATCAGGATTTGCCGCCGTTTTGTGGAGCAACGATAGTACGACGCAAGCCATAATGGTAACCGACTCCAATACGTACAGTGTGATAGTTACGGATTCCGTTGGCTGCAAAGGGACAAGTACTTATACGGTCAATATTGTTTTCCAACCACCGGTAAGTATTGCGGGAGACACCAGTTTGTGCAGCGGTACTCCTTTGACCTTAGCAGTCATGCTCCCCGATACCGCTATTTATGTATGGAGTAATGGACAAACCGGGACGTCCATTTTGGTAGCTACAGGCGGAACGTATTCGGTTACGGCCACCAAATCGAATGGATGTGTCAGTATGGATAGCCTGAAAGTAAAGGAGGTTTCTTTTATGCCACCAAGCATTACAGGCCCCGATGTAATGTGCGATACTACAAGCGCCCTGCTCAGTGTGTCCAACAGCTATGCCATCTATGCCTGGAATACCGGGGCCGACACGTCTGAGATTGTGGCCAGTCTATCAGGCGTCTATTCCATTACGGTTACAGACTTCAATGGCTGCACCGGAACCGGCAGTCATATATTAAGCAGCGTCACGTCGCCGACCCCGGTCATTACGGCTGCTCCTTTTGCCTGCGACGGCACTTTATCTCTCCTGACCGGGGCAAATTATGCCGATTACCTATGGAGCAACAACGCGGCCGGTTCGACCATTACGGTTGATAGCTCCGGCGCCTATGCCGTTACTGTTACTAATGCGCAAGGCTGTACGGGAACGAGCAGTTTTGTCGCCGACATACCACCATTGCCCACTGTTGCAATTTCCAGTTTGCCTTCTATTTGTCAGGGTGTCAGCGACACCTTAAGCGTGCCCCCGGGTTTTAGTCAATATGTCTGGAATAACGGCGCCAACAATGCCTCTGTCAGTATTGATAGCGGCGGGTTTTATGCTGTTACGGTTACAGATACGTTTGGCTGTACCGCGACGGATACCTTGACCGTTGAAAACCTGCTGCCGCCCAAGCCCCAAATCAGTGGGCTCAACCAGATTTGCACTTCAGGAACGGCCACTTTTTCGGTCACTGGAAGTTTTGATGCATACGCATGGAGTACAGGGGCAAACACTTCAAGTATTTCGGTGAACACAGCTGGCGTGTTCACGGTAACTGTAACCGCTGCCAATGGTTGTACCGCAACCGATACCCACACCCTCATTTCAGCCACCAATCTCCAACCACAGATACAGGAATCGCCTTATACCTGTAACGGCCAGATTAACCTTGATGCCGGAACCGGGTTTTCCATTTATCAATGGAGCACTGGCCAAACGGGCCAGAGCATTGCGGTTGTCCTTTCTGGCAATTATTCAGTAACGGTTGGGGATGGCAATGGATGCACTGGCAGCACTGTCGCGGTGGTTACCATCCCCTCATCTCCAAATGTTGAAATTACAGGAGACTCAATATTCTGCTCCGGAGCTACTGCCATTTTGAGCGCGAGCCCCAATTTTACCCAATATGCATGGAGCTCAGGCGAGATAAGTTCCAATATCCTGGTCGCTGTCGAAAACACCTATACCGTCACCGTGACAGACCAACAAGGTTGTACCGCGACAAACAATGTCTTCGTTCAGGCATTGCCTAACCCAAGCATAGGCATAAGCCAGCTTCCCTATGCCTGTGATGGACAACTGGTGCTAAATACGGGTGCAGGCTTCAGCCAGTATGATTGGGCCGGTCCTGGCGGTTTCGCGGCCTCAGGACCGCAAACTATCGTGAACATGAATGGCGACTACCAGGTAGTGGTGACCGATTCCCAGGGATGTACGGGGGCGGCTTCGATTATCGTCGCCATACCGGCTCAGATACTTGTTGAACTAAATGGCCCGGTGCAGATTTGCCCAGGCGGGACCGCGAATATGGATGCTTCTGCCGGTTTTGGGACTTACTTGTGGAATACCGGATCTACCCAGCAAAGCATCACGGTGAGTGCAGCAGGAATTTATACGGTGACCGCGACCGACGGGAACGGTTGTACCTCCAGCGCAAGCAACACGGTAGGCTTGTTCCCAACGCCTGTGCCACTTATTGCAGGCCCGACAAGCGTGTGTCCGGGCGCTGCGGCAATGCTGTCCGTTGACAGCGCCTACTCCACCATTTTATGGAGCAATGGGGCAAGCAGCGCCAGTATCCTGATAACGCCGCCTTTACCCATTTCCGTTACCGTGACCGACGGTAACGGTTGCAGCGGAACAGCGAGCACACAGATTACCGTATCGCCCCTGCCTCCATTGAGTATTACAGGGAATCCAACTCTTTGTTCGGGCCAAACCAATGGCTTAATGGCCTCTGGTGGGTTCTCGTCGTACATTTGGTCTAATGGGGAGACGGCTTCGGACATATTTGTAACCCAGGCAGACACCTACTTTGTGACTGCAACCGATGCTTTCGGCTGCACGGTTACCAGTTCTTTTGACCTCAATTCGGCGCCTCCTTTGAACATATCGATCGCCCAGCAGGCCTACTTGTGTGACCAGCAGCTTTCCCTGAGCGCCGGAAGCGGCTTTGATAGTTATCTTTGGAGCAATGGGAACAGCGGGCCGGCCATTCAGGTGGTCCAATCAGGCACTTACACCGTAACAGTGACCAATGCACTCGGTTGCAGTGGCACAGCCTTCATACAGGCAGAAATTCCCGCCAGTCCATTCGTTCATATTGACGGCTTGCACAGCCTGTGTTCAGGGGGCAGCGCCCTTTTGACCGCATCGGGCAATGCCCTTACTTATACCTGGTCCAATGGAATAACGGGGCCAACAATTAGTATCTCACAGGCAGGCACTTATTCGGTAGTCGCCACGGATGCTTATGGTTGTACAGCGCTTGAAAATCATACGGTGAATCTGGCGCTGCCCATTGCTTCAACCCTAATCCGTACGACTTGTAACATAATGGAAGCGGGTACACAGGTGTATACTTTCACAGCGGCCAATGGTTGTGACAGCGTCCAAACCATCGTCACCACCTATGAACCTGTGAATCCGGGGTATGCCCTGGTCATGGATTCACAGATTGACGCGAACCTTGGTCAACAAATCCAGATCAATGTAGAGGCCAATTTTGTCATTGACTCTGTTGCATTTCATTCGCCATTTTCGCTCTCTTGTTACGACTGTGTCAATCCCACGATGATAGCGCTTGACTCGGGGTTTATTATTGTGGAAGCGTTTGATCAGGAGGGTTGTTTTACCTCCGGGGAAATAAGGATCAGCGTAAACAAGTCGGTCAATATATATGTACCAAATGTGTTTTCTCCAGGCTCCGATGAAAACGGCTTTCTGAGCGTCTTCTCCGGCCCGGGAGTTCAGGAGCTGCGTAATTTCCATGTTTACGACCGATGGGGCAATGCCTTGTTTGCCAGGGAAACCATGCCAACAAACACGCCCGGCAGCGGATGGGATGGCACTTTCCGCAACCAGCCGATGATGCCCGGAGTGTATGTTTATTATTTCGAGGTGCTCTTAAAAGATGGTTCCACTGTCAAGTACAAGGGGGACGTGACGATTGTGAAATGACCAAACAGGAGGTTTTCCTCCAACAGCAAACCTATTTCTGACATCCAATCAAAATCCTATGGTACATACTCTTTCATTGCCCCAGCCCAAACTGTTTTTTCTAAAAGCTGTGTTTCTGTTCTGTATTTTGATGATAAGCGCAGGCATACAGGCACAGAATTGTCCAAACCAAATAACCGTTGAATCTGGCTTGCAACAATTTCCTTGCGCCGATGTCAACGTTTCAACTGAGGGTTACACATTAATTACTTCTGTTGATCCATGTCCTGGGGGGAGCCCTTATTATATTCAGGAGGGCAGTTGGATATACGCTTTTTCAGAGCCGGTTGGTGGCGTAACTTTCAACTTTACTTCATTCGATTTTCAACTTGTTCAAGGAGGTCCTCCAATTTATGAAGTCGTGACGCTTGAAATCAATGGCGTTCCCTTTCCTTTTCCAAATGCCGGTTCGGCAAGTAGTTGTCCCTTCGCCGTCCCTCTTATCGTTGATGGGTCAGGTGGCTTGCGGTCCACAGGCGGTTTGGGTCCGGGATCTTGTGAACGACTCAACATTACCACTCCGATCAGCACAATCAAGGTTACGAATACCTATTATAACGGAGATGCATTAGGGATCCTTTTTGACATTGCTTTTTGCTGCCCCCCTTGTGTAGTGAAGGCGGGTTTGATTCCCTCCGCTCCGCTCAACCTTTGTCCTGAAGAAGTCGCTACCGTACCGCCGGCCGCGCCAAATGTCTTGCCCGCGGGCACAATGTTACAGTATATCCTTTTTTCAGACCCTGGCGATACCCTTGGCAGTATCGTTTCAATCAGCAACACGCCCAATTTTACCTTCGATCCGGCAGCGATGCAGGAAGGGGTCACTTATTACATCGCTGCCATCGCGGGCAAAGAACTAAACGGCAATGTTGACTTGAGTGACAGATGCCTAGACGTCTCCAACGCAGCCGTTCCGGTGACCTGGCGGCCCAAGCCCAGCGTCTCTTTTTCTTCCGACAAAACGGATGTATGCAAAGGCAATTGTGTCGACGTTAAGGTTGAACTGAGTGGCGAACCGCCTTTCACATTAACTTATGACAACACTTACACCGGAATTCAAACCAAAATATATACGAATCATTTTGGGATACTAACGTTCTGCATACCGCCGAATACGCCAGAGCAAAAGTTCAATATTCAAGCCATAAAGCTGACAGACAAATTCTGCGTTTGCGAGTGATAAGTATGCTGGGCTTCTAAATTGAGCACAATAATCACTCGCAAACGCAGAATTTGTCGGTCAGTTTTATAGCTTGAATATTCACGCTTCCTGGCTGTGCATTTAAAGGAATACAGAATTGTATTATTCCGGTTCTATGAAGGTCTTTATTGTTTGACCCGTGAACGGTGTGGCATAGGTTAAGGAAAAGGGCGGATCGCCAGTAAATTCAAGAAGCACATTCACACAATCACCATTACAAACATCCGGATTGTCAATAGAAAAAGAGACGCTGGGCTTGGGCCGCCAGGTCACCGGAACGGCCGCGTTGGAGACGTCTAGGCATCTGTCACTCAAGTCCACATCGCCGTTGATTTCCTGACCTGCAATGGCAGCGATATAATAAGTGACCCCTTCTTGCATCACAGATGGATCGAAGAAAAAACTGGGTGTGTTGCTGATCGAAACGATGCTGCCAAGGGTATCTCCCGGGTCTGAAAAAAGGATGTACTGCAAAAGGGTACATTTGGCGTGGCGGGCGGCACAGTGGCGAGGTCGCCCACACAAAGATCGAGCGGACTGGCAGGAATCAAACCCGCCTTCACTACACAAGGGGGGCAGCAAAAATAAATAGCAAGATTAATCCCTCCTACTTGTCCAGTTCCATTAAAAATGGTGTTCGTGATGGTGATGGTACTGATGGGTGTTTGAATATTGATATCTTCACAAGCTGCGCGCGTAAAAAAGCCTACTGGACAAGCTGGGGATTGAAGCCCCCCGAGGGAGTAAGCACTGTTTGTGTACTGTTACATAGAGATGGTAACCCGGCATCCGTGAGCGGATAGGGGGCTCCATTAATTTCAAGGGTTACTACTTCAACCCCTGCAGGCGGGTCGTCAACATTATCAAAGTCGAATGTATCAAAGTCTAAAGATACACCAGCAACCGGATTTGAAAACGTAAACGTAAAGCTTCCTGAGTACGCGTTGCCTATATGATAAGGAGCATTGTCAAAACAAGAATTGAAAAAAAGTACATCTCCGTCGGATGTCACCGTGACATCGTTATTTAAACCTTTTGATAAGTTGCTAATCGATCACTGCCTTTCCTTGTTAACACTCCTTCCTCAACGCCTTTTCTCAAATCCCTCGTAGCAGTTGCGGTTGAGATTTTTGGGAACACCTTAAGGTAGTCCTTCCTTGTGAAAACAGCCATGCCTATTTGGTCCAGGAAGTAATTTAAGCGTCCCATGTCCGTGAAATTCTCCCTTTGAGTGTCCACTAATTCAGTTAAACTCAACCTTATCTTATCCAATAAGTATTCAACAAATTTTGTGGATAGTCCTTCCTTGTCGCATTGACTCAAGACATTATAGTATTTCTCCTGACTCTTCTTTATTTCTTGTTCAATTGGCAAATATTCAAACACGGGATTTGCCCGCATTAAAATCACTGTTTGCCATAATCGCCCCATCCTTCCATTTCCATCCATAAAAGGATGAACAAACTCCATTTCATAATGGAACACGCAACTCTTGATGATCAGGTTGTCCGCTCCTTCTTTAAGATAACTGAACAAGTTTGTCATCAAATTATCGACATTCCATCCCGGTGGGGCTAAATGCGCTATTCTGTCCCCTTGAATCACTCCGACTGAACCAGTCCTAAACTGCCCCGGCATATCCACCAGACCTGACATTAACTGCCCGTGCGCTTCTAAGTAAGATATTTTCGAAAAAGGGTCAAAGCTTGAAAGATTATCATAAACTCGAATCGCATTCTCCACCTCTTTGATGTCTTTTGCAGGGCCAACGATACGTTTTTTGTCAATGATCGCAGTAATTTGATCTTCGCTCAACGTATTCCCTTCAATTGCCAATGAAGCACGAATGGTCTTTACTTTATTTCTTTTCCTAAGTTCAGTCTGCGGCTTCCTAAGATGTGTAGCATCTACAACACCTAACAACCGGCCAATCTCGGTCGACAAATTGATTATTTGGGGTGTCCCTTCGTAGTATTTATGAATCATGATGCCATCGTTTGATCGCATCAAAGATACATATTTGAGAAATAATACCAAATATCAACTCAAAATTGGATCGTTTTTTATTTTGTCAGATTGAGCCCAACGTTGGCCTCCCGCAACTCCCCCTATATAGCCCCCATTACGCGAAAACTCGCTTTGTCACCACCTAATCCGCAAACACACATTGCGTGAATCCTGCCATGCTGGCTGGATTCACGCAACTGTATAGCAAATAAAAAATGGGGAGACGCTGGATTCATTTAGGATTTTTTAAAGTTTAAGAGTAAGCGTATTCCTCAAATATCCAAATCATCTAAGGAGTTTTTTTTTATCCCAACTTTTTTTTGTGATATGCGTGTAAATCTCGGTCGCCTTGCTGCTTTCATGCCCCAAAAGGCCTTTATCGGAGAAATGTCATCTTGAACCCCTCAGTATAAACAATGTTTTTATCAAAAAAAATTGATTTTATCGGATTTTTATTTTAAATTAATAGAAAATTTAGAGATAAATAATTAAGATCCCGACACTTTTGCCAGACAAGAAATTTCTCACTCCTCCTTCGTTTGTTTAATCTGGCTTCCATAACGGAGAGATTTCATCTTGAATCCTCCAAAACCATTCACCAAAAGGCCCGAAAAAACACCTTCTCTTTGAAACACAGGCAACTAAACAAAAAAACTCGGGGACGCCCATAGCGTTTTTTGATCTTATCCACCTTTTCTTTCCGGATCTGTTGTTTTATCGAGCCCTAAAAACACAAAAATCATGACTGACAAATCTGTCAAGGATTACCTGGCCGCTCTAGAGTCGTCTGCAAAAGGCGAACAGAAAAATGCTGCCAAAATCCTTCAAAAAGCACGAGTAGAATTGTTCGAGGCCAACAAAGAGCCTAATTTTTTATTAGCTCCGCAAGAAGGAAATACCTTTTTTGAACAACTTACCTGCGTGGGATACTATCCGCCAGAAAATCGCCTTGAGGCTGTGGTCCAAATCAAACGACGATTTGGGTACGCCGGAGAAATACCCATTTGTTGCACGCATGTACCTGGAGTTGCTGCAGTTCCGGGTACACGTGGATCGTTTGAATATGTGGCCTTTTATGTCAATTGGAACAACGATGGCGACTTCTCAGATCAACTCATAGGGGAGAACGTGGGCTCTGGCTATGTCAATGTATTTGACGGACCTTATGCACCGCCTCTGCCAAATCCAACGCATCCTATTTCTTATGCTGTGTACCGGGACATTATCCCTTCGGCTACGTTGGTAACTGGCACCCTGGTTCGTGTCCGTGCAATTCTTTCCTGGGGCGTGATGCCGAATGGCCCCGGCTTTGTACCTGTATGGGGCAATGTGTTAGACACAACAATTAGAATACAATAACACCTTTTATCGCTTGATTTTTTGCAGTGCTTGGCAATGAAATGCCAAGCACTGCATTTTTTCGCCAAACAACTCAGCTGCGCTCCTCCCAGATCTGCGCCAAGTGTACGATCGTCTCGGCGGCTTTTTCTATGTCTTGCACGGATACCCATTCCTGTTTGGAGTGGAACGCGTGTTCTCCGGCAAAAAGATTGGGACAAGGCAGGCCCATAAAGGAAAGTCTGGAACCATCGGTGCCGCCACGAATGCTGCTTTGTATCGGGTTGGGGAATCCTGCGCGTTTTAGGGCTTCCAGGGCATTGGCCACTACCTGCGGGTATCGGCGCAGCACCTTGCCCATATTGCGGTATTGCTCAGTGATCTTCACTTCTGCCCTGCTATTGGGAAAGGGTTTAATTGCAGCATCCACGATGCGCTGCAGGCTTTTTCCATGTCGCTTCAAGCCGGCCTCCGTAAAGTCGCGCAGAATGAGTTTGATGGTAGCCTTTTCGAGATTCCCTTCAAAATGAACCGGGTGTATAAAACCCTGTTTGCCTTCTGTGTGTTCGGGACTGAGTTTGTCGGGGAATTTGGCCACGATGCGGGCTGCGATTTTCAACGCATTTTCCATCTTGCCCTTGGCAAAACCAGGATGTGCCGAAACACCATGAATGGTGACTACCGCTCCATCGGCACTAAAGGTTTCGTTTTCGATGCTGCCAGCAGTTTCGCCATCAATGGTATAGCCAAATTTAGCGCCCAGCTTTTTCATATCCACCTTGTCCACTCCGCGACCGATCTCTTCGTCGGGAGTAAAAAGGATTCGAATTTTACCGTGTTTCAACTGCTTGTTGTTCAACAGGATATGCGCTGCGCTCATAATGGCCGCCAGGCCGGCTTTGTTGTCGGCGCCCAGGAGCGTGGCGCCACTGGCTGTGATGATATCATTGCCCATTTGGTGTTTCAGGTCCGGGTGCTCGCTCATTCTGATCACTACGGATCTATCGTCGGGCAAGACCAGATCCTGGCCTTTATAATTGGCATGGATCATTGGCTTTACACCTTCGCCAGAACAATCGGGCGATGTGTCCATGTGCGAACAAAAGCAGATAACGGGCACTTTTTTATCCGTGTTTGCCGGAATCGTGCCATACACATAGCCATACGCATCCAAATGCGCATCAGAAATGCCCATCGCCAAAAGCTCTTTTACAAGTATACGACCCAGATTTTTTTGTTTTTCGGTGCTGGGTTGTGTTGGACTGTCCGGATCGCTCTGAGTGTCAATCGTTACGTAATGCAGGAATCTTTCTTTTGCGGAGTGCTTCATGGAATGTGTGAGTGAATGAGTGAAAGCGACGAGTTACTGCTCGCTTTTGAACAGAGGCATACTCAATTCCCAATAGCGGTGTTATTTACATCCGCCACTTTAATGCCTTTAAAACTTGCGCCTGAATAATTGGCTTGCAGGTTGTTAATGGAGATGTTATCCGGAGGCAACCCGCCCATAAAAGGGTTGGCAGGATCGCCAAAAATGGTATAGGCTGGAAGAAAACGCCAGGAAGTGTTGGCAGGAAAATTGGGGTTGATGCCCAGGATGACCTTGCGGGTTTCTACGATATCAAAAGTAGTGATGGAGCCACTTTGGTTCGCATCTGCAGCCACCATCTTCCACGGAGAATTCAGCGCCTCTATGCCCAGTATGTGTTTGGAAATCAGCACCAAATCATAGGTGGTCACGCCATTTAAGTCGTTATGGTCGTGAATAGGTTTGATCGAATAATTGCCTCCGACGGGTACATTGACAAATTCAAAATTCCCCAGCGAATCTGTCAGGACAAACCCGGATGTGCCCCCGCCTATTTCTACCCTTATTTCTTCCATAGGCACGCCCCAGTGTGTTTGCACATTGCCACTGATGGAATAACCTTGCAC
>JBJXGO010000226.1:0-6809 GCA_046160345.1 Saprospiraceae bacterium
CCAGTTCTTTAAAAAGCCTGGTTCCATACTCCGCCCTATCCTCCCCCTGAGATGCCAATGCCTGGTTTGCCACAACACAAGAGGTGCTGTCTTTTCTATGCCTGATTTTGAACCTAAAACCCACTGATTTCAAATACTTTACGAAAACACAGTCTCTCCCGACACTTTGGGACTCCTGAAAGCGCTCATGAAGATGGATGCCCTCAAGCCCTTCACCCATCGAAACAGTGAAGGGTATCCGCTTGGCGTCTGCTCCGGATATCATTGCTATGAAGCTCAATGCCATTACCCGGCGGAGCACTAAAAAGGATTTCTTCGATAAGGTGCTCGATGGAATTGGTCGGTTTAGGGCTCGGAAGGGTTTGCGTGAAATATTAGAAAAACTGTCATGGTTTTTGCCATGCCAAAGAAATGGGGTATTCTTGCCTCTAGAAATCCGTCACGCACCCAATGAATACAAGAATCCACCATTGCTCTACTTCCCTCGAAAATTACTACCTCTGCCTTGAGCACCGGGTAGCAGGTTTCAGCAATCGCGGCCACCTATATTGTGAGGCATGTGGCTTCAATTTTCAAACCGTTTACGGTCAGGATTTTATAGAATGCCACCATAAATTCCCTATTGCTGCCAGTGGCCCACGAACAAATACTTTGGAAGATCTCGCATTAGTTTGCTCTAACTGCCATCGAATGCTTCACCGCAAAATTGATGGTCAATATTTATCGGTGAAGGCCTTGAAAGCGTTAATTGTTTTATCCCAAAAAAAGCTGAGTTAACCTTATCTCAGCAAAGCACACCACCTTTACCTTATACTTGCCCTGCCAAAACACAATCTTCCCGCCATGCCCAACCAAAACCCGGAACAACTCGCCCGCGACCGAATAGATGCGCAGCTGCTCGCCTGCGGCTGGGTAATTCAGGACAAAACAAAAGTAAACCTGAGTGCCGCCCTGGGCATCGCCGTGCGCGAGTATCTCACGGATGTGGGCCCGGCGGATTATGTGTTGTTTGTGGACAAAAAGCCCGTGGGTTTGATCGAGGCGAAACGCCCGGAAGAAGGAGTGCGGCTGACCACGGTAGAAGAACAATCGGGCGAATACGCCGCAGCCAAACTCAAGCACCTGAACAACGACCCGCTGCGTTTCGTGTACGAGAGCACGGGCGAAGTGACCCGTTTCACGGATTACCACGACCCAAAGCCGCGCTCCCGGCCGGAATTCAGTTTCCACCGCCCGGAAACGTTCCAGAAATGGGTCAAAGAGGAGAAAACACTTCGCGCCAGGTTTTTTGATATTCCTGCTTTGCAGCCCGGGGGCTTGCGCGATTGCCAGGTCACCGCAATTTCCAATTTGGAGCACTCCTTCCGGGAAAACCGTCCCAAAGCCCTGATTCAAATGGCGACGGGCTCGGGCAAGACCTTCACGGCCATCACGTTTATTTACCGGGTGCTCAAATTCGCCAAGGCCAAACGGGTGCTGTTTCTGGTGGATACCAAAAACCTCGGCGAGCAGGCAGAACAGGAATTCCGGCGTTTCGAGCCGCAGGACGACAACCGCCTGTTCCCCGAACTCTACGGCGTGACCCGCCTCAGCAGTTCCTTCATTCCGGGCGATAGTCAGGTGTATATCAGCACGATACAACGCCTGTATTCCATCCTGAAAGGGGAAGAACTCGACGAGCGGAATGAGGAGGAAAATCCCAATGAAAAGTGGATGCCCAAGGAACCGCTCCCGGTGGTGTACAGCGAGCGCACGCCCCCGGAGTTTTTTGATTTTATCGTCATTGACGAGTGCCACCGCAGCATTTACAACCTTTGGAAACAGGTGCTGGATTATTTCGATGCCTTCCAGATCGGGCTGACGGCCACGCCGGACAACCGCACGTTTGGCTATTTCAACCAAAACCTGGTCTGCGATTACGGTTACCGCAAAGCCGTGGAAGACGGGGTGCTGGTGCCGTACAACGTGTTTGAGATCGTCACAAAAATCACGAAAGAAGGTGCAGCCCTGGCTTTGGGCGAATACATCGGTACCCGCGAAAAACTGACCCGGAAACAGTTCTGGAATACCCTCGACGAAAACGTGGAATACACGGCCAAGCAGTTGGATAATGATGTGGTGAATGTCAATCAGATTCGCCTGATTGTCAAGGCGGTGCGGGAACAATTGCCCGCTATGTTCCCCGACAGAATAGGCGCGGACGGCACATTTGAAACCCCCAAAATGCTGGTCTTCGCCAAGAGCGACAGCCATGCCGACGATATTATTCAGATCATTCGGGATGAATTTGCGGAGGGCAATAATTTTTGCAAAAAGATCACGTACCGCAGCGAGGAAGACCCCAAATCGGTGCTTCGGCAGTTCCGCACCGGGTATTATCCCCGTGTGGCCGTTACGGTAGACATGATCGCCACGGGCACCGACATTCGTCCGCTGGAGGTGTTGCTATTTATGCGCGACGTGAAAAGCCGCAGTTATTACGAACAGATGAAAGGCCGCGGCACCCGCACTTGCAGTCTCGAAGAACTGCGCACCAGCGGCACCCCGGCGGCCAAATTCACCAAGGATCATTTTGTGATCATTGACGCCATCGGGGTGGAAAAAAGCCAGAAGACCGACAGCCGTCCGCTCGAAAAGAAACCCGGCGCGTCGCTCAAGGAAGTGCTCGATGCGGTGTCGGTGGGCAATACCGACGAGGACCTGCTCAGCACCCTGGCGAACCGCCTCATCCGACTGGACAAACAGATCAACGAGCGCGAGCAAAAGACCTTTGCCGAACACGCCGGGGGCAAAACCATCCCGCAGGTGGTGAAACAACTGCTCAATGCCCACGATCCCGATACGGTCGAAAGTATCCGCCTCGAAGTGGCAAGTGCTATGCCCGGCGCCAGTCCAGCCGACTTGGATTCCGCATTCCATATTCAGCATTCCGCATTGACAGACGCGGCTATCGCTGTTTTCCACAATCCCGATCTGCGGGATTTCGTGATAGATGTGCGAAAAAAATACGACCAGATCATTGACCATATCAATCCGGACGAGATCGTGGACATCGGCTGGGTAAAAGACAATAAGGCCGGCGCTGAAACGCTCGTGAACGAGTTCCGCGACTGGATCGAAGCGCACAAAACGGAGATCACGGCCCTGCAAATTTTCTACGGACAGCCCTACCAGCGTCGCGATCTGAGTTTCAAAATGATCAAAGACCTGTCCGAAACCCTCAAAAACGCCAAGCCCACGCTCGCGCCCTTACACGTGTGGCGCGCTTGGGAACAACTGGAAAAGGCCAACGGACAACCCAAACACGAACTCATGGCCCTGGTCTCGCTCATCCGCCGCATGATCGGCAACGACGAGACGCTGACGGCCTACGACAAAACCGTGGACAAAAACTTCCAGGAATGGGTGTTCCGCAAACAAGCGGGGGCCGTGAAATTCAGCGAAGAACAAATGCAATGGCTGCGGATGATGAAGGATTTCGTGGCCACCTCTTTCCACCTTGACCGCGAGGATTTTGACCTCAGCCCGTTCAATGCCGCAGGGGGATTGGGCAAATTGTATCAGGTGTTCGGCCCGCAGGCGGAGGAGATGATTTTGGAATTAAACGAAGTATTGGCTGCTTAAAACATTTTGTTTTTTACCTTTGCCAAAAAGAAAGACAGGAATGTACTATCGGAGAAAAATATTGCTTTCATTGCTGCAAGTATTTGATAATCAATTGGAGAAACTACAATTGCAGAAACTGCTATTTTTATTTTCAAAAATGCAAAAGGAGGCAAACTTTGATTTTGTCCCCTACAAATACGGCTGTTTTTCTTTCCAGGCCAATGCAGACCTAAGCACACTTTCAAAATATGGGCTGGTTAGCGCAACAGAGCAACACTGGAAAAAAGACACACCTGAAAACTTCCTGCTTTCACTGCGCAAACAAGATGTAGATACTATAAAGGCACTCAAGCACCTGTATGAGCATAAATCCTCTGATGAACTGATTGCTATTACCTATCGAAAATTCCCCTATTACGCTATAAAAAGTAAAATCGCTGATAAAATCCTCAACGAGACGGAACGCTCAGTCGTTAAATCACACATTCCGGTCAGCGATAAAAAATGCCTGTTTACAATTGGATATGAAGGGATTTCACTGGAGGAGTACCTAAATAAATTAATAAAATTAGATGTAAAAGTACTGTGCGACGTAAGGAAAAACTCCTTTAGTATGAAATATGGGTTCAGCAAAAGCCAACTGAAAGGAGCCTGCGAAGGGCTCGGGATTTTATTCTACCATTTCCCGGAGGTTGGAATTGACAGCGAAAATCGTCAAAACATGCAAACGCGGGCTGACCGGGATGCCTTGTTTCAACAATATAGGGCGGAGGTTCTACCGCGTACAAAAAACACACAGCAAACTATTATTGATTTATTGCACGAACACGATAGGGTCGCCATTACCTGCTTTGAAGCACACAGCTGTGATTGTCATAGAAGCCATCTCGCAAATGCCATTATGCAATTGCCAGCATTCAATTACGAAGTAAAACACCTTTGAACAATGCACTAAAAAATATTATTTATGCCTAGAAAGAAGATCCTATTATCTGTTACAACCTATCCGCTTCCCTCCCGTAATTATGATGAATTAGTATGTACCGCAGGTTTTTTGGAGGACGGTTCCTGGATACGCCTGTATCCAGTTCCGTTGAGTTTTCTTTATGAGTTAAAGAGTTCCGGTGTTGTTCAGCGAACCAAATACACCTGGATAGAATTGGATGTAGAAAAACGTACCGATGACTTTCGCCCCGAAAGCCATTCCCCCCGGGATTACGAATTTAAAGATTTGGTCGTTGGAGAACGCCTTAACACAGACCATAACTGGGATGCGCGGAAAAAAATCTGCTTAAACAAGGTTTATACCAACCTCGCCCAATTGTGGGAGGACTCCGCAGCCCCTCTAATGTCTCTCTGGCTACCTTCAAGCCAACGTCAATTACCGGGTTTGAAATCGAAGCGGATACAACCGACTGGAAGCCCGTTTGGCTTGCGCTTCAACAGCAATTATCCCTTTTTAGTAACACTTCCGAAGAACCTCGAAAGGTTTTCCCAAAAGTACCTTACAAGTTTTTTTACCGATTCGAAGATGATGCAGGGCAGAGTTCCCGACTGATGATCGAAGATTGGGAAATTGGCGCACTTTACTGGAACTGCCTCCGGGATGCTGAAGGCGACGAAAAGAAGGCGCTTGAAAAAGTAGGCAAAAAGTATGATGAAAGTTTTCGCTTGTATAAGGACATCTATCTTTTTCTGGGCACCACCAAAGAGTGGCATTTTAGACGAGCAAAGAATCCCTTTGTAATTATCGGAGTCTTTTATCCGAAAAAAGAAACACAACTTTCTCTCTTTTGAAAATTGATTGATTATGAATGAATTACCGGAAGGATAGAAATTGGTGAGATTGGGAGAGGTATGCAAAATGAAAAATGGGTTCGCTTTCAAAAGTACAGAATATACGAATGAAGGGATACCTGTAATTCGCATATCAGATATTAATGGAGGAATTGTTTCAACGGAAAAATCAGTAAGAGTTAAAGACAGAACTGAATTTGAAGATTTTTTAGTAGAAAAAGGAGATATTCTAGTTGCTATGTCCGGTGCAACAACAGGTAAATTTGGACTATTTGGCACCAATGAAAAAGCGTATCAGAATCAGCGGGTTGGGAAGTTTAAGATATTGAATTCTAAAGTGTTAGATCGTCAATTTTTATACTACCAAATAAATTCACTAAAGAGAGCAATTGAAAAAGATGCCTATGGAGGAGCACAGCCAAATATATCATCTGGTAAAATAGAACAGATGAGTTTTGTCCTCCCGCCGCTCCCCGTCCAGCACGCCATCGTCACCAAAATAGAAGAGATTTTCAGTGAATTGGATCATGGGGTGGAGCAATTAAAAACGGCTCGGCAGCAGTTGAAAGTGTATCGGCAGGCGGTGTTGAAATGGGCGTTTGAGGGGAGGTTGACGAATGCTGATATAGTGGAAGGGGAATTGCCGGAGGGGTGGAAGTGGGTGAGGTTGGGAAGTTTTGCTGTTAAAATTACAGACGGAGAGCATATCACCCCTAGGAGAACACAGGAAGGGGTATATCTTTTATCAGCAAGAAACATCCAGAATGGTTTTTTAGATTTTTCAAATGTGGACTATATTCCTGAAGATGAATATCTGAGGATAATTAAACGCTGCAATCCAGAGGAAGGAGATATTCTAATTTCATGTTCTGGTTCAATAGGCAGAGTTTGCCGTGTACCCTCCAATGTTAGATTTACACTGGTGAGAAGTGTTGCATTGATAAAATTACCACGAAGTATTGCCAACTCAAAGTTTTTCGAGTACCAATTTCTGTCCCCATTATTGCAGAAGCAAATTGAAAAGGGTAAAAAGGCAACTGCTCAAGCCAACTTGTTTTTGGGTCCAATCAAAAACCTTGAAGTACTAATTCCTCCCCTCTCCGAGCAGCACCTTATTGTATCCGAGATCGAGCGTCGTCTGAGCGTGTGTGACAAGCTGGAGGAGACGATAGAAGGGAGTTTGAAGGCGGCGGAGGTTTTGCGGGCGGGGGTATTGAAAAGGGCGTTTGAGGGGAGGTTGGTGGCGGCCACGAACGGGGCGGCCACGAGGGCCGCCCGTACCTGACCTGAGCAGGGAATTCGAATAAGGTCAAACGGAATATTGGGTTGCGACGGAATTAAATTCGGTATCAAATTGGATGATTTGGGCGGAGCGCGTAGGGGCGTGCCCTTGTGGCCGCCCCGGA
>JBJXGO010000227.1:0-3282 GCA_046160345.1 Saprospiraceae bacterium
CCCTCGATCATCCCTTTTTTTTCAATTCCTTAAAAAGTTCTTCCAGTTCCAATTCGTCACCAGGGCTGTAACCGCGGTGCTCGAAGACAATGTTGCCATGGTGGTCCAGGACAATTGTATAAGGCACTCCTTCGATATTGGCCGCAGTTTGGAGGTCTTTGGTGGGGTCAAGCAAGATCCGGTAGGGCCATTCCTTTGCCTTAGCCTGACCTTTTACTTTTGCGGAGGACTGTGCATCGTCAACACTGATGGCCACGAGTTCCATGTCATATTTTTCCTGCCATTCTTCGTAATAGTCAGCAATTGCATCCAGTTCTTTTTTGCAAGGGGAGCACCAGGTGGCCCAAAAACTTAAAACCGTGATTTTGCCAGTCTTTCCCAACTCTTGCACGTTAATAGTCTGACCTTCAAGTGTTTTTATATTGGCGGAAGGGAGCGTTTTTTGAGCAAAAGCGGCGATTGTTACAAACAGAGCAGCGACCAACAGGATATTTCTTTTCATTGCTTAAATAATTGAACTGGAAATAGTTGTAGTTGAAAGTGATTCAAAACGGGCTCAAAAATAGGGGAACTTTAAAATGAGGGGGCTTGCTTAACCAAGGTTTAACGCCACATGTCATAATCAGGACAAAACTATGCGAACACCGCCTCCCCGTACATCTCCGCTTTCAATTGAATCACTTTTTCACTGTGCAAATAATCATGGTAACTCATGTACTGGTCAATGAGGCCATTCGGAGTGATTTCAATGATCCGGTTGGCGACTGAATCCAGGATCTGATAATCGTGAGATGTGAAAATTATGTTGCCGTTGAACTCCTGTAAGCCATTGTTCAGGGCGGTGATTGATTCAAGATCCAGATGGTTGGTAGGTTCGTCCAGTATTAAAAAGTTTGGATTGGATAGCATAATTTTGGACATCATGCACCGCACCTTTTCGCCTCCTGACAACACACCGGAGCGCTTGAACACTTCCTCGCCGCCAAACAACATCCGCCCGAGAAACCCTCGAATAAAAGACTCGTCCTTGTCTTTTGAATACTGTCGAAGCCAATCAATAAGATTTAGATCCTGATCGCCGGAGAAGTAAGGGCTGTTATCATTGGGCAGGTATTGGGCTTGAATGGTTGTTCCGTATTGATAGGAGCCTCCGAAATCCTTGTCTTCCCCAGCCAATATATTGAACAGGGCCGTTACAGCAGCGGCGTTGCGACTGAAAACGGCAATTTTTTCCCCTTTATTGAAACGCAAATACAGGTCTCTGAACAGGTATTCGCCTCTTTCATTCTTTTTTGATAGTTTTTCTATGTTCAAAATGACGTCTCCCGGTTCTCTTTCGGGTTTGAAGGCAATGTAGGGATAGCGTCGGCTCGAAACTTGCAATTCTTCAAGATTCAACTTTTCCAAGGCTTTTTTTCTGCTCGTAGCCTGCCTAGACTTGGATGCATTGGCTGAGAAACGGGCGATAAACTCCATCATTTCTTGCCGCTTGGCCTCTACCTTTTTGTTCTTGTCCGCCATTTGCCGGGACATTAACTGACTGGCCTCATACCAAAATGTGTAGTTGCCGGTAAACATCCTGATCTTTCCAAAATCAACATCTACAATATTCGTGCAAACCATATCGAGGAAATGGCGGTCGTGTGAGACAACAATGACTACATTTTGGTAATCTGCCAAAAAATCGCAGAGCCAGTCGGCAGTTTCTGCGTCCAGGTCATTGGTCGGCTCGTCCATCAGCAAGATATCGGGGTTGCCAAACAAGGCTTGTGCCAGCAGCACTTTGACACGGTCAGAGCCATTGAGCTCTTTCACTTTTTTATCGTGCAGGGATTCATGTACGCCCAGGTTGCTGAGCAATTCTGCGGCATCACTTTCTGCCATCCAGCCGTTCATTTCCCCAAATTCTCCTTCGAGTTCGGCGGCATGCATCGAATCGGCTTCCGTGGCATTTGGATTGTCATAAATGGCGTTTTTTTCTTGCATGATCTGGTACAGCCGCTTATGTCCCATGATCACGGTGTCCAATACCATGAATTCATCAAAAGCAAAGTGGTTTTGGCTCAATACGGCCATGCGTTCTCCTGGAGTGATTTCAAGATTGCCTCGTGTACTCTCTATTTCGCCGGACAGGACTTTTAGAAAAGTGGATTTCCCAGCCCCATTTGCACCGATCACGCCGTAGCAGTTGCCTTTTACAAATTTTAGATTGACCTCGTCAAAAAGCACTCTTTTCCCAAATTGCACCGAAACGTCATTTACTGATAACATCCTAGATTTTGCGTTTTTTTAAAAAGGACGCAAAGGTATCTTAAAGTTGATAAGGTTTATAACCCTCATCAATACTCAGGGCACACACAATTTACGCAAGGCCACGCTATCCCCATTGAATACATTGAAATCTACCGGTTCATTGATGCCATTTATGTTTCCCCGGTCGCTGTGCTGCCAGAAATGCCAGGCTTCATCGCCAGGCATATCAAAATCGGCCACATGATAGTGCGCGATCCAAAAACGATAGCCTTTAAATGCTTCATTGTCAGCAAAATAGTTCTTGTAAAAATCACGGTTGGTGTATAATATCGGGCGCACTTTATATTGTTTTTCGAGCAATTCCAGGAATTCCTTGGTATAGGTTTGAATTTGGGATTTGTTCATTCCCCGGGTTTCTTCAATATCTACTACAGGGGGCAAGTCGCCGGATTTCAACTTGACGGCCCGGCTGAATTGCAATACCTGATCCTTTACGCTCATATTGGGCAAGAAAAAATGATATGCCCCGCGCACAATTCCTACCTCGCGGGCGGCTTTCCAATTTCGTTCAAATTGAGGGTCCTTCATCCAGGTTCCCTCGGTGGCTTTGATGAAGGCAAATGTGATACGAACATTGGCTACTTTCATGTTTTTTACTCGTTTCCAATCAACCTTGCTTTGCCAGCGACTTACGTCAATACCATGCGTTTTATAGCGGCCAGGGATACGGATGCCAAATTCTTTGTATTCTTTGTAATGCAGCGGGTACTCAATGAGCGAACGAAGGCGGTATCTAAGCTCGGGACTAAAAATTAGCACGATTATGAAAACAACAATGAGCGTTGTCCAAAATTTTTGGGCATCGCCTTTGCTTCGGCCGTAGTCGGGGGGGATGATGATGAATTTTTTTAGAAAGGACACGAGGATTGATTCGATTGTTTAGATTGAGCAATACCTATGCCCTAATTATTTGTAGTCAATGGCCATTTGATCTGCTTTAGCCAGCACTTCTTCCACCGTCTGGCTGAG
>JBJXGO010000228.1:0-4182 GCA_046160345.1 Saprospiraceae bacterium
CCACGGATTTAAGGGATTAGACACGGATTTTCTTGATCTGTGCAATCCGTGTCTAATCCCTTAAATCCGTGGCCCATCTCCCTCCATCCCCCCAAAAACCGCCTCCAATTTCTTCTTCCTGAACACAAAAATTCCCTCCAACTGCCGGCGCACGAAAAGCCAATTGGCCACATCGCCCAGCCAACCCAGCGGTACGCGATAATGGATCAGGTCGGTCATTTCTACCCCTCCTGGTATTGCCTTAAAATGATGTTGGTGATGCCAAAGCGCATAAGGGCCAACCCGTTGTTCGTCCACGAAAAACTGGCCTTCCTGCACATGGGTGATCTCAGTCATCCAAAAAAGCGGAATCCCCCAAATAGGCTTTACCGTATAAGTAATAACCTGCCCGGCATACATTTTCCGGGTAGAAAAGTCCGGGTCTGAAGTGACATGGAGCCCCATTTTTTCAGGGGTTATTTCCTTGAGATTCATGGGGTTGGAAAAAAAATCCCAGGCAGATTCAGCAGAAATAGGTAGGCGTTGAACGCTTTTTAAGGAGTGAATCGACATTTTGAACTATGAAGGATAAACTATGAAGGATAAACGAAGAACCATGAACGGCGCCAATCTTCTTTAGTTCAGACAATGGCCTCCTAAATTCATCGTTCATCGTTCATCGTTTATAGTTCATCCTTCACCGTTCCTCACATGTTTTCTGAAACAAACTTCTCCAAGTTCTCCGGATACTCTTTGGTATGCTCGTAGCGGATAATATCGGTACTGGTCACGATTCCCAATAGTTCGTGGTCATCATTCACAATGGGCACTGCGTGGAAAAGGTGCCGGGTCAAAACTTCGGCTACGGCACCAAGATGTTGGTCAGGATCCAGTGTAGCGACGCGGGTGGTCATCACTTCGCTGACTTTCATCGTGCTATATTCTTCAGCAGATTTGCCCAATTTGAACATGTCCCATGAAGTGACCATGCCAACCAATTTTTTGCCATTTAAAATCGGAATGTGGTGAATGTGTTTGCTCAGCATGATATCTCGGGCTTCCCCAAGCATACTGTCAGGATTAAGGGTGATGACATCCTTCGTCATATGCGATTGTACAGATTCGTTCATCATAGGCCGTCAAAATATTTTTTTTGTGAAACGGAATTAGTGTGCCCCGAAAGTATGGCGATTTGAGCCTAATTTCCAAAGTTAAAACCAAGTTGTTCAAAATTAATTTGATCCAATTGACTTTTGCCCATTTCACGAATTATTTTCCAAGTTCCCGGGCACGAAATAAGGCGGCTTCTGCGCCAGCTTTGATCCCAGTGTACAAAGATGTTTCTCCAAAAACCCGCAGTGCAGCTTCGGTGGTTCCTCCCTTGGATGCTACTTTCGCAATCCAGTTTTCGCAATTCAAATCCGACTTGTTGTACAGGTTGATGGCTCCGGTAAAGGTTTGGCTCACTAGTAATTCAGCTTCGGAGGGGGAAAACCCCATGTCTTTGGCAGCTTCTATCATTGCCTTCATGAAAAAATAAACGTATGCCGGGCCGGAGCCAGAAATCGCCGTGGCGGCGTCAAGCATGGCCTCCTGCTCTACATAAAGCGTTTTCCCGGTCGTGTTCAGGAGGTTTTGAACCATCACCAACTCGATGCGGGTCACTTCCTCGGTTGCTGTAAATGCTGTCACTCCTTCTCCGATTTGGGCAGGAAGGTTTGGCATTGCGCGGATGATCTTGCGCATACCCAATGTCTTGCCGATCACATTCATTCTTACTCCTGCCATAATACTGAGCATAACTTGCCCGGAATCTGTAAGTCCTTGAATTTCAGCAAACAATTTGACGGAATCTTGGGGCTTCACTGCAAGTATCAGCAAATCAGCCTCCGGGACGCACAATCGAGGGTCGCTAAAAAAACGGCCTTCGTGATTAGCGCTCAAATGGTTGGCCTTTTCATACGTGCGGCACAGAACCATCATATTTTCGGCTGTGACGATGTGGCTGCGCAAGAAACATTGCGCGTAGGTGAGGCCCATGTTGCCACCGCCAAGGATAAGGATTTTCATTTTATTGTGGATATCTATCGAGATTGATCTTTGCTATTTCTGCGAAAAAACTACCGAAAGAGTCGCCTCTTCGGGGCTAAGCACCCGGTCAATGCGCACAAATACGCCCGGTTGTACTTCACGCGGCTGCCCAAGGGCCATTTCTGCCCGTCGAAGTTCAATAATGTCGCCCCAGTCTTTCAGGGGTGCTTGTTTTGGCGAAAAAGTGCTCAAAAATACAAACTGCCGCGATGCTTCTTTAAGCCAAAAGGAGTCTGGCTGGGCACTAAAAGCTCCCTTAACATTGAAGCGATATTCTTGCTTGGTTTCTCCGCAAACCTCCTGACTTATCTCAAGCAGGATACCCCGGTCGAGTAACAGGCTTTCAAGTGATTGGGACCCCTCTTTTTCAAAATTGTACTGCAAAACATGAGGCAGGTCTTTGGAAAAGATCGGTTCAGGTTTGTACTTGCAACTGGGTTTGTTTTGGCACGATAAAAAGAATATAAGAGCCGCCAATACGATGTGTCCACGTATATTTTTCATTGCAAATGATTGATTTTGAAAACCTCGTAGGTGTTCAAGACCTGCAAGGTTTAAGTGCGAAGAAATGGCCGTTGCAAACCTCGTAGGTTTTAAAAACCTACGAGGTTTTAGAAACCCTGGCGGCAAAAGTAAGTAGTTTTGCCGCCCTTATAAAAACGCTTCCTGCCAACTACTGATTTATCCATGTCCAATTTGCTCATCCGCAATATCCAGACGCTCGTTCAAGCCGAAACTGATCGTCGTACTCTGGTGAAAGGTGCTGAAATGGCCTCTGTCCCCATGTTGCACAATGCCTATCTATTGATTGAAAATGAGCGCATTGCAGCTTTTGGCCCAATGGATGAATGCCCCGTACGAGCGGATGAAACCTTGGATGCCACGGGGCGGTTGGTAATGCCTTCCTGGTGCGATTCACATACCCATATCGTGTTTGCAGCAACCCGCGAAGAGGAATTTGTAGACAGGGTCAAGGGACTGTCTTATGAAGAAATAGCTGCGCGTGGCGGAGGGATTTTAAATTCTGCCCGAAAATTGCAAGCCACCAGCGAAGACGAACTTTTTGAGAGCGCTTGGGGCCGCTTGCAAGAGGTTATTGGCATGGGCACCGGAGCTATTGAGGTAAAAAGCGGCTATGGCCTCACCCTCGAAAGTGAATTGAAAATGTTGCGCGTGGTACGGCGGTTGAAAGAAAGATCGCCCATTCCAATCAAAGCCACCTTTCTGGGCGCGCACGCCATACCGACCGAATACAAAACCAACCGCGATGGATATATTTCTTTGATAATCAACGAAATGTTGCCAAAAGTGGCCGGAGAAGGGCTGGCAGATTACTGTGATGTTTTTTGTGACCAGGGCTTTTATACTCCAGAAGAAACCGACAGGATATTGAAAGCAGCCTTGAAATGGGGATTAAAGGCCAAAATCCACGCCAACGAACTTGGCTTAACGGGTGGGGTACAGGTAGGCGTGGCCAATGGGGCAATTTCTGTGGATCACCTTGAATATACCAGCGAGATTGAAATAGAACTGCTAAAAAACAGCGATACGCTGCCCACGTTATTGCCTGGCTGTTCGTTTTTTCTTGGAATCCCTTTCGCTTCAGCACGGAAAATGATAGATGCGGGCTTGCCTGTAGTCCTGGCCACCGACTTCAATCCAGGCTCCTGTCCTTCGGGAAACATGCCCTTTGTCGTGTCGCTGGCTTGTGCCAAAATGAAGATGCTGCCAGAGGAAGCAGTGAACGCTGCCACACTCAATGGCGCCCGTGCAATGGAATTAGAAGCGGATTATGGTACGCTGGCTGTCGGGAAAATTGCAAATTTATTTATAACAAGGCCAATGTTGTCGCTTGCCGGACTTCCTTATGCCTTTGGCAGCAAGGTTGTAGAAGCGGTGGTGTTGCGCGGGAAGCGGTATTGATACGCGCATTAGTGGTTGGCAATAAAAGCCGGAATGTTGCGTTTCGCCGCCTTTTAGAATCCGAACACCTGTTAAAGTCAAGGATTTGTTTCATTTCTGATATGTCGGATAGGCAGCATTTATCTACTTTTGCGCGCGTTCTTTTCAACGTATTAATTGGATGGAGTGTGTTTTGTTAAATAGCTAAGC
>JBJXGO010000229.1:0-19752 GCA_046160345.1 Saprospiraceae bacterium
GCCAATAAAGCACGCTGACGTGGGAAACTAATTGCAGTAAATTAGGTAACATCGCTATTGACAGTTAATCTTGCAAGTTATTAATTGTCAGTGTGTTACAGTATGTTGAGCGACTTTCGCGTCGCACGGACCATGCAGAGTTAGTCACCGTATTTTTTTACGTTTTTTATTCTTATTGTTTTACGAAACAAATCGGCTCTGTCATAAAAAGTCAAAAAGAAAACTTCTTCAAAAGAACAGTTAGAAAATTTACTTTCAATTAGTTCAAAGATTTGTTCGTCTTGAGAAAGTATTTCAGATCTATCTGCCCATATTAGTAGAAATTCTGATTTCCCATTATTCTTTCTGTCAAAAATCGTATTAACTGCGGTTACAACTTCTTCATGGGTAAAGAAATTATTGTCAATTTCATAGTTTACGTAAACATTTTTTTGCCCAGGAAAAATTGGATAATGCCCATTTGGAATAGGATTGAGCGAAATTGTAGATGCTATCTCTTTTATTGTCTCTTTTTCCACGGATATAAATATCGCATCAGTGGAATGTTTTAAAGCACCAATATTTTCTTGAATGCTATTTCTAATCATTGATGCTAATTCGCTATCTAATTTTGCTCTATTCTTTGGGATGACATTCTTATTGTGGTTTGGCGGATAAATGAATATATTTAACTTGAAATCAATGTCAAAATTTTCAGTTATCAATTCTGAAATTTTATATGACCTTTTAAGGCCAACATCCTTCCTTTTTAGTAAATCATTAAGGATAAGTTTTGTTATTTGTATCCCTTTATCAACTCCATCTATCCTTATGATTGTATCAGCGCCTTTATCTGCATCGTTTTCGTTAATCGCAATTTTTGTTATTTCGTGTCCATTGGCTAATAATAATTGACCAAAAAGCATTGTTAACGCAAATTCTGCTTTTCGCTTATCCGAGGGCATCACTTTCGGAATCGGCTCTGGAGGAAGCGGAGAGCTCATAAACTTAAAGCTTCCTCCGCCAATTTTATTTTTTAAAGGTTCTTTCTCCATGCTTTATTTATAAGAATACAAATTTTGTACTTAGTTCCAATGGTTATTTTTTCTCCTCATGGGTGACTAACTACTGACTACCGTAAACTCCCATGTACGGCAATCCCCACATCCGCGAAGGATTGCCGAGTATCGCGGATTATACATAGCGATTTCCGGCAATCCTTCTGTAGGCGAAGTTCCGAGAAATTTGGACAAATGAGCGGGTTCTCAGCCAATAAATTTTTCCTGGGAGGCAAATCTCCTGCTTTTTATTGGTCAAGGTGGCTAAACCGAGCAGCCTGCCCGAAAAAAGACGGCAGCCTTATCTTTAGCGAGGCCGCATTTATCTGATTGTAGCAATTTCAAAGTTCAAAGCCCTTTCAAAGATGGGTTAAATATTTTTGCCCCAATTGTTCGAGCGGAATGCAGCCAGACAACCGTTCGCATCATAAACACGGCCGGGCAATTAATATTGACCCATAATTTTGATTGGAACAGCAGTTCAATAACCATACCTGCTGCAACCCTTTTGCCAGGAGTTTACTTCCTTCAAATCGAAAATGATTGTGAACATAAAATTTTGAAAGTTATAAAGTCAGCATGAGCCTAAGCACATACTACTGGAAATTTTTATTTCACACAGATGTTACACAGATAACTCGCACAGATTTTACACAGATTTGATCTGTGTAAAATCTGCGTTTAAGATTTGCGTAACATCTGTGTGAAAAACTTCCAGTAGTGTGGCCTTAGCATTCACACCAATAAAAGTTCTCAAGATGATAAAAAGCACCTGCTCACTTTTTGCACTTCTTCAGTTTTCTGTCTTTTTGTCGGCACAGCCCGGTATCCAGTGGCAGCAAACATTTGGAGGTACTGAATATGAAGATTCAAAATCCATCCAACAGACCAGGGACGGCGGATATATCGTAGCCGGAACAGCCTATTCGGAGGACGGGGATGTAGGCCCAACCCATGGTTATGATGAATTCTGGATACTTAAATTGGATAGCCTCGGGACAATCCAGTGGAAAAGGGCCTACGGAGGGAGCGAGCTGGACGATGCCTTTTCCATTCAGCTAACCAGTGACGGCGGATACATCGCTGTGGGTTTCACCCGGTCAAACGACGGAGATGTGTCCGGACATCACGGATACTATGATGCCTGGGTGCTGAAACTGGACAGCACAGGAAACATTCAGTGGCAAAAATGTCTGGGCGGGAGTGGCTGGGAAGAAGCCTGGGACGTGCAACAAACCACCGATGGCGGCTACATCGTGGTTGGCAGGTCAGGCACTCCAGACGGTGATGTAACCACGAACCACGGCTCTTTGGATTATTGGGTTATAAAACTGAACGATACGGGACAAATTGAATGGCAGAAATCCTTGGGCGGAGGCCTACTAGACCTTGCCTATTCGGTTGTCCAAACTGCGGATGGGGGGTACATCGTCGCCGGCGAGTCCAATTCGCCCGACGGGGATGTGACCAACGTTCATGGAAGCTCGGATTATTGGGTGGTCAAGCTGAACTTTGAAGGAAAAATCGAATGGCAAAAAGCACTGGGTGGAACCGGGCTGGACCGCGCCAACCAGGTCCTCCAGACCAGAGAGGGCGGCTACATTGTTATCGGGCAGGCCCGGTCAAGCAACGGCGATGTGTCCGGAAGCCATGGGGGCTACGATTTCTGGGTGGTAAAATTGGACGTAACCGGGAATATTGAGTGGCAGAGGGCTATGGGGGGGAGCGGTGAGGACTACGGAAGGGCCATCCAGCAAACGAAAGACGGCGGCTATATATTGACCGGGCAAACACAATCCAACAACGGGGACGTGATTGGCAATGACGGTGGCGCGGATGTGTGGGTGCTGAAATTGCTGGAAACAGGGGAAATTCAATGGCAAAAAACGATGGGCGGCAGCCAGGCTGAACACGGTTATTCAATCCTACAGGCCGCTGATGAAGGGTATATCGTGGCCGGAGAGGCCTGGTCCAACAACGGGGACGTATCAGGCGTCCTGGGAAAGAAGGACTATTGGATTGTAAAGCTCTCCCCCGAATCCACGCCGACCACCTCTCCTGCGTTCCAACAGCTGGAAATCTATCCCAATCCGACCGCTGAATCCATACGCATGAAATTCCCGGGGGGAGAATCCAGCTTTACGGTCACCGTAACCGACTTGTTGGGCAGGGAATTGCAGCAACAGATATTTAACCCGATGGGCAAGGATGAAGCAGAACTCATTTTGAAAGGTATGTCGGATGGCTTTTACCTGATACGGGCCACGACAGGCAAAGGAAACACCTGGACAGGAAAAGCCTGGAAGCGGCAGTAGGTTGAGACTGTCCACGAACGCCTCCACGACCCTCACGTGGTTGTCCGGAGCGGTCATGTCCTCGAGCGGGGTGGCGAAAAGGCCGTACTGGAGGCGGGAAAGGCCAGGTTTTCTCGGCATGGCAAGGGTGCGGTTTTAGGTCGCTGGGGCAAAGACATCTCGATTTTCGGGGCGACCAAGCGGGCGGGGGGATCTCAGTCGATTTCGATTTCTAAGTGATAGGGGTTGTTCCTTTTCATGGCTAAGTAAGACCCAACATTACGGAAAAACTAGCAAATCCCCAAATTATATGTTTGCCAAATATTCTTTAGGTGCACTTCTAATCCTTTGTATATCAAGCCTATATATTTATTGTTTTTTCCAGAAGGCAGATTCAAGGGTAGCAGATTTTAAAGATTTCTCATCGGCAGATATAGGAGCAGGCAAGGAGAGGGGGGCTGTTATTTCCTCCTTGTTGATGCGTTGAAAAACGCCTGACTCCCGTAAACGCCCATTTAAAGCAATCCCCACATCCGCGAAGGATTGACGAGCATCGCGGATTACACATAGTGATTTACGGCAATCCTTCTGTAGGCGAAATTCGGAGAATATTTCGAAAGGCAGGTAGCTTTTTAGAAATAAGCTTTCCCCTCCCCACCTTGAATCCAAGGCATAACTGCTAATGCCCTAACTGTCAGCAGTGCATCCGTATTCGATAATGCTGGATATTTACCCAATACTGAACTTGTTTTGGGAAAGTATCAAGCAGACGCTATACACCGGGAATATTCTTATTGCGAAAAGCATCCACAAACAGGTCATAATCCCTATGGACACATTTAGCATAACTTTCACTAAAGTTTACAATGTAATCCACAAATTCAGACTCCCGCCCGTCCAAAACATGCTGAATCGCCTCTTCCGTAGAATAATCAATAAGCATTTGGTCGCTATCTTCATCTGAAACACAATGAATTTTAGCGATACAACGACCCAAACTCTCCACTACTTGCAGAATATCATCCAGATCATTGATGTCCCCCCATTCAAGGTCAGCAGTATAGGGAGAGATCTCTGTTACAAACATACCCACGCCATTTAAAGTGGCATAGCCCAGAAAAGGGTCAGAATTTACTTGCAGTGCCCGTTGTGAAATGGCCGTCCGATGCCCTTCATGTATAAAATAGGCACTTACTTTTGGGTCGTTCACGTATTTTGCCGCAGCTGACGGAAGGGCTATTTTCATCGAAATGATAATATCGTTTTCCAAAGCTTCATTTTCACCCTCCAGCAAGATGCTGACAATCAGCAAACCTGCCGAGCCAATGCCCAAACCTTTTCGGCGTGCCATATCCTTGATATGATACGTAAGCTGTGAACGTTTTTTCCGTTTAGGTATCGTTTCAAAGTATTCGGTTATCGCAGCCATAACGTTCATCTTCTCCGCATCTGTCAATTGAATGAAATCATTGTTGTTTTTAAATCGTCTGTCCCCATCAACAATATCTGTCTCCTGGTCCAACAAACCAACCCTGGTGCGTTGCTTCCCATTCTTCAAAACTTCCAACACCGCGCCTTCTGCATTCGAGCTATTGATACCATATTGGTAGTTCTCGTCGGTACTTGTTGCAAAACGGGCAACTTGCCGTGCATAACTTTGGGCAGCTACCCTTACCACATCCCGTATCTCAATATCTGACAATGCTTTTTGATAACCAATTAGGGCTAAACTGGTGCAAAAGCGTTTAACATCCCAGGTAAAAGGCGCTAAAGTTGCCTCGTCAAAATCATTTACATCAAAAACCAATTTCCCGAGCCCGTTCATGTAAGTTCCGAAATTTTCAGCGTGAAGGTCGCCCTGGATCCAAACACGGCTTGTTTTTTCATTAAGAAATGGGTCATCCTCCTGGCTGATATCCGCATAAAACAATGCAGCTGAGCCTCTGTAAAATGCAAAGGGTGAGCTTGCCATTTTGCGAAACTTCCCACGCCATGCAGAGGGAGCACCATTTATCAGATCTGAATAATTATCCATAAAGGATTTGATTATGAATGCCTGGCGTGTTTCTGGTTTTTGTTTGATGATTTTTTCTGAAATTTTTTTCATTGTTTAAAATCTCGTTTTGATTGCTGCCAACTATGCATTACGCAACTCCCCCTATAGCAGGGTTGCGTCCATGCCTTGCATTCCCACGGTTACCGTATACCAATTGACGGGAATGCAGTTCTGGGCGAAGTTCGGCTTTCCTCGACAACTTATAGCCTCCAACTACCTTTTTCGACCAAAAACTTCGCCTTCCTACGGCCTACACTTCTACTCGACCGCGTGGACCCAAGAGCGTCTGAGGCGCGAAGCCCTGCTCAACCTTTTGCCTTCGCCGCTCCCGGTAGATCCGCCCGGTTCGTACCCGCCGTCTGCTCCTGCGGTCAATTGTGACAGACTGGATGCCGCCGAGCGGTCGGATGCGCAGAAAAGATGTGACGCGCCTCCCAGGTGTTCCAGCTCTCGTGTTAATCCCGGTAATCCAGCGGTGGTTTGCGGTCGCCAAAAAGCGCTTCGTACTTGAAGTCCTTGCCCAAAAGTTTTTCCCATTCCTCGCGGGCCAGTTGGATGGTTTTGGCATCGTGAAAAAGGTCGTAGCCCGACAGGGCCAGCGTTTTTGCGGCCACCATCATGCCCTTGAAACCAATGTCGGTGCCACCGCAAGCCACCGCCTGCCACGAGTGCGCAGGTGTGCCGGGCACCCAGGTCGCGGTGCGAAAACCGACCGTCGGCACCACCCAACTGACATCGCCGACATCGGTGGAGCCGGAGCCTTTGCGCAGCGCCTCCACCTCGAATGGCTTGACCGTTTTTGCGGAAGCGATGTCGGGCGGGGTTTCGCCGATCAGGGTTTTTTGGATTTTTTCGGCAAAGGCCACTTCTGCCGCCGTGTACTCCACCCCGCCTACGCTCTCCAGGTTGCGGTGTACCAATTTTGACAAGATCTCCACCGGCAGCAACTCGAAGGCGCCACCCATAATCTCATAATCCATCGTCGTGCCCGTACCGAGCGCGGCGCCTTCGGCGGCTTTCACGACTCGGTCAACGAGGTTTTTTACTTCATGGCGCTTGGGATGGCGGATCAAGTAGTGAACCTCCGAAAAATCGGGGACGACGTTGGGCGCACGGCCGCCTTTGGTGATGATGTAGTGGATGCGCGTCTCCTGAGTGACGTGTTCACGCAGCATATTTACCATGTAGTTCATGGATTCCACCCCATCCAGTGCCGAACGGCCCTGCTCTGGCGCACCGGCAGCGTGGGCTGAGATGCCGTGAAATCGAAACTTTATAGACACATTCGCCAGCGAACTGGCCGCATTTGCCACGTTCGAATTGCCGGGGTGCCAGTGCAGCACCACGTCCACGTCGTCAAAAAGCCCAGCGCGCACCATGTAAGCCTTTCCGTTGCCGCCTTCTTCGGCGGGTGTGCCGTACACCCGCACGGTGCCGGATATCTTTTCATTCTCCAACATTTCTTTCAGGGAAATGCCAGCTGCCGTGGAAGCCACGCCAAAAAGGTGGTGTCCGCAGGCATGGCCCGCGTCTTTTTTCGGGTCGGGAGTCCGCTCCGGCGAATCGGTCTGGGTGATTCCGGGCAGGGCATCGAACTCGGCCAGTATCCCGATGACCGGTTTGCCGCTTCCGAAACTGGCGACAAAAGCCGTAGGCATCTCGGCCACACCGGTTTCAACTTTGAAACCTGCTTCTCGAAGCCGTTTTTGGAGGACAGCGGTGCTTTTTTCTTCTTTAAAACCGGTTTCGGCATAGTCCCAGATTTTGGCGGCAATGTCCTTGTACTCCGCAAATCGGGCATCTATTTTTTGGCTCATTTCTTTTTTGACGGGGGACAACGCTGGGTTCTGGCTTTTCAGTACAGAGGGGAAAAGGCAGATGGGGAGGAGCGCGAGCAGTAGATTTTTCATCCTTGAAAATTGATTGCTAAGTGAAAAAGTAAACCGCCAAAAGTAATAGACTTTATGGACAGAAGGTTTTTCGAGAGACCGTTCTGAAATTATGAATTCTAACTGCGGTTGAGAAGGCAAGTTCCTTGTAGTCATCTCCGTGAAGGCGGATGACAACTTTAACGATTCGGAGCCGTTTGCAGTCGCTCAGTGCGTTTTCTACGATGACCCGTTTCGAATTGATTTGACGGTTTCCTTCCTTTTTTCCCTGCTTGGTCTTTCCCATGTGCTCCCAGCCAAGCGCGGCGCAGGGCATGGCATTTTGGGAGAAGGATATCGAAGGCCACGGGGGCCTAATACCTTTCTGTCAGCAATAGAAGCATTCCGGAACAGCGTTCAGGCGTACATCATTCGCTTCGCAAACTCTTCACCGGATTGGCCAATGCCGCCCGAACACTTTGAAAACTTACCGTTAAAAAAGCCACCACGATGGCAGCTATACCAGCTGCTACAAACATCCACCACTGTATTTCAACCCGATAGGCGAAATCAGCCAACCATTGATTCATGGCCCAATATGCCACGGGTGCGGCAAGTATTAGCCCAATAAAAGCCAGGCGTAGAAAATCCTTGCTGAGCAAGCCTACCACAGAGATCACGCTGGCACCCAGCACTTTGCGCACGCCAATTTCTTTCGTTTTTTGTTCTACCATGAACGCTGTGAGTCCGACCAGGCCTAGTCCGTTGAGCAACAAAGCCAAAAGCGTGATGAGTTGAAATAGCGAAAACGTGTTCGATTCTGTACGGTACAAACTGGCCAAATGTTCATCCAGGAAGACAGATTGGAATAAGGTCTCCGGATAGATCTGTTTCCATATCTTTTCTATGGAAGCCAGGGTTGCCATATTGGCAGCCGCGGGCAAAAGAGAGATGCCGAGGCTGCGTTTGTAATTATGGTACGGGATTATGGCTGTTGGACCCACAGATTCGCGCAAAGAAGAAGTATGGAAGTCGCGCACAACCCCTACGATCGGGGGTGAAATACTGTTGATCCCAAAGGTCAATACCTGCCCCAAGGCAGCTTCCGGAGAAGCAAAACCAAGACTTTTTACAGCCGATTCGTTGATTACGCATACATAACGCCGCAGGGAGTCCGGAATACTTTCGAGGCATTGCTGCTCATCATTTGCTTCAATAAAACGCCCCGCAACCAACTCGATCCCATACGTTTTAAGGTAATTAGCGTCAGCAATTTTCATGACGACCTCTAAGGGCGACTGTTCATATTTTTCTCGAAGGTTGAAAACAGTGGTCGTTGAAGACCATTTTGCGACGGGAGCTCCAGAACACTGGGAAATGATTTGTACACCCGCCAGACCAGCGATCTCAGTTTTAAGTGCCGAGGCTTTAGCGGGATCGCTTTCTGGCAGACGGAGGTCTATTACCCCATTTTGGCGGAATCCCAAGGGTTTTTCCCGAAGCAATTGCATCTGTGAAGCGGCCACGATGATCGCTACGATGAATATTTGGGCAACCGCAAACTGAAAGGTCACCAACCCGCGCCGCAAATTGAGTGAAGTTTGTGTACGCTTAAAATTGAAATGCCCGCGCAGGGCTTCTGCGGGGTTAAAACCGGCCAAAACAAACGCCGGATACAAGCCAGCCAGCAAGGTGGTCAGCAGGCAAAGCCCGACGAGAAGTCCAAGACTTTGTGGTGAAAACCAGTTAGCTACCACATTGCGATCCAGAAAGTTATTCAGGTTTGGCAAGAGCAGATCCGCCGTAATTGCCGCCAAAACGGAAGCTCCGGCACTCAACACAAGGGTTTGGCTTAAAAAACTCAAGGCCAATTGGCGACGGTCAGCACCCAGTGTTTTGCGAACGCCAACTTCCTTTGCTTTCCGGGTAGCAATAGCGGTAGAGAGGTTAATGTAATTGATACAGGCTACCAACAACAAAAACAATCCTATGGCGCCGAGCCAATAGAATTGTTTAAAGTCAATGGTATAAGAAGCATTGAAACCCGCATAAAGGAGATCGGAATGAATCTGAGCGAGTGGTTGAAGGGAATAGGTATAAGAACTGGGGTCTTCTTTGTCTTTCCGTTCATTGGCAGTAACAGTGATCTGCTCACTGATGGAAACAGCCTGCATTTCAGGTGGCACGCGCAAGTAAGTGTAGCGACCTCCCTGAAACATACCCCAGTTTGGAGTGTCCTCAACTTCCTCTTGAAGTGTGGGCCAGGACACCAACATGTTGAATTGCAGGTGCCCATTGGCAGGAGGGTTTGGCATAATGCCCACCACTTCGAGTTCTTTTTGGTCCTCGCATTCGCCTAATTTGAAAGATTTGCCTACTGCATTTCCTCCAGGGAAGTAGCGTGTTGCTGTGCGCTCTGTCAGGAGTACTTTATTGGGCTGTCGAAGCAAAGCACTTGCATTTCCCAGATTCGTATCAAAATTGAAGATATCAAAAAAGCTGGAATCTGCATAGACCACGTTTTTTTCTTTAAAAATGCGCCCTCCGTCGAGTTGAATGACAAGGTTATCTTCACAATTTACAATGGTGAAATCTTGAAGACCACGAATTTCTGTTCGAAGCACATTGGACATCGGTGCTTGGACAAGTGGTAAATTATCCTCACCAACAGGCGAATTCAATTTGCACACCAGGCGGTAAATATTGCCCGCGTCCCGATGAAAACTATCAAAACTGCGTTCATGAAAAAGCAACATTCCGATCAATAAACCGACCGTCAAACTGACGTACAATCCAGTAAAATTAAGGACTGCAAAGCCCTTTTGACGATAGAGGCCTCGGAGAGCATTGGTAAAATATTGAATCATAGCTAAGACTTAAAGATGATTGGATATCAATGAAGTATAGGAATCTTCCGGGCTTATTCACCTACTGGCTTTGAGTCACCGGGTGTATAAGCCCGGACTACAAACCAACGCAATTCCGTTATTCCGAACGCAAACTCTTTATCCCGAAGAAAAATCAGGATTTCCTCACACCGAACGGAGTGACTCAACCGGATTAGCCAAAGCTGCCCGAACACTTTGAATACCCACCGTCAGAGCCGCCACACCAAAAGTGACCAGCAACGAAATCAGAAAAATTCCCGCGCCCATCGAAACCCGATAGGCATAATCCTGCAACCAGGCATCCATAACATACCAGGCCAGCGGTGCTGCCAGTACAAAGGCGATGACAATCAGGCGGGCATATTCTTTTCCAAATAGCCAGAGAATGCCGGGGATACTGGCGCCAAGGGTTTTCCGAATGCCAACTTCCTTGCGCTTTTGAGTTACCAGAAATGCGGCCAGGCCATATAATCCAAGGCATCCAATAAAAATTGCGATACCCGCGAACGTGCGTACCAGACGCATAATCATGGTTTCCGTTTCGAGTTGCTCGCCCATTTGTTCGTCCATGAATTTGGATTCATAATAACTGTCCGGGAATTGCTGCTCCCAAACGCGTTGAATCTGGGCCAAAACCGGAGCCGGATTTCCTGGACTGAGTTGCACAGCGCAGGTGCCATAATTGCTGGCACGGGAGCCAATTGCAATGGCAGCAATGGGCTCCGCTAAAGACCAGTTATGAAAATCACGCACTACCCCAACTACAGGTGCTACTGTTCCACCTAATGACATCTTTTTGTTCAGGATCTCTTCTGCAGAACCGAGGTTTAGTTTTTTTACAAAGGTTTCATTTACAATGAATTCTCTGGTAGTATCGCTGGGTTGTAAATTGCGGCCAGCCACCAATTGCAAGCCAAAGGTTTCGAGATATTGGGCATCGGCAGATTTGTCATTTGCCAGCCATGGCTCACCTGTAGTACGGTTTTCAAAGGTTACCCCTGTCTGATTGTTTGAACTTGATGCGGGAGCTTGATAGCATAGGGAGACCGATTTTACGCCTGCAATTTGGGCGATCTGTTGTTGTAAGGCATTCTGTTTTGCCCCATCAGGAATTTCGAGGGTCACCACAGCTCCAGGCCGAAAACCCCAGTCAGCGTTTTGAGCATAGTGCATTTGTGCCGTCACCACGGCTGCGCCTATGATCAGGATCTGAGAGATAGCAAATTGGGTTGTCACGAGTATACGCCGCAGTGGAAAGCCACCAGTACTGGAAAGTTCTGTTGTGCCTTTCATGGAAGTAACCGGATTGAACCGGGCTTGCATTAAACCGGGGTAAAAACCCGCCAGGAAAGTCAAAGAGATGCCCAAAATCACCCCAAAACTGCCCAAGGCCAAAAGGGTTGGGCGGTCAAAATCCAGGGTTTCGTTGAGCCAATCATTCAAATAAGGCAGTGAAAACCAGGCAAGTAGAGATCCGACAGCCAAAGAAGCAGTTACGATCATCCCGGTTTCAGACATGAATTGCCAAAACAACTGCCCGCGCGTGCTGCCCAAAGATTTGCGCACCCCCACTTCTCGAACCCGGGTGAGGGCCTGGGCCGTTGCCATATTGATGAAATTTACACAGGCCGTGATGAGCAAAAACAAACCGATCAAACCCAGCGCCCAAAGAAATTTCTTATCAATGCCCCGGCCATAATCCGTATCAAAATGCAAGCTGGGCATAGACATGGCCTTGTAATAAAACAAGCCAGGGGCTTCAGGGTGTGGATACTTTTTACGAAATTCAGACATGAAATATTCCATTTCGCTTAAGTTATGTCCAGGTTTTAGGAGGGCAAAGCAAAAGTTGTCGCCGCGTGCGCCTGCCCAGGAATCCAAATCTTCAAACTCCAGTGGAATGGTCTTCAAAGTGGCCCAGGAGCCCAGGATTTCCTGTTTATAATCGGTGTTATTGGGCAAATTTTGCAGAATGCCGACTACGCGCAAATCTGATTCGTTGTTATGGCGCAGCATTTTTCCAATCGGATCGCTTTCACCAAAATATTTTCGAGCCAATGTTTCGGAAATGATCACCGTGTTGGGTTCGGCCAAAGCCGCCGCGTCGCCCCGAAGAAGAGGCAGATCAAGAATGTCGAAATATGCCGGTTCTACCCAGGCAAAAGCTTCCTCCTCCTTGTATTTGTCTTTTCCGCCACTGCTATTGGCAATGGTGATGAGCACCTCCTCCGTGGCCGAGCGCATGGCGGCTTTTTCAACAATGGAGCATTCCTCCCGAATCACTTTCGCCATAGGATTCGGCACGCCTGGGAAAGGCATTGCCGTTTCCGTTTTCACATCCATAAGCACACGCACGATCCGGTCGGCGTTTTTGTGATAGGTGTCGAAGCTGAGGTGATGCCGGATCAGGGTAAAAATCAGGATAACACAACCGACGCTGAGGCCCAGACCAAGTACATTGAGCAGTGTGTAAGTTCGTTGTTTTGACAGCTTGCGCAGCGCGACTTTTAGATAGTTCTGGATCATAACTAGGCTTAAGAATTAGGTTCTTCAACACGTTCCATCATTATGACCTCATCTCCTTTGTCATTATGGCGTAAGAGATGCCATTCATTGTCACGAACCCGCGACCAGGTCATTGGCTTCAAACCTGGGGCAACAGGATCGAAACGAATGTTCCTTTCGCTTATCCAGGTCACCAACCATTGGCGATTTTGGCCATAGTAGTAATGCCCGTCTTTCCAGCTAAAATACTGAGGTGCTTTTTGGCTCCCGGCTTCTGTCAGCGAAACTTCCAGCATATGATCGGTATGAAACAGGAAGCTTTGAGTAACCACCCGGCCAGCTGTTTTGCCTTTCCATTCGCCCACCATCCATTTCAAGTTTTTCAGCGCCGAACGATCATATTGGGCATGATAAGTCTCTTGCGGTTGGATGGAAGATTCAACCGTGGTTACTGGTATTTGATTGGCGCAAGAAGTGATCAGCGTAGGCAGGCAAACAAAAATTAGGGAACGTAACATGGTGGTAGATTTTTAACAGTATATGTTTGTTGGGTTTAAGGCAAATTAATTGCCAAGCATATAAGTGCTTTATTACCAATACGTTACAACTTACTTCTAAAAATAAAAATGCCCGAAAGTGGACGGGAGTGTTCACTTTCGGACAGTACGGAATTGATGGTGCACTACATTCTACGAAACCAATGTCCTTCGCATTAACCGGCGTTGCAAGGCCATCTCATCCTTTTTTACAAAAGTGATGGGCACAAATTCGTCAGTCGGAGCACCGATGTAATACAAGGCCCATTCCTGATCGTACTGTCGAAGCAGGTATTCGATGCATTCTACCCGATCATTTGTTCGAACTGGGCAATCCGCCCAATGCAACAACTCCACGCGGTAGTGCATTTCTTGTTTTTCACCGTTGATGGTGACTTCGATTTGAATGTCCTGTTTTCCAGGTAAATCAGGAATTGGAACTGCGATGTAGGCCATATTGTGAAAGGTTTGTAGTAATTTATTTGAACTGTCATTATTCACTGTGCAACGACATTATTCCGAACCATATGCTGGTTTTCCTCATTCCGAACGCAACGACTTCACAGGATTTGCCAATGCAGCCCGCCAGGATTGTCCGACAGTGGTTAAAAATGCTATAACAAGCAACACCGCCGCCGGAAGGATATAAAACCACCAACCGAGTTGTATGTGAAAAGCATACGATCCCAGGAATTTCTGCACCCCAAATACCGCGATCGGCATCGTAATAGCACCCGCGATCAAAATCAGCCACACGTATTCCCGAGTCACCAGGCTGATCACCTGTGCAACGCTGGCCCCTAAAGCCTTGCGTATCCCGATCTCCTTTTCTCGTTTGGCAATGGTGAAGAGCGACAAGCCAAACAAGCCCAGGCAAGCGACCAACAAGGCTAAGGCCGTGCAGCCTAGCAATACAGCGCCAAACATTTTATCCATTTGATATTGCCGCTCGAAATAGGTGTCGAGGAAAAAAGAGTTCATGGGCACATCCGGGAAGTGCTTTTTCCAAAGACCTTGCACTTGTGTCATCAAGACCGGAATATCAACACTATTGACTTTCAGCGAATAATAATCCCAATCATCACTTTTAGTGTAAAAAACTGTGGGATCGAACGAATGCCGCAGCGATTCCTGATGATAGTCCTTAACCACCCCAACGATGCTGATTGGAGTAGAATCCCCACTATAGACAAGTAGTTGGCCCAATGCATCCGCTGCATTTTTGAATCCGAGAATTTTTACAGCGGTTTCATTGAGGATACAAACCTTTTCATCTGCCTTGGAATTTTCCGAAAAACCACGGCCAGCAAGCATTTGGATCTGGTATTGCTCGATGAACTGATGATCTACGCCCAGGGTGCGGCAGCGTTTGTTCTGGTCTGTGCCCATTCGTTTGAAATCGGTAGAATTACCAATTTCTTCGCCTGGAACGCCCGTACTCTTAGTTGTGGAGACCACTCCCGCCAATGCTCCTGCCTCATTCAAAAAACTCCGTACAGGTGCCTGGCCAGATGAATCCCTTCGCGTGGCAGTTTCGCGCAACACAAGTGTTTGGTCAATATTCACGCCGAGCGACTGTTTTTGCATGTACTGCAATTGAAAAAACAACGCTAGCACCCCGGTAACCAACAATATTGCAATGGAAAACTGGCTGACTACCAGTGTTTTGCGCAGCCTTGCTTTTCCACCGGTGGTACCTTTAGCCAGCATATTTTTTAAAGAATAAACAGGATTGAAGCTCGCCAGTATCCGTGCTGGATAAAGCCCTGCTAATAAGGCCCCCAAACCAAACATGGCAACCAACATAGCCCAAAAGCCCAAACCTTTAGGCAATAAATCTGTCGCTGTACGATCGACCAAATTTGCGAAAGTGTTGAGTGCCAAGGCAAAAAGAACAGCTCCCAAGGCGATAGCCAGCACATTTACCAACACAGCTTCGGTCAAAAACTGCCCGATCAACTGCCCGGCGGTGGCGCCACTAACTTTCCGCATACCGACCTCTTTGCCCCGGTCAATAGCGCGGGCAGTGGCCAGGTTTACGTAATTCAGCCAGGCAATGAGCAAAATGAGCAAGCCAACAGCGCCTAAGCCATAGATAAATTTGAAATCGCCGTTACCAGCCAGTTCATAATCATAATTGGAGCTCAGATGAATGTCAAGCAGGTGTTGGAGGATGAAATGCTGGGCGAAACTTTCTTTTTTCATGGTTTCGCCCATATAGCGCTCTGTGAAAGCGGGCAATTTGGCTTCAAGCGCTTTGGGGTCAGTGCCAGGACGAAGCAGGAGGTAGGTGTAAAAATCCGACCAGCCCCAGCTGCCTTCCGCGTCGCCACCATTCTCTTTGGTGATTTTTACATAAGTTGGGTAATCCAGCAGCATGCCAAGGCGCATGTATAGATGGGAATTGACTGGCGGGTTTTCAAGCACCCCGCGTACGGTCCATTCCCGATCCCGAAATTTAAAAGATTGACCGAAGGGGTTTTCTCTCCCAAAAATATGCTCGGCCATTTTTGGGGTCAGCACAGCTGAATACGGCTGCGAAAAGCAGGTTTTCGGATCGCCTTCCAGCATTTTGTACGAGAAAATTTCGAAAAACGATGCGTCGGCGAAACAGCCGCTCACCTGCTCGTTGACCTCGCCACGTTTGGCCAAACCACCGGTAAAACGCAAGCGGACGAAATCTTCTACTTCAGGAAAATCCTTTTTCAGCGCTGGCCCCACCGCAGGGTAAGTGAAAGCAAAGGTTTGCAGCACTCCGCCTTTTTCTTGTACCGTCATGGGTACCCGGAAAATACGGTCGGCGTTGACCTGAAAATTATCATAACTCCTTTGGAACTGGATGAAATTCAGCAACAACAGACATACCGCAACGCCAATAGCCAGGCCAACAATATTTATGGCAGCGTTTACCTTGTTGTTCCGCAGATTTCGGAGGGCGAGTTTTAGATTGTTTTGGATCATAGCATAGAAGTTGAATGAGAACCTTTAAAATATACTTACTCGCTCCGCAAAGACTTCACAGGGTTATTTAACGCCGCACGAACGCTTTGAAAACTGACCGTAAAAAACGCGATCCCAATAGCCGCTAAAGCAGCCACCAGAAACATCCACCATTGCATATCAATACGATAAGCAAAATCCGAAAGCCATAGATCCATAAAATAATAGGCTACAGGCGTGGCGATAAGCACTGCCACAATTACAAGTTTCAGGAAATCCATAGCTAACAACCCTGTGATACCGGCGACAGATGCCCCCAGCACCTTTCGGATTCCAATTTCTTTCGTGCGCTGCAAAATATTATACGAGGTCAGGCCCAAAAGGCCCAGGCATGCGATCAACATAGCAAGCATTGTGAACATCCCAAACACCTTCCCAAATTGAATATCCGATTTGTACTGACGGTCATAAAACTCATCGAGGAAAAAATAGTCAAATGGGTCAGCGTAAAAGTGTTTTTGCCAGATGGTTTCAACAGCGCTCAACATTTTCGGGTAGTCTTTACCTTCCATTTTTATGGAGAAAAAACTGCGCGAATCTGGCTGATATCGGACAATCATAGGATCAATAGCCTTTTGAAAACCAAGTTGATGAAAATCTCGAATGATCCCGCACACCAAAAAGGTATCGCGCCTGCCACGTTGCACGAAATCGCCAATGGCTTGTTCCGGACTTTCAAAACCAAGCATTTTTGTTGCTGATTCGTTGAGGAGGCAAGCGTTTTTGTCTGTAGGCTCAAAGTGGCGCCCGGCCACCATTTTAAGATCGAATGCCTTGGCATAATCCAGATCCGCCCCCAGAATATAGAGTGTTTGGCGAGTTTCATCTGTATTACGCAAGCGGCGAAAAGACGATGTCCAGTAAATCTCGTCGCCTGGCACAGAAGAGGATCCTGCAAGGCTCGATACGCCAGGTATTTGTAACACCTCATTTTTGAATCCCGTCAAAATGTTTTGATAAACTGAGTCCGAAACCGTATTTGGCCCCTGAATTACAAGCGTTTGTGCGCGTTCAAAGCCTGGATTTTGGTTGCGCATAAATTCTACTTGCCTGGATACCACGATCGTACCGACAATGAGGGCAATGCTTGCGGTGAATTGCCCAATGATAAGTCCGCATCGGAGCGTCTGCCCGGAACTGGTGTTTTTATACAATCCTTTTAAAACATTTACCGGCTGGAATCCGGACAATACAAACGCAGGGTAAAGTCCGGAAAGCAGGGTACCACCAATAAATACCAGTGCGATCCAGATCGGAAGCACTCCTGAAAAGAGCGAAAAAGGCAAGGCTTTGCCTAAAAAGTGCTCAAATATGGGCAGAGCGATCCAAACCGCTGAAAGTGCGATCAATAGCGCGGAGGAATTCAGCAAAAAACTTTCGGTCAAAAATTGGCTGATCAGTTGCCAACGCCCGGCTCCCGAAACCTTTCGTACACCGACCTCCTTTGCTCGTTCCAGGGCCCGTGCTGTGGCCAGGTTGATGTAGTTGATCCAGGCAATGCTTAGAATAAAAAAAGCGATCAGTAGCAGAAGTCCTACTGCTTTTCCATTGCCATTGACCTCTGCCTCCTGGTTTAGATTGGAATACAGGTGGATGTCTGAAAGTGATTGAAGCGAAGTGGCATCGTGTAGTTCAGCTTTTTGCCACTCCGGCTTTGTGTTAATGTGCTTAGCATTGAAAGCGGGTAGTTTTTCTGCAAATTTTTGTGGATCAACCCCTGGTTGCAATTTAAAATAGGTATAGAAATCATACCAGCCCCATGCAGTTTCAGTTGAGTTTGTAGTATCGCCGTTAGCGGCTGCGATTTTGCCCAGGGTGGAGTAGGATATGAGGTAGTCCAGGGCGAGGTGCGAGTTGGCTGGGTAGTCTTTGAACACTCCGGAGACCTCAAAACTACTTAAGGTGCCGTCGTTATTGCTGCTTAGGGTTTTACCCAGCACATCGGAGTTCCCAAAATATTTTCGAGCTGTTTTTTCCGACAAAACGATTTTGTCCGGGCCTTCCAACGCGGTTGCCGGATTGCCAGCGAGCAGAGGAATATGGAACATTCGCAAGGTGCCAGCGTCAGCGAAATACCCCTTCTTTTCTGCAAATTTGACATCCGATGCTGGGTTGGCCAAAATATATTCGGCATCATGGAGTCGACAAAAGTCTTCGATCTCCGAAAACTCACGCTTCATGGTAGGGCCAAAGGCAGGATAGGAAGTGGCTGATTTCCACGACAGTTTGCCTTTCTGGTAACTGTCAAGTTCTAACCGAAATATACGGTCTGCCGCCGGGTGAAACCGATCGTAGCTGCGTTCGTAAAATACATACTGTAGAATAAGCAGGCAACACGACATCCCAGTGGCCAAACCTAGCAAATGTAAGGCGGCATAGCCGGGACGCTTCCACAGGTTTCGGAGGGCGAGCTTTAGATTGTTTTGGATCATAGCATAGCAGTTGAGTAAGAACAATTGTCCTGCATGCTACGGCATACCCCATGCCGAAAATATTATTGGTTGATTTTCAATAGTTTAGCATAAGTCTAAGATAGCTTGAATGTTCGAAATCGGACGATTTGGTGTTCGAGGTCGGACGGGGAGGTTTATGAATCATGATGCCATCACGAAGAAAAAAATATCAGAAATTTTTTTAGTTCGGAATCCTATCTATATTTGCGAGCGATTTTTCGGTTTGGACACCAACCTGTTTTTCACATTCAAAAACTCAAGTACAATGAAAAATAAAAGTTTCCTTCAAAAATTCGGGCTCGCAGCGTTCGCTTTTATCCTGCTGACAGGGCTGACATGGCTTGCCATTGGCGGGACTGCCCTGCCCGGTTTCACTTCAAAAAATGATTCATCTATGCAATTGAAAGTTTCCGTTTACGACACCTACGTACCCAAAAAACAGGGCGGCGTGATGCACTTCGACATCCTTGTGGATTCCAACGAAAAGGACCTGGAGAAAATCTATGGTTATGGTAAGGAATATTTAAACTCTAAAGGGCAAGAGGGGCAGCCGCTCACTTCAAAACAATGTCGTTATTGCCATGTAGAAAACGCCAAGGGAGCGATGGAAGATTCCATCACGGCGAAGGGTTACTACATCATCGAGATGGAAGGGTGTAACTGATATTTTTGACAAAAAAAATTAGGACTTTTAATTTTACGGGGCGGTAGAATTTCCCTGCCGCCCCATATTTTTCATGTCCATGAACGACAGCGTTTTCGACCCACAAGCCCAAATCGGTAATCCCGACCTGAAAATCATCGCTTCTTTCGAGAGACTCGGCGAAGGCTTTCGGGTATTGCCCTGGGAAAAAGCCAAGATACTGGGTATCAGTCCTATACAAATTCAGATACTGATTTTCCTCCAATTTCATAGCAGTAAAAAATGCAAGGTCAGTTACCTCGCGCAAGAATTTTGCATGACCAAGCCCACCGTCAGCGAAGCAGTGAAATCCCTTGAACAAAAAGGCTTAATAAAGCGGCAGACCGAAATCACGGATACCCGCAGCCATACCATCCACTTGACCGAAACGGGCAGATCTGCGGTTGCTCAGACCTCAAATTTTGCAAACCCC
>JBJXGO010000230.1:0-39727 GCA_046160345.1 Saprospiraceae bacterium
ACCACATCACAGTCGTCTGGTATTTGTTCAGACAAGGGCAGTTTGTCATTGATGGTCAACACATTGGCAAAAGGACAAGAGGAGCCGGCCTTGATCAGGTATGTTACCTCATGCCCCATCCTAACGAGCGATTTTCCAAGCCACCAGATGACGCGCTCGGTGCCGCCGTAAAGGTGGACGGGTATTTTGGTGTTGTTGACTAGGAGGATTTTCATGGTACTTGAACACGCTCTTTGGGCTTTATCTTCGGGTCGACCACTCAATGCTTAAGTGCTAAAAAGTAAAGTCCTTGTCCATAAACCGTGTCCTGATAAACAAAATAACAACGATTAAAACTAAAGATATTTAAAATATGATCAGGCTTATTGGTTTGTGCATAATCGAACCGTAATGTTTGGGCTTTTTCATCCGCCTTCCAGCTCCCGTTCTCGTTACCCGATTCAAACATCCCGTCTGACTTCAATATTAGGTCTGGGATTTCAGCCACCAAGTTCCATAATTCCCAAATATCGGGGGAATCGAGGACTGCAGGGTTATGCGAAGCATGTTCCATATTCCATTCACCGATAAGGATTTTGCTCAGATCATCATTGGGATGTAGCGCACAAGGATCAGTTATTTCATGTTCATACTTGCATGAAGTAACGAAAATGAGTCCCATAATCAGCAAAAAGAACAGGTTTTTCATAATTATTAGTTCTATTTATGTTTTTATACGCTCCAAAAACTCCGCTTCCGTCCAAATCTCCACCGTTTCCAAAGCCTGGGCTTTTTTGAGTTTTGAGCCCGCTTTTTCGCCTACCACCAAGATACTCAGGTGTTTGCTCACGGCACTCATAAGGCTTGCCCCGGCTGCTGCGGCCATTTTTTCAGCTTCTTCACGGGTCATTTGCGAGAGCGTACCTGTAAACAAAATGCTCTTTCCGTAAAGCGGCCCATCTGTATTCACATCGGTCTTTTTGTCTTCCTCTGTTTGTTGAAGGTTGACGCCGAGGCTTTCCATGGTTTCCAACAACTCGATGTTGTGGGGGTTTTGGAAAAAGTTGAAAATGTTTTTGGCCACCACCGGCCCGATATCTTTTATGGTCTGGTATTTCTCTAAATCCCAGTCTTTTAAATCCAAAACATGCTCGATTTCAGCCGCCAGAAGTTTGCTCGTGCGCTGACCCAAATGATGCACGCTAAGTGCATGCAACAAGCGTTGAATAGGGTTCTGTTTGGCCTTTTCCACAGCAACTTTCAAATTGTACGCAGATTTTTCTCCGAAACCCTCCAATTTTGCAATGGCCTCGTAATCAAGCCTATATAGGTCAGCAATAGAATGTAACCACCCCAGTTTAAAGAATTTTTCGATGGTACTTTCGCCTAATCCTTCCACATCCATGGCGTGTTTGGAAGTATGAAAAACCATTCGAGCCAGTACCTGTGCTTCGCATTCGGCGTTTTCGCAGCGCCATATTGCCTCATCCTCGGATTTGACCAATTCAGACTGACATACCGGGCAGTTTTGGGGGTATCGAATTTCTTGTTCAGTGCCGTCACGCAATTCGGCGAGGCTTTTTACAATGTACGGAATTACGTCTCCAGCTCGTTCCACCAGCACCTGATCGCCGATGCGAATATCTTTTGAGCGGATAAACTCCTCATTGTGCATACTCACATTTTGTACGATCACCCCGGCTAATGCTACGGGCTCCAATTTGGCAACCGGGGTAACGGCGCCCGTTTTGCCAACCTGAAATTCGACGTCACGCAGCCGGGTTGTTGCCTGCCGCGCTTTGAATTTGAACGCAATGGCCCAACGTGGGTGGTGGCTCGTGGAACCGCATTTTTCCTGCAATTCAAGGCTGTTCACTTTTACAACAATGCCGTCGAGCTCGTACGGGTATTCATCTCGGTATTCCTGCCAATCGGTGCAGAATTTCACGACTTCGGCAATATTTCGGCAGGTCTTTGTAGCAGGCAGGTGTAGTTTCGTGCCTCCTTTTGCGAGCGGCGTTTTGAAAGAAAGCGATTCCAACAAATGAATGCTTTCGTCGTGGCTTTTAAAATTTCCGAGCAAGTTATTTCCTTCACTATCAACGGCATAGCCCAATTGATAAAGGAAAGCCTCCAATCCGCGCTCTGCGGCTTCGCGGGGGTCTTTCATGCGCAATCCGCCTGTGGCAGCGTTGCGGGGATTGGCAAAAACAGCTTCACCTGCTTCCTGCCGGGCTTTGTTTATTTTCTCAAAAATATCTTTTCGGATGAGCGCTTCGCCGCGCAATTCCACTTTTGCAATGCCTTTTTTTGAAAATTCGGCTTGCAGTGGGACGGAACGAAGGGTTCGAATGTTGGCTGTTATTTCTTCGCCCACATAACCGTTTCCGCGCGTGGCTGCTCGCGTGAGTCGGTCGTTCTCATAAACGAGTGCAATCGTACCACCGTCATATTTAGGTTCTACGCAGTATTCAACGTCAAGGTCTTTTTCAAGGCCGCAAAGTTTTTTGACAGATTCATCGAAGTCGTTCAAGTCTGCTTCGTTGTAACTGTTGTCCAACGAAAGCATGGGAGTAAGGTGGGCGACTTGTGCGGCGTTTTCAGTCAAGTCCTTGCCTACGCGTTGGGTCGGTGAATCTGGCGTAACCAGCGATGGATGGGCCGCTTCTAGGGTTTCGAGTTGTTTGTAAAGTTGGTCGTATTCATAATCGCTGATTACGGGGTCGTTGCCCACATAATAACGCCATTCGTGATATCGAAGCACCCGACAGAGGTCCTCGATGCGTTCGGCGGGTGGTTCAGCAAACAAACCTGCGGCTTGTTTTTGCCCTGTTCCTTCTGTGGAAACGCTTAACAAATTTTTTGAAAGGTCGTAAAGGGACCGTTGTTCTTCTTGGCTGTACACGTTGGAATGAATTTTGGGCAAAAGTAGTGATTGATTTTTTACCCGACTCAGCTTTGCAAACGAATGGAACCAGCATATACCAAGTTGCTGGAAATACAGTTCTTGTTGTTGATCAAGAGTTCGGTTACCTTTATTCTGGAAATGATCTTTAAGAAAAAATTTCAAGCCGTAATTTTTACCATTTGGTCTTTGCCAGCGATCGCAAATGCCCAGGATACTTGTGTGTATCTATTTACCATGGAACAAAAGGCTGATTTTGTTACGGCAGACCATCTTTCTAATAGTTACCTCCTGCACGGTTTTGAGGTCGAAAAATATGATTCGACCGGTCGGTTTGTCTCCCGATATTCCAATAACCGATTTGGCATGCCTGGGTTTCTGGATGCTTCCAATCCCTTGAAAATCCTCGTCTGGTACGCAGATTTTCAGACGGCTGTTTTTCTGGATCGAAACATGACCGAGTTGGGCAGGCTGAATGTTGCTGATGTGGGTTGGCCATCCGTGGCGACAATTGCGATGGCATCGGATGGAAACCTTTGGATTTATGACTTAGCTTCCTTCAAACTTTTGAAAATCTCTACTTCCGGGGAAAAAGTAGCAGATAGCGAGCCACTCAACTTTGTTCATGATATAGATGCTTCAATCTCCATTTCGAGCATTCGAGATAACGGTGAAAGGGTGTATGTTGGCTTCAGAGGCTTAGGGATGTTGTCTTTTGACATTTTTGGCCAAAATTCAGAGTTACAAACGTTTGATCGCTCGTTTTCTCAATTTGAAATCGTTGGCAATTATTGCATAAGCCTGAATCAGGATAGAATCGGCATTCAGGAAATAGGCACATTCAATTATAAGGAACGGCTATTCCCAAAATCAATCCCCGCAGGTAAGTCGTACTGGATTTCTAAAAAGCGGCTTTTCGTACAAATCAAATCTGGCGTGGCGGTTTACGGTTTCTAGCACAACGGTTGAGTGACTTTTGTGGTGATTATTTTGACAGTATTTGAAGGATCAACAAGATGTGCTACTCAACCATGCTCTAAACCTTGTTCACCCTGTGAATCTTGTCAAAAAAACTGCCATACTCAGGGCGCTAGTCGCTCAATTTTCCAGCCAGCCCCTTCCTGTGTATAAAGAATCCGGTCGTGCAAACGGCTCATTCGTCCTTGCCAAAACTCAAAAGCTTCAGGGATCACTTTGTAGCCGCCCCAATTTGGAGGAATAGGCAAGTTTTCCATCCCGGAAAACTTCAACATCATTGCTGCTTCCAACTGTTCTATTACTTCACGCCCTTCAACCGGCTGACTTTGAGGGCTAGCCCAGGCACCGATTTGGCTTTCTCTCGGACGACTTTGAAAATACGCGAGCGAAACCTCAGGGTTTATTTTTTCAACCCGGCCTTCAATACGAATTTGGCGTTGGAGATCAAGCCAGGTGAAAAGCAAGGCCACTCTGGGGTTGGCAGCGAGTTCTTTGCCTTTTTGGCTTTCGTAGTTGGTAAAAAATGTAAAGCCCTGATTGCCAAAATCTTTGAGCAAAACTGTTCGCGCATTGGGGCGGCCATCAGCGCTCGCTGTGGCGAGTGTCATGGCATTGGGTTCCAGAATTTGGCTGGACCGGGCTTCTTCAAACCAAAAAGCAAATTGTGCCAAGGGGTCGGGTCGGACATCCTTTTCAGAAAGCGATTCCAAGGCGTAGTGTTGTCGTAGTGCTGCGAGATTCATTTTTAACGATGAATGATGAACGATGAGATATAAACGATGAACTTGATTCCCGACTAAAGGTTTCGATGTGGTATTCTTTCACTGTATTTTGAGAGGCTTTCTTTTTCCGTGGAGGAAAATCTACCTTTGCGGCGCAAAAATCGGGGCTGCATCGCACAAACTTCTGTAAAGTTTCCAATCTCCCCAAAAATTCACTGTTCATCGTTTATAGTTTATCGTTCAAAAAATGGCATATCTCTTCACCTCAGAATCCGTTTCCGAAGGGCACCCCGATAAAGTGGCCGACCAAATCAGTGACGCCATCCTCGACGAGTTTCTTCGTCAAGACCCTAATTCAAAAGTTGCTTGCGAAACGCTCGTAACCACTGGCCTTGTGGTAATTGCTGGTGAAGTACGCTCTCACGCCTATGTAGATGTACAGGATGCAGCCCGAAAAACCATCGAGCGCATTGGGTACACCAAGGCAGAATATCAATTTGATGCAAAAAGTTGTGGCATCCTTTCGGCTATCCACGAACAAAGCGCCGACATTGCGCAAGGTGTGGATGTAGGGAAAAAAGAAGACGAACAAGGAGCAGGCGATCAGGGCATGATGTTCGGTTATGCAACTGACGAGACCGAAAATTATATGCCACTTCCGCTTGACCTGGCCCATCTGCTGCTCCGCGAACTCGCAGCTATCCGAAAAGAAGGCAAGCAGATGAAATACCTGCGTCCGGACGCAAAAAGTCAGGTGACCATCGAATATTCGGACAAGCATGTGCCGAAAAAGATTGACACCATAGTAATCTCCACGCAGCACGATGATTTTGACGAGGATGAAAAAATGCTCGCCAAAATCGCTGCGGATATGCAGAAGTTCCTGATTCCCAGGGTAAAGAAGTTTTTGCCCAGCCGCGAAGCGCGACTTTTTACTGCGGATGTGAAATATTTCATTAATCCTACTGGCAAGTTCGTCATCGGAGGACCGCATGGTGACACAGGGCTTACCGGCCGGAAAATTATCGTGGATACTTATGGCGGCAAGGGCGCCCACGGTGGTGGAGCCTTTAGTGGTAAAGACCCCTCAAAGGTGGACCGGTCTGCGGCTTATGCCACCCGCCATATTGCTAAAAATCTGGTAGCCAGTGGATTGTGCAAACAAGTGCTCGTGCAGGTGGCCTACGCCATCGGTGTAGCCAAGCCTGTTGGTTTGTATGTGAACACCTACGGTAGCTGCAAATTGAAAGGACTGAGTGATGGTGAAATTGCTCAAAGGCTTACCCATATTTTCGACCTCCGCCCGGCAGCGATCGTGCGCCGCTACGGTTTGAAAAATCCGATTTTTTCTGAAACGGCTGCTTATGGACACTTTGGCCGCAACTCGGAAAAGAAGACCGTAAGCATCGGTCTAAATGGCAAAACGGAGACCAAAACGGTGGAGACCTTTACCTGGGAAAAACTGGATGCAGTCGCCGATATCAAGAAGGAATTTGGTCTTTAATTTTCTTTTTTGACAGTTTTTGCAGAATAAACAGGCTCGAAACAAAACCACGTGGCGGTTCTGGCCTCCTGTTTATCCTGCAAAAACTGTCAAAAAAACTTCTATGCCCACCCCGACCCTTTACGAAACTCGCGCCCAAGGCAAACTCTTGCTCACAGGCGAATATTTTGTGCTCGATGGCGCAACAGCGCTTGCCGTACCAGTTCGTTTCGGACAAGGTTTGTGGGTAGAAGCGGGTGAAACCATCGGAAAGTTGAGCTGGCAAAGTCAAAATCCGGATGGCTCGGTCTGGTTTGAATCCGAATTTATGTGGCCCGATTTCCAAATCCTGCATTCTTCTGATCAAAACACGGCCCAAACGCTGGTCGGGATACTCCTAGCGACCCAGCGTCAAAACCCTTCCTTTTTTATTGAGAATCAATCATTTCGGGTGTTCACGCAAAATGATTTTCCCCGCGAATGGGGACTGGGCACCAGCAGTACGCTCATTGCGGCATTAGCACGTTGGGCTGAGGTTGACCCTTACAAGATCTTGTTTGAAACGCTGGGCGGCTCTGGCTACGACATTGCCTGCGCTTATGCAGAGGGTCCGATCTTGTATCGTTTGCAAGGGCAAACGCCCGTAATAAGTGTGGCACACCTTGAAGGTGTGCCACACTTAAGCGACCACCTTTACTTCGTCTTTCTGGGCAAAAAACAGAACAGCCGCGAGGGCATTGCCCGTTACCGTGAACGTGTGTCCAAAAATCCTGCAATCATTCAAAAAATATCGGGGCTCACAGAGCGGTTTATAGAGGCAAAAACATTGGCGGAACTGGATGCTGTATTGCTGGAACACGAAACTATTGTCCGTGAAACAATAGGCCTTCCTCGTGCTAAAGACTTGTATTTCAGCGATTTTTGGGGAGAGGTAAAGAGTTTAGGGGCCTGGGGCGGAGATTTTGTGCTGGTGACTAGCGCGCGCTCAGAGAAAGAGACGAGAGGGTACTTTTTAAGGAAAGGGTTTGGGGTCGTTTTGGGATGGGAGGAGATGGTGTGAAGGGATAATTGCAAGCCCGACGCTTATTTTTTTGCCTTTGCCATTAATGTCTTTTTAATGCCTTTCTGTTCTTGGGTTTTATGGATTTTCTTCTTCAGCTCCCCCTCAAACACCATCACACTCAGCGGCGCCAGTTTAAACGTCACAGAATACTCCTTCCCGTGCTCGGCCTTTTTTACTGCCTTTAAATTCCCGTTCAGCACGCCTGAGCCGCCAAATTCTTTGGCATCGCTGTTCAGAATTTCGCGCCAGGTACCGCCGTGCGGAACGCCGACGGTATATTCAGGCATGTAGCTGTGGTTGAAATGACATACCACGAGCAGCATAGGGTCTCCTGGATCGCCATGGCGTATAAAAACTAGCACGGAATTTTCTGTATCGCCTCCTGAGATCCATTCATAACCATCAGGATGGAAGGCTTTGCGCCAGAAAGCGGGTCTATTGGCATAGGCTTCATTGAGGGCTTTGACCCAATTTTGAATGCCTTTGTGAAAATCATATTGGAGTAAGTCCCAGGGCACACCTGTGTCATGGCTCCACTCGGTGCTTTGGCCGATCTCGCCGCCCATAAAAAGGATATGAGTGCCTGGGTGGCTCCATTGGTGCCCAAACAGCGCGCGGAGGTTGGCAAATTTCTGAAACTCGTCGCCGGGCATTTTATACAAGAGGCTGGATTTCAGGTGTACTACTTCGTCGTGGCTGAGCGGCAGCATGAAGCGCTCGGAGAAGGCATAGACCATCGAGAAGGTGATCTCGTTCTGGTGCCAGCGGCGATACAAGGGCGGGCGTTTGAAGTAAGAAAGGGTATCGTGCATCCAGCCCATCATCCATTTCTGGCCAAAGCCGAGTCCGCCATCAAAGCTTGGTTTGGTGACCCCCGGGAAAGCCGTACTTTCTTCTGCGATGGTTTCAATGCCTGGATATTCCTGATAAGCGGCATGATTGAATTCCTGAAGAAAAGAAATGGCTTCGAGGTTTTCTTTGCCTCCATGAATATTCGGAAGCCATTCGCCTTCTTTGCGGGAATAATCATGGTACAACATGGAAGCCACTGCATCTACCCGGAGTCCGTCTATGTGGTATTTGTCGAGCCAAAACAAAGCATTGGAAATCAGGAAACTGCGCACTTCGTTGCGTCCATAATCAAACACGTAACTGTTCCAGTCAGGGTGAAAACCACGGCGCATATCGGCGTATTCGAAGAGGTGGGTGCCGTCGAAATAATACAGCCCATGGATATCGCTGGGGAAGTGTGAAGGCACCCAGTCCAGAATGACGCCTATACCGGCCTCGTGGAATTTATCAATCAAATACATGAGGTCTTCCGGCGATCCGGAACGGCTGGTAGGCGCAAAAAAACCCGTTATCTGGTAGCCCCAGGAGGGGAAATAGGGGTGTTCCATTACGGGCATTAGTTCCACATGGGTGAAGCCCATTTCTTTCACGTAAGGAACCAGGTCTGCAGCCAATTCACGCCAGTTGAGCGAGCGATTGCCATCTTCGGCAATTTTTTTCCAGGAACCGGCATGCACTTCATAAACAGACCAGGGCTGTGGTTTTTCAGCTTTTTCCCGTCGAATTTTTAACCATTTTTCGTCTTTCCAGTGGTAATCAAAATCCCAAACGATGGATGCAGTTCGGGGAGGGGTCTCCCAAAGTCTGGCATAAGGGTCGCCTTTATCGAGATCAACACCTTGCCTGGTTTTTATATGGTATTTGTAGGCGGTGCCTTTGCCAACACCTGGAATAAAGCCCTCCCAGATACCGCTTGAGTCCCAACGGGGAAGCAAAAGATGGCTGTCGGGGTTCCAATGGTTGAAATCGCCGACCACACTGACTCTTTTGGCATTGGGAGCCCATACAGAAAAAAGCACGCCCTGCTCGCCTTCGTGTTCGGTGAGATGGCTGCCCATTTTTTCATACAGCCGAAAGTGTTTTCCGCTTTTGAATAGCGAAATGTCAAAATCAGTGAGGAGAGATAAGGGTTTGACCATTTTGATGGTTGATGTGTTGGCGAAAGGTAAGCAGAGTGGGCACTTTTCTGCAAAAAGAAAAAGAGGCCTATGCTACAAATGGTAAAAAGCAGGAAAATCAAGGTCTTGGCACAGTTTTGGCTTATTATAGATTGCCTCCCGTATAGTTCTTGTTTCCAACCAAAGACAATCACGCATGAACGGACAACCCTTACACATGGTGCTACAACAATTTCCTATGTTGGCAGCGCTCACAGAGGCTGAGCTACAACGCCTGGCGCTGATGGCTGAGCGCCGCACAGCACCTCGTCATTCTTTTATTTATCTGGCCGACGAACCGAGCAACTATGTTTATTTGCTTGCCGGTGGATCGGTCAAAATCGGCATCTATTCGCACGATGGCCGCGAAATCATCAAAAACATTCAGCACCCTTTTACTGTATTTGGAGAATTGGGACTTGCTGGCGAGCAGTGCCGGGTAGAATTTGCATCAGCGATGAGTCGTGATGTGGACTATTTTGCCGTCAGGGTAGAAGATTTCAATTACCTAATGCAGCAAAATTTTGGATTGTCGCAGGCAGTGTTGTTGTATCTAGGTGAAAGGCTTCGGCGCGCAGAGCGGCATTGGGAGTCTTTGATTCTTAATGATGTACGCACCAGGATTGTGGAATTTTTGAAAGAAAGTGCTGGCGAGCGTGGTCGGCAGGTGGGTTTTGAAACACTGGTGAAACACGGTCTTACCCAGCAAGACATCGCCAACCTCGTAGGCGCAAGCCGCCAAACAGTGACTGCAATCCTGAACGAGCTGAAAAAATCAAATTTAATCCATTTCAACCGCAACACTATCCTCATTCGGGATATGGATAAGTTGAATTGATCTGAAAGTCCTTCACGAAATTAAAAAAGGCTTCCCGCGATGTGTGGGAAGCCTTTTTTTTGAATGTGCGGGGCAAAAGGGAACACGGATTACGCGGATTGGACACGGATTTTTGATAAATGGTATCTTATTTTATCCGTGTCTTATCCGCGTAATTCGTGTTCTATCATCCCCCGAAAGTCAATATCGTCACCTCTACCCGTTGGTTTCTTTTGCGCCCTTCAGGTGAAGTATTGGGTTCTACCGGACAAGTCCAGCCATAACCTTTGTATTGCACCCGGTCTGGAGACACCCCTTTCGATATCAACCAATCGGCAACTGATTTGGCACGGTTGGTGGAAAGTTCGAGCGCCTTGGCCTCGTTGGGATACAGAAGGTTATTGGTATGCCCTCCAATTTCAACACTGATGTTATCATTGTTTTTGAGCATACTGTATAGTTCATCCAGGCTTTTTTCGCTGCTGCCCAAGTCGAAAGTATATTCGTCTGCTTTGAAATAGACATCAAGTCGAAAGCTTCTGCCACGTTTAGCTTTGGGGGGCTCCGGTACTGGAGTCTGGGTGGGTTTCGTTTTTGCGACTACCACAGGTTTTTCCGGGCCTTTTCGGGTGAGCGGCGGTTTTTTCTTGGCTTCGGGCATTTTTTCTGGCGCACAAGTTACCTGTTTGATGGGCGATGCATTGTCAACCAGCACATTTCCATTCATATAGAGGGGCAAAGTAGGGTTAAATGGGTCCTGTGAGCCATAATATGCCTCAATAATAATGTGCGACCACGTGCCTTTTTTAGGCGAAAGCCGACAATTGTAAGTGAGCCAGCGAGGGTGAATTATTTGAGCGGATTGGTAAAGAACCTCCCCCTTGTGGCAGAATCCGTTCCCCCCCCAAATAAGTACTCTTACCGGACTTGTAAATTTGAAGAGAGGGCTAACATCGTTTATAGCACTAACGTAAGAAGTATCCCTTCGAAAATCAAGGCTAAACTCATAGCATTGATTGATTTCTAAAGCCTGAGCCAGCCGTTGGCCTACACTTTCCCAGGTGCCTGTTTGGCGAACGACAAGTCCAAGATAAGTATTCCCATGTCGCGCAGGCGTTGTTACCCCAAAAAAGCCGGGTTGAATATCCGGAGGTGTTTGGTCGGCAGGGCCGCAGTTTGACCAACCGGGAATTCCACCTCGGTCGCCACTGTGCGGAAAATCTTCAAACGAAGGATTTGCAAGATAAATCTGGGTTCCCACTTGCCCCATTGCCGCTAGCGGTAACGTGAGCAAAATTGCTACCCGGATGATTTTTGATTCAAGAAACATAGCAGTAACTGTTTTGATTAAAGTTTGAACAGAAGCGTTGGCAAAGCCTGTGCCATTTGTAAGGCAAAAGGGAATCTTAGGCCAGTTCTGGTAAAACTGCTGCTTAACGCCCTAAGTTGTGTTTTTAATATCCCTTTTCGATAAAAAGCACGTTAAAACGATTGACCGTTGTGTTGCATGGGGATTTGTTTGTTTGAGGTTTGTTGAACTGAACGTCAGAGATTAAACATCCATACAACCGAATCCCCAACTCACCAACGAATCAAAGCGCTCCCCCAGGTGAAACCGCTTCCGAAAGCAGCAAGGCAAACCAAATCGCCTTTTTTGATTTTTCCGGCTTCCCAGGCTTCACAAAGCGCGATCGGTACGGAAGCTGCGGTGGTATTGCCGTATTTTTGGATGTTGTTCCACACCTGGTCGTCGCGGAGGCGAAGCGAACGCTGAACCATTTGACTTATTCGAAGATTGGCTTGATGCGGAATGAGCATTGAAATATCTGAGGTTTCCAGCCCTGTTTCTTTCAACGCTTCCTGAATGACTTCAGGAAACTTTTGAATGGCTAACTTGAAAACGAATTGACCTTCCATGTTTGGATATAACAGTCCGTCTTCGACCATTTTTGGGGTAATAAATATTTCTCCATAAGTATCAGCCGGGGGGTAGCCCAGGTCGGTTGTGTCGCCCAGTCTTTTTTGGTGATAACCTCCGTGCGCACCAGGATTTGTGAAAGCAAGTTTTTCGGCAAAGGTGCCATCGGCATGAAGTTTTGTGGTGAGAATGCCCCGGTTTTCATCCTCAGATGGCTGAACAATCGCTGCACCTGCGCCATCGCCAAAAATGACGGTTACATTTCGCCCGCGTGTACTGAAGTCGAGGCCCATTGAGTGCATTTCTGCGCCTACAACGAGTATGTTTTTGTACATACCGGTTTTCACAAATTGATCGGCGATGCTGAGGGCGTATAAAAAGCCGGTGCACTGGTTTCTGATGTCGAGGGCGCCCACTTCTTTGTGCGTGATGTCGAGTTCGCGTTGGAGCAGAACACCGCAACCAGGGAAGTAATAATCTGGGCTAAGCGTGGCAAAAATGATGAAATCAATTTCCTCTGGCTTTATTCCAGCACGTTGGCAGGCAATCAAAGTGGCCTTGGCACCCATACTGGATGTGGTTTCTTCATGTTTTTTGCCATAGCGACGGGTTTGAATGCCTGTGCGCTCCTGCACCCACTCGTCGGTTGTGTCCATTACTTTGGACAGATCATCGTTCGTGACGATCCTTTCGGGGAGGTAAGAGCCGATACCTGCAATTATGCTGCGCTTCATATGTTGGAAAGGGAAATGTTTTTTTATAGAAGGTGAATGCCAGTAAAGTTCAGCAAATTACGGTGATATTGGGCAAAGGATCGACAGAAATTTTCGAATTACCCCCGTTTTGAATTCACAATCCAGACCCCGAAAATCGTAAGCGTCATGCCCACTACCTCCCATGGGCTTAAAGATTCGCCTAAAAGAGCCCATCCGAGCAAAATAGCAACAACGGGGTTGATATAGGTATAAAGCGAGGAAACTGTGGCGCTTAGATGTTTTAATGCGAACATATACAATGTGAAGGCAAGTGCGGAACCTATCAGTGCTAAATATGCCAATGCCAGCCAGCCCTGGGTGCTGTGTTGAATGGTATGCGTGGTATCAAAAAAGAAACTCAGGACAAAACCGCCCAATCCTCCAGCTGTAACTTGAAGCCCTGCATTGAGCAAAGGGGGCACTTTCGCCGAGTTCCACTGTTTGGCCATTACAGTGCCTATTGACCAGGTTAAACATGATGCAAAGCAACCTGCAATCCCCCAGGCATATTCAGGGCGAATAATATCCTGCCAGCCATCCCTAAAAATCAGCGCCAAACCACCAAACCCAAGCAGCACGCCTAATATCATACGTCCATGGATGCGTTCTTTTCCATGCCAGGCAAGTGAAATCAAAACAACAAATACGGGTGTGAGCGAGCCAATGATCGCAGCCAACCCAGACGATACATACTGCATGCCCCATGTAATAAAACCATTGCCGCCGGTAATGGTAGCTAGTCCGGTAAGTACCTGAAGCCCAATATATCTGCGCTCAGGCATATGAAATTTTCCGGAGCCCAATGCCAGGAGCAGAAGCAAAAGCCCTGCTCCAGTTTGACGAATGCCTACCAGTAAAAAGGGGGGAAAATCAAGTATGGCATACTTGATCGCTGTATAGGTGGTACCCCATATTATACAAATAAGGGCAAGTGCCAGGTAGGCGCGATGGGTGGCAGACATAAGTCAAAGGTAGGATTCGCAATAAACATTGAGGGCAAATTCTTGTTCAAGTTTCTTTTTATTCTGTTAGCCGGGATTTTTATTGCGGTTTTTAGAATATTATTCGACATTCGTCGAAAAACACACGAAACGATGGAAACTTTTTAGCCTAAAAACGTTTCCGTTGTTACCTTTGCGACATGTTTACTGAACAGCAGGAAAAATGGTTGAAAAGGGTGGAAGAATTGTTCTTCAAGCTCGGTATCAAAAGTATCACCATGGATGACGTGGCGCGCGAGTTGGGCATTTCTAAAAAAACGCTTTATGCATTTGTAGAAAGCAAGGACGACCTGGTGAGCAGAGTAATGGATCGGCACATCACAAATCAATGCAGGGAGGATGAAGTTTTACACGCCGAATCGACAGATGCCGTAGATGAAATGGTGCGAGTCATAAAGCAGGTAACGACAAATTTTAGTCAAATGAAACCCAACGTCGTACACGAAATGCAAAAATACCACCGCGATGTATGGGAACGGGTCAATGACTTTCAACAGACTTACATCCTAAACATGGTTCGTGAAAACCTGGATTGGGGGCATCGGGAGGGGCTTTACCGCCCAGATATCGAGGTAGAAACCACCGCTCGATTCTATATAGCCGGAGCCATGTCCATTTTTGATGAAAGATACTTCCCCAAACCACCCTATACTTTTGACGGTTTGTTTAAATCATTCATCGTCAGTTTTTTGTATAGTATCGTTTCGGAAAAAGGATTGAAAATATTAATCGAAAAATTACAGACGAAAACAGGTGCCTGAAGTCAAGTGACCGAACTTTATATAAAATCAACTTGAATCATTGGACGCTAACTCGTTTTCAAGGTCCTGCACAAAATCAATCAACTATGCTCACGCAATATTCACAAAAACTACTATTTACCAGCCTTCTAATTGTTTTTGGCACATGGGCTAATGCACAGGGCGGAAACCAGGTGATGAGCCTTTCCGATTGCATACAGTTTGCCTTGGAAAACCACCCAGATATCAAGACCGCCCAACTTCAGGTTAAAGATGCTGATTGGCGTTTAAAAGAAAATTTTGCTATCGGATTACCACAGATCTCTTCAGGAGTCTCCTACTCTGGTTTTATTCAAAGAGGCGGATTGCCTAGCAGCGCGCTATCATTTGGCGGCGGCGGCGGTTCGATAGACCAAAATGCTCCATACTATCAGACTTTAGATCAAGCCCTCGGCAACGGAGGCATTGATGCTTTAGGGGAATTTTTGGGCGCCGCATTTACCTCAGACCCCGATTCAAAAATATTTTTCAACCCAGTACACAGCGTTTCCGGCAATATTTCCTTGAATCAGCTTATTTTCAACAATTCTTATCTTATAGGATTGCGGGCGGCAAAGTATTATCGCCAATATATTGACAATCAATTAGCTGTGGCGCGTCAAACAATCCGCAACAATGTAACGGACGCTTATTTGCCAGCGCTGCTTATTTCTGAAAACCTCTCCATTCTGGATAAAAACATCGCCAATCTCGAAAAACTATTTTCTGATACAAAAGCTATAAACAAGGCTGGTTTTGCGGAACAACTGGATGTTGACCGACTTGAACTTTCGCTTTCCACCCTTCGAAGCGAGCGCGGCAACCTTGCCCGCCAAAGAGAGATCGTGGTGAATACGCTTAAATTCCAAATGGGCATGATGGTTGGAAACGAAATAAATCTATCGGACAATGTTGAAGTGTTGCTCGCCTCCTCCGGCGATGCAGATCTAAGCTCGCCAGCCAATTTTATGGCCCGCCCGGAATATTTGCTGCTGCTCAAAGGCCGCGACCTGAGCGGCATTCAAGTAGATCTTTACCGCAAACCCTGGATGCCAACAGTGGCTGGTTTTTTGCAATGGCAACCGAGTTATCAGGGAGGTTTTGGAAGCAAGGATTCCGACGGTTTCAACAACTGGTATTACATCTCCTCCGCGGTTGGTGGTATTTCCGTGAGTATTCCCATTTGGGACGGAGGTGGCACAAAAGCTAAAAAAGAACGAGCCATAATTTCAGCGCAAACCGTTGATATTCAAAAACAAATGCTGGAAAATGCTATTACCCTGGAGCTTGATGCGGCACGCAAACTATACCTGAATGCCCAGGAGCGAGTGGCCAATCAGGAGAAAAACTTGTTGCTTGCCCAGCGCATTTATGATACCACCCAAACCAAATACAAAGCAGGCGTGGGCAGCAGTTTTGAAGTTACTCAGTCAGAATCAGGGCTTTACACTGCTCAACAAGGTTTGTTGCAAGCGCGATTTGATTTGTTGAGCTCCAAAGTTGCTATAAAAAAGGCCATGGGCGAGTAACGCTAACCTGGAATGGTTTTCCAGCGAAAAATGCCGGAACTGTGTTCTGGTTTACAAACAAAAAAATTGATTTTCAACATGATACATAAGCACCTCCTCCAATTTGCCTCAGCCAGCCTGATTCTTTTCTTACTTTCATCTTGCGGCGGCGGCCCAAAAGACCCTGCAGCCGAGTTAGCTGCTCTTAAAGATCAAAAAGCCAAACTTGAGGCCCAAATAGCCGAATTGGAAAAACAGCAAAATACCGCAGCTCCAACGGAAAAAAGGGTTAGGACTGTGGGAATATCTGAGATCAAACTCGCTCCATTCCGACACTACATTGACCTTCAAGGCAAGGTGGATGCCGACCAAAGCGTGATGGCAACCGCCAAGATGCCCGGGGCACTTAAGCGCGTTTTGGTGAAAAACGGAGATAATGTGCGTCAAGGCCAGCTTATTGCCGAGATTGATGATGCGCTGATGCTTAAAAGCCTTGCAGAGTTAGAAGGCCAGCTCGTTACCGCTACCGATATATACAACCGTCAAAAAGGCCTTTGGGATCAAAAAATTGGTACTGAGGTCGCGTTTATCCAGGCAAAAAACGGCAAAGAAAGCATTGAGCGTAGCATCTCGACCATCAAGGAACAATGGGGAATGAGTAAAATTTATGCCCCTCAGAGTGGCACGGTTGACATGGTGATGCTCAGGCAAGGTGAGGCCATTGCTCCAGGCGTCCCACTTTGCAATATCCTGAATCTGAGCAACTTGAAAATTAAAGGCGAGGTAACCGAAGCTTATTCGGCCAAAGTTCGCAAAGGCGATCCGGTACAGGTGTTTTTCCCGGATATGAACAAGGAGATCACCACACGGATTACCTACGTCAGCAAAAGCATCAATTCTATGACGCGCACCTTTACCGTTGAGTGTGCGTTGCCTGGAAGCGGTTATAGCGCCAACCAAATAGCGGTGATGAAAATAGTTGATTACCAAAGTTCTAACGCTGTCGCTATCCCGGTCAACCTTATTCAAACCGCTGAAGATGGTGATTTTGTCTTGGTGGCAGAAAAAACAGGGGAAAAACAAGCAAATGCAAAAAAAGTAACCGTGAAACAAGGCCAAAACTATAACGGCCAGGTGGAGATCCTTTCCGGTTTGAAAAAAGGCGATTGGGTTATTTCGAATGGGTTTCAGGATGTGAACAATGGGGAGGCGATTGCTTTTTAAGCTTTAGGCAGCAGCCGAGACTTGGTCCGATGAAAGAAAACTTAGGAGCGTGTCAAATTGAGTCATTTGCCACTCGTAAAACAGTTTGAAAGCCAGCGCGCGATCCTCTTCTGTAGAGAGCGATAGCACAAATGGTTTCCAATGACTTAGAAAAGCCTGTTCAATTTGTTCAGGTTGGAGGGTTTCAAAATATTTCAAAATATCTTGAAATTGTGCGTGTTGAACGATGGTCATGATTCGTGTTTTTTTAATTCAGTAGTGAGGAGGTTTATTTTATCAAGAGCGTCGTTTCTGGTTTTTTCCAATTGTCGACGAGAGCCTTCTTCAAGAAGTTCTTGTTCGTAAAGCAGGGTAAGGTCCAAAATTCTTTTTTGGAGATCAAGGAGTTTGCCCAGTTCAAGAACCGAGAGTTTACGCAGTTGTAATGAATTCATTTGCTTTTGTATTGGCTTTGCAAATATAAGAAGTTCAACATCAAATTTCAAAGCCCAAATTTTAAAAAAATGGCGGTCATCTTTACGTTAACCAATGCCCTCATTTTCGTGCTGTTGAGTGGATTGCATTTTTACTGGATGTTTGGCGGCAAATGGGCCTTGGCTCAAGCGTTGCCAAGCAGTGAAAACGAAGGGGAAAAATTGCTTAGCCCCGGGCCGATGGCTTGCCTTGCGGTCGCTTTGGGTTTATTCGGTTTTGCCTTTTACAATGTTTCTCTGGGAATTGGTTTCATGCAAGACCAGACACCAGAGGCTACAAAGTGGATTATTTGGGCAATTACGGGGATATTCCTGCTCCGTGCAGTGGGCGATTTTCGCTATGTCGGGTTTTTTAAGAAAGTGAAAAACACTGCATTTAGCAAAATGGACACGAAATGGTACGCGCCGCTCTGCCTTTACCTTGGGCTTTCGAGCACTTGGATCGGTTGGGAACTCCTTCAATAAGAAACGCGCTACAAATCACCAAATCACCAAATCACCACACAAACAGATACTCGAATCAACAATATCATGAAAGAATTCAAGCCCACCAGTTGGTCTATTGACAATCGAGCCTCGATATTTATTATTACGGTGCTTATTACTTTGGCAGGTATCATGTCGTACAACGCGCTGCCCAAAGAGCAGTTCCCTGACGTGGTGGTGCCAACAATATTTGTCTCCACGATTTATCCGGGAGCCAGCCCGACTGACATGGAACAACTCGTCACCAAACCCATTGAAAAACAGTTGAAGGGCATCAGTGGCGTGAAAAAAGTGATGTCTAATTCTGTGCAGGACTTTTCCAGCATTATCGTTGAGTTCAATACCAACCTTGATGTGCCAATTTGCAAGCAGAAGGTAAAAGATGCCGTGGACAAAGCCGCCCGCGACCTGCCAACGGATCTCCTGGAGGACCCTACTATCTCGGAATTCGATATTTCTGAAATCCCGATTATGAACGTCAACATTGCGGGAGATTTCAGCCTGGACAAGTTGAAAGATTATGCCGACGCACTACAAGACCGTATTGAAGAAATGCGCGAAATCACGCGCGTTGACCTTGTAGGGGCGCTTGATAAAGAGGTACAGGTAGATGTGGACAAATACAAAATGGCTGCCGCAAGCCTTTCATTTCGCGATATAGAGAACGCTTTAGCGTTCGAAAACATGACTATATCAGCGGGCAATGTTGACATCGATGGTATGACGCGCTCAGTCTCCATCAGAGGCGATTTCAAAGACGTGGAGCAAATTAAAAACATCATAATTGCTTCACAATCAGGCGCGATACTGTATTTGAAGGACGTCGCAGATGTCCGTATGGGGCACAAGGAACAAGAAAGTTTCAGCAGACTAAATGGTCGAAATGTTATCTCGCTGAACGTCATCAAGCGCACGGGAGAAAATCTTATTGACGCTTCTGATAAAATCAAAGCGGTGGTGGACGAAATGAAGTCCAATGACTTTCCGGCCAACCTTGAGGTCAGCATCACCGGCGATCAAAGCCGAGCCACCCGGACCACCCTGCACGACCTGATCAATACCATTATCATAGGATTCATATTAGTCACGTTTGTCTTGATGTTTTTCATGGGTGCCACCGATGCGCTTTTTGTCGCATTGTCGGTGCCGCTGTCTATGTGTATTGCTTTCATGCTGTTGCCGAGCGTAGGGTTCACCCTCAATTTCATCGTGTTATTCGCCTTTCTTTTGGCCTTGGGAATTGTAGTGGACGATGCAATAGTAGTCGTTGAAAACACGCACCGCATTTACCACGAAGACAAAAAACTGACCATCATCCAGGCGGCCAAAAAGGCAACCGGCGAAGTATTTATGCCAGTGCTTTCGGGTACCATAACTACCCTCGCGCCTTTTATCCCGCTCGTATTCTGGGGAGGAATTTTTGGTAAATTCATGCATTACCTTCCTGTTACGGTCATCATTACCCTTACGGCTTCTCTGGTAGTGGCCTATATCATCAACCCCGTATTCGCTGTGTGGTTTATGGGTGATGCAAAACGGGAAGGCACTGAATTGCCACCAGCCAAAAAACGCCGTCGCACTATTTTCGCGTACGCGCTTTTTGGGCTCTCAACGGTTTATTTTTATTCGAACGGCAACTTTTTCATGGGCAACTTGCTGCTTTTTATCGGCTTGTTTGTGGCATTCTACCGCTTTGTGCTCGAAAAAGCCGTACGTTGGTTCCAATCCAAAGGCTGGCCTGCTGCGCAACGTACCTATGCAGGGTTCCTCAATTTTGCCCTCAATCGTCCCTGGATCATGATGGCAAGCGTGGTCGGGCTGCTCATGTTTTCGGTGATGTTTTTTGCTGCAGGAAAGCGCAACATTGTACTATTCCCAAAGGCTGACCCCAATTTTATTTATGTTTACCTTAATTTGCCTGTAGGCACCGATGTGAATACCACCGACTCGCTTACGAGCATCATGGAACGCAAGGTGGTAGAAGTTTTGGGAGAGAACAACCCGATTGTTGAGTCTATTATTTCCAACGTTGCGCTTGGTGCTTCGGAAGACCAGTTTGACCGAACGGCCACTTCCAACAAGGGGAAAGTAGGTGTCGCCTTTGTTGAATACGGAAATCGCAACGGGGTAAGCACCAAAGACTACATGGACAAAATCCGGGAAGCCACAAAGGGGATTCTTCCGGGCGCTGAAATAGTAGTAGATCAGGAAGCAGGAGGGCCACCCTCGCCCAAACCTATCTCGGTGGAAATTCGCGGAGACGACTTCAAAAAGCTCATTTCGGTTTCCAGCGCTGTAAAACGCTACCTCGACTCCCTAAATATCCCCGGAGTAGAAGAATTGCGTTCGGATATGATCGTGTCGAAACCGGAAATAAATATCGAGATCGACCGCGACCGCGCTAATCGGGAACACATTTCGACTGCTCAAATCGGTAGTGAGTTCCGTACAGCCATCCTGGGCAAAGAAGCCACCAAATTCAAAGACGGCGAAGATGAGATTCCCGTTATTGTTCGCCTTCGTGAAGAACAGCGGAAGAATATAAATTCGGTTGAAAATCTGAACATTACGTTCCAGGATATGACCCTGCAAGGCATGCTTCGCTCTATTCCAATGGCTTCCCTGGCTGAGGTGAATTACACTACTACTTATGGCGGTATTCGGCGTCTGGACCAATCGCGCATTGTCACCATTTCTTCGAATATAACTTCTGAATATCAACCCAGTCAGACGGATGTTGTAAATGCAGTTAAGGCCGCAATTGCTTCCTGGCCAGCGACCGATGGCGTGACCGTTGGTTTTGCCGGCGAAGATGCAGAATTTTTGGATGCTGCATCCTTTCTCGGAAACTCCTTGTTGATTTCGGTATTTATCATTCTCATCATCCTGATGGTGCAATTCAACTCTATTGGCAAAACGCTGATTATCATGTCGGAAGTGATTTTCAGTATTATTGGCGTGCTGTTAGGAATGGCTATTTTCGATATGGATTTCTCGGTTATTATGGCAGGTGTGGGTATTGTGGCCTTGGCGGGAATTGTGGTGCGAAACGGGATATTGCTCGTGGAATACACCGATATTTTGCGAGAACGAGGTTCGCAGGTCCGGGAAGCCATCGTTGAAGCAGGTCGAATTCGTATGACGCCGGTGCTTTTAACGGCTACTGCCGCTATTCTTGGCCTCTTGCCCTTAGCAGTTGGATTCAATATTGATTTTTACAGCCTTTTTGCTTCAGGCGACCCCAAAATTTACCTGGGCGGCGACTCGGTAGCATTCTGGGGGCCGCTTTCCTGGACCATTATTTTCGGTCTTGGTTTTGCCACTTTTATCACCTTGATCATTTTGCCCGTGATGTACTTGTTGGGCTGGAGGGTGAAGAACTGGTGGGCGAAGCAAGTATAACGGAACTCCGTTCCGTTACCGACCCGCACCGGAACGGAGTTCCGGCGTACATAAACAGCGCGTTTTGGAGCAATCCGGAACGCGCTGTTTTTTATATAATTTGCTAAATTAGAACCCTTTATCTTTGCATCAAAATTAAACACATGGCAAGGAATTCTGCTACCAATAGTCAAGTTGGTGCTGTCAAAAAAAGATCGCAAACCATAAACACTAAAACCGGGTTGTACGTCAAGCGTGATGCAGTGACGGGTAAATTTCTTTCCGTTAAAATAAATGGGAGATACTACAAAGGAGTAACTATTGAAGAAATAAAGAAAATGGGGCCTGTTCTCAAAAAACTTTCCGATTATGACAAAAAAGGAAAGCATAAATAGAGGGATCAACTACTTAGGCATTGAAGATTTTGAACAAATTGTATATTTTTTACGAAGCATTCACCAAGAATTTACAGAAGATATTCCTCCATTTGAAACTCGCTCCATTGGTGTTCTTGAAGGAATTATCGAGCAGGTGCAATCTGAATTTTTTGGTAAAGAACTTTACAAGGGCATCGTTACTAAATCTGCATGGCTTTTTTACTGTCTAATTAAAAATCATCCATTTTTCAACGGCAACAAACGGGTTGCGGTAGTTGCTTTGTTCGACTTTTTGAAACGAAATGTGACCGAACTTTACTTGGATGAAAACGCCATCACCAATGACCTGTTTACAATGGCAGTCAAAACAGCAGAAAGCCAACCAGAGAAAATTGAAGAGATAAAACGGTATATCAAACGCAAAATCAGGGGCTTCATCTTAGAGTTCTAACTATTTTGAATACCTAAAAATTACAACTAGTGCACATCAGATTTCTCCGAAGCACGCTGTTTCCATAACCACCATCCATGCAACTCGACAGTTTTGAAGTCATAGGCGGTCAAAAACTCCATGGCGAACTCCAGCCACAAGGCGCCAAAAACGAAGCGCTCCAGATCATCAGTGCAGTGCTGCTTACCAACGAACCAGTTACTATTTCCAACGTGCCGGATATCCTCGATGTGAACAAACTCATCGAATTGCTCCGTGGTTTTGGCGTAACAGTAGAACAACTTGCGCCAGATACCTACAGGTTTTGTGCCGGTACGATCGATATCGGCTATCTGCGTTCGGATGAGTTTTTAAAGGACGCGGGGCGGCTTCGAGGCTCGGTAATGCTCATAGGCCCGCTTTTGGCTCGCTTCGGACGGGCTACCTTGCCCAAACCCGGTGGCGACAAAATCGGCCGGCGGCGCCTGGACACCCATTTTCTTGGGTTTCAAAAACTAGGCGCAGAATTCAAATATGACGACCAAAAGGATATTTACTATGTGGAGCAACCTGCAGGGGGGCTGCAAGGCAGCTACTTGCACATGGAAGAAATTTCAGTGACCGGCACAGCCAACGTGGTGATGGCAGCCGTGCTCACCAAAGGCAAAACAACCATTTACAACGCCGCCTGTGAGCCCTATGTACAGCAACTTTGTCGGATGCTTCAATGCATGGGTGCAAAAATTGAGGGACTTGGTTCCAATCTCCTCCAAATTGAAGGCGTAGAACATCTGGGCGGAACGGAACACCGATGCCTGCCAGACATGATCGAAATCGGCTCCTTTATTGGGCTGGCAGCCATGACGCAAAGTGATATTACCATCAAAAATGCAGGGGTAAATCACCTCGGAATCATTCCACATACATTCGAGCGTCTGGGCATCCAAATCGAGGTAAAGGGCGATGACCTGCACATTCCGGCACAGGAAAATTATGAGATCCAAACTTTCATAGATGGATCAATACTAACCATTTACGATGCTCCCTGGCCAGGCTTCACACCAGACCTGATGTCCATTGTTCTGGTGGTTGCCACACAGGCAAGGGGGAGTGTTCTGGTGCATCAAAAAATGTTCGAAAGCCGGCTTTTCTTCACGGATAAACTTATTGACATGGGCGCCCAGGTTATTCTTTGTGACCCACACCGGGCCACGGTCATTGGCCTGGATCGCAAATACCCGCTTCGGGGCATTGAGATGACCTCACCTGATATCCGGGCAGGTCAGGCATTGCTGATAGCGGCTTTGTCGGCCAAAGGCAAGAGTTTGATTCACAATGTCCATCAGATAGACCGGGGATACCAGCATATTGATTCACGGCTGAATGCGATCGGTGCGAAGATCACGCGGGTGTAAGAGAAGGTTCGTATTTTGATTGATTGTTGAAGGGATGGGCCTTTCTTTTCCCCTTTTACTCCCAAGGCCCACTCCTTTTCACATTGATAAACGCTTCGGTGGCGGGGTCTAAACGGTGAAGCCCTCCGGAACAACCGAACCAAAGTGTTCCGGCTTTATCCTTAAAAAAACTTTGAACATGCGTCGGGACACGAGATACTTTATCTGAAAAATGCGTGAATCCATCTATGCTGGATTCATATTTGCATGGACCACCGCCATTAGAGCTTACCCATATTCCAACTTCAGCTTCGGGAGCGTTCTTATCTTCAAGCAAGGTCCAAACAAAATCATTTTTTAGTCCTTGCTTCATCGCATAATTGGTAAAGGCAGATTTCCCTGCAGGTTCTGACTTTGGATCGTAACGGCTAAGTCCTCCAAACCGGGTTCCAAACCATAGGGTTCCGTTTTTATCTTCCAAAATACATTGAACAAAATTATCGCAGAGCCCCTCTTTTGTGGAGAGATTGGTCAATTTCTGGCCATCATAGCGATAAACCCCGTTGCCATTGGAGCCAAACCAGAGGATGCCCTTTTTATCCTGAAAAATACAATTGATCAATTTTGGAAATGGGTAAGCATGGGGGAAATCCGTATGGTCAGCTTCAGGGATCGGAAAATTTGTAAAAAAGGCGCCATTGAAACGAGACACACCACCCTCTGTTCCAAACCAAAAGTTTCCAGTTTTGTCAATTAATACGCACCAGGCCCCGTTGTTTATCAAGCCATCCTTTGTGGTGTAATTGGTGAAAGATTTTGCAAGTTCCCTGCTATGTTCCTTCAGGCCTGGTTCCGTTTGCATATCATGTTTACAGGTATTGTTGTTGCAGGGGTTATTTGCCCGGCTAATATCGTAACGACTAATACCTCCGTCGGTGGCAAACCAAAGGTTGCCGCTCGCATCTTCTGTAATGCCTCTTACTGCATATCCACCGAATCCCTCTGTGGTAGTAAAATAGGTCAAAGAATTTCCGTCATATCGGCAAACCCCGTCTGAATTAGTGCCGAACCAAAGCGCTCCGTTTCTGTCCTGAAATATACGGCGCACATAGGCACTAATTTGACCATCGAGAAAAGGGTCAGGAATGGGACCCAAAACGTTCATTTTTTTGAAAACAACAGTTTTGGGATTCGTTGCATTGTAGTCTGGTTCTGAAATACCCTGAGCACTCGGGGTTTGGCCTTTGCATGAAAAGATAAACATGCAAAGAAACAGCAGGGTTATGCCTGGCTTATGCGAGTAAATGATAGTCATGGAATGGTGGCGGCGTGTGAATGAATGCTCTGAATTGTTCCGTAAAATTACCCGCCTTCTCAAAGCCAGGTACAAATACAGGAGTAAAACAATGTAACAGAAAGGTAAAACCTTCTAAAGGCCAGGAAGTCTTCAGTTCCCTGCTGCCAGCAAGTAAAGTACCGCCATTCGCACGGCCACCCCATTTTCTACCTGCTGAAGTATTATATTGTGTGGGCCATCAGCGGCATCAGAGGAAATTTCCACCCCTCGATTGATCGGGCCAGGGTGCATTACCACGATCTCGCGGTCGAGTTCGAGCAGCATTTGCCGGGTTATGCCAAAATACTGGTGGTATTCGCGCAAACTCGGGAAGAATTTGATGTCCTGGCGTTCGAGTTGAATGCGGAGTACATTGGCCACATCGCACCAACGCAGGGTGTCGCGTACATCGTAGCTGATCTCAACCCCCAGGTCTTTATAATATTTTGGGATCAAGGTAGGTGGTCCGCACACGCGTACTTTGGCTCCTAGTTTCAGCAGACAAAAAACATTGCTGAGTGCAACGCGGCTGTGCAGTATGTCGCCGATAATTGCAATTTTTTTGCCTGCAACCTCACCAAGTCTTTCCCGGATAGAAAATGCGTCGAGCAGGGCTTGTGTCGGGTGCTCGTGCGTGCCATCTCCGGCGTTGATAATATTGGCCGGAATTCGGCTGGAAAGATAAACACAGGCGCCAGGGGCAGGGTGGCGCATCACCACCATGTCCACTTTCATGGCCAGTATATTGTTGACGGTATCGAGCAGGGTTTCGCCCTTGCTCACGCTGCTGCTGCTGGCGGCAAAATTCACGGTATCGGCACTAAGACGGCGTTCGGCGAGTTCAAAAGATACCCGGGTGCGGGTGCTGCTCTCGAAAAAAAGGTTGGCTACCGTGATATCGCGCAGGGACGGCACTTTTTTGATAGGCCGGTTGATGACTTCTTTGAAATTGTCAGCCGTTTCGAAGATGAGGTGGATATCGTCTTCGGTGATGTTTTTGATGCCGATCAGGTGGCGCGTTGAAAGTCTTTTCATGGCTTTTTATCAAACAACAGTATTTCATCTCCCCCGTGAATTTCCTCCCATTTCACTTTGATATAAGCCTCTTCGACCGCATCTACCGCAATACCATAATAATCCGGCTGAATGGGCAAGTGGCGATTGAATCGGCGATCCACCAGCACCATCAATTCTACAGCGCTGGGACGACCATAATCATTCAAAGCTGCCAAAGCCGCCGAGATGGTTCGCCCGGTGTACAGCACATCGTCAATCAACAGCACTTTTTTATCGGTAACCAGGAAGTCAATTTCAATGGGATGCGGCGCGAGCGGACCATCGGGCATCCGAAAATCATCGCGGTGGAACGTGATGTCGAGTTTTCCGTACTCGATTTTATTACCGACCAGTTGTTCTAATCTGGCATGGATGCGATTGGAAAGCAAGGTGCCGCGCGGCTGAATGCCAATGATGCAGGCATTGGAGAAATCCCCCCAGTCTTCGAGCAACTGGTGGCAGAGCCGCTCAATGGTGAGGGCAAAGCGCGGACGGTCGAGGAGGATTTTTCCTGGCTGCATGATTTAGGGGCGAAGGTAAGATGCTACCCTTGACGATTGTCAAGGATGGCCACAATTTCAATAAATTCTCCACGGACCCTATAAATCAAAGTGGTTTGTGGAGTCACAACACATTTATGGAAATCGTGCTTTCAAACGTTCATTGAAGGCGTCATAAGATTCGACATTGCCCGCTTCCAAATCAGAAAGCCCTTCGGCTATATCGGAGTGCTCTTTTTCCGATAATGAATCTGCCCAATCTCCCTGCTGAGACTCGGTTAAAAGAGACTCAATGAGCGTCAACAGATTTTCATCTTCTAATCGAGCCAGTAGCTCAATCGTATGCACTTTGCGTTCAGAAATAGTGGCTCCCATACTTTCTTTCTTTAAAATGTTCGTGCGAAAATAACCTAATTTTCAACAGAAACAATAATGTGCTGGCACAATGTAGGACAGCACGGCCGCACATTTTATATTGAACAAAATTCTCAATCCAAAAACTTGTTGGTGCGTATTATCCAGTCTTTCATTGCCATGGCCATTTGTCGCCGGGCTTGAAACTCTGCCAAATCGAGATAGGCACTTACCAAAAGATTCAAATCGCCTATTTTTTTTCTGTCAGGTAATTTTTCCCATCCGTTTCAGTTGTTTCCATTTTGGAAACAACTGAATTTTCGTCCAATTCTCCACTTTCAAAAATATGCTTCAAATGCTTGCTGATAGCGGGAATTTCAACGCCAAAAAGTTCAGCGATGGTTTTCTGGGTCAGCCAAAAGCTCTCTCGGAGGTAGATGACCTTAATCGCCACATTTCCTAGATCACTTTGATAAAGTATGATGTCGTTGAATTCCGGTGTTGAGTCAGGCATATCTTTGTTTTAAAAATGGATGTGGCGACAAAAATAACACCGTTGATAAAACAAAAAATTTATTTTTTTACAAAAACCTCCCTTAGAAACGAGTTAGTGTTCGCTCTACTAAGCCTTATAAAACTGCTTTTAGTTTTTACATTTGCACAGTAAAAACATCAAATACCATGACTGAATTAGCCCAGCAAATTATCGAACGCGAAAAACAGGAGCGCAGTGGATACCTTGACCTGGGCCGATGTGGCCTGACTGAAATGCCTGATCTCTCTGGTATGGATTGGCTGCATACGTTGCTGGTATCAAATGAATGGTGGGACCCGGAACAAACAAAATGGGTACAGAGTCAAAATACAGGCGGCGTCAATGGCTTTATTTCAACCCCTCCCACGGATTTTTTCCCGAAAGGACTCAAACAACTGAGTTTGGGAGGCGGAAGAGGTGTAAACTGGGCAATCAGCGACATAAGTTTTCTGGAAAAACTGAGCAGCCTCACAAAAATTGACTTATCAAATAACCAACTAAGTGACCTAACACCGCTATTGTATTTCATTCAAGACAAGAATATGACGGTGGTTTGGAAAGATTGGTATCAAACAAGTTTTGGAGAAATTAATGTACAGGACAACCCTTTCTCCAACCCGCCTGTCGAGGTGGTGAAGGCAGGGAATGAGGCGATACTGCGCTATTTTGAAAAATTTGAAAACCGGGGGTCTGAGGCGATTCGTTATGTGGACGAAGCCAAAGTACTGCTCATCGGGCAGCCTCGTGCGGGGAAAACAACGCTTCGGAAAAAACTGAACGCCGTGGAATCCGATATGCCCAAGGACGAAGAAACGACCCGTGGCATAGATATTCAATGCCTTGATTTCAAATTTACGGATGCCGAAAAGCGCGAGCGTACTTTCAAATTCAATGTATGGGATTTTGGAGGGCAGGAGATTTATCATGCCACACACCGTTTTTTCCTAACCACACGCTCCGTTTACATTGCAGTAATCAATACCGATGTGAACGACAAACAAAACGACCTAGACTATTGGTTGCATATTGTAGAGTTGCTTGGGGGCGCCAGTCCCATCCTTATGGTGCAAAACCAGAAGAACAACCGTAAAATAGAGGTGTCCAAAAACCTTAAAGCGCGGTTCGAACATTTGCTGAAAAAAGAATACAAACTTGATCTGAGCAAACTGAATCCCAATGAAGCGGTCTTCGATCAAAAGCGTTTGGATGATTTCCGACAGTTTGAAGAAGAACTTCGAATCATGCTCAGGCACATGCCACAAACCTCCATCCGGGTTACACCGGAAGAATTGGCTGTCCGGGAAGCCATTGCAGATTTGGCAAAACAAAGTGCCGTCATCCCAAAAGAAGCATTTTTTGAACTCTGTGAACTGAAGGGGCTAAAAGACACTGCCCTGCAAAAAGATTTCCTGCACCTCCTGCATGAATTGGGCGCATTGCTCCATTTTGAAAAAAACGAGCACCTCGAACGAGTGGTTATCCTTCAAAATAAATGGGCGACGGATGCCGTATTCAAAATTCTCGATGCACCGCAAATAGCCGCTCAGAATGGACATTTTACTAAAGAGGACAGCGAAATTGTCTGGAATTCTCCCGAATACAAGGGGAAAGAGGTGGAGTTGCGTGCCTTAATGCGCGAGTTCAAACTCTGCTACCAAATTAGTCAAACAGATAATTATATCGCTCCGCAACTTTTGTCACCTAATCCGCCAAAACAGTACCAGTGGAAGGCCAAGGAAGATGACCTGCGCATGGTAATCGAGTATGAATTTATGCCCAGGGGCATTATGACACAGTTCACTGTGGAAATGCATCGCGACATTGCAGAAGGACAGCAATTGGTATGGCAAACAGGAATGGTGGTTCAGCCAAAAGACCTGGCAGAAACCCGAGCAGAAGCCTCAGAGAGCTATGACAACCGCCGGATTGAAATCAAAGTACAAGGCCCTTACGCAGGGATACTCCTGCAACGTCTGGTGGATGCGCTTCGTAAGATTCACGATAGTTATCAAAACCTCGAACCGGATGAATTGCTGCCCTGCATTTGTCCGAAGTGTCAGGCCCTGCCACCCGAGCAGCGACATCATTTCAAATATAAAAGCCTGCTTAATTCACTATACATCAACCGGGTGGACGAAAAGCAATGCGATAAATCCGACTTGCCGGTTCAGATTGAAAAGATTCTGGGACAGGCTGGTTTTGGGAAAAAGGAACAGGCGCGGGATGCACAGCGATTGTTAGACAGGCATGATGTTAACTTAAAAGTCAGCGTTGAAAATCGAGATTTTTCCGAACATCTAGAGCGTATTGAAGATAGGATTGATAGCGTGGAGACAAATACTTTCCTCATCCAGAGTAATCAGGCAGTGCACACCCGCAAACTCAACGAAATCATCCAATTTGCCAAAACGAACGAATCGCTGATAAAGGGCTTATTTGGCCAAATAGATGCCCTCTCTGACGCTGATTCCGTTGATTTGGAGCGCATTGATGCCTTGCTGAAAGAACGTTTGGATTCTTTAGTGGAAAAGTTGCCTAGCTCAAGCCAGATTATCCATGAATGGAAGGAAGCCAATTCCAAATCAGCAGACCAGGCGGATTTGAAGTGGAAATTGAAGCTCAAATTGCCCTTTATTCTTGGAGAACTGGAAAAGGAATTTGCATGGGACGGCAAAGCAGCTCTGCGCCTTTTGCGCTCGGAAATAATGGCTTTCTCGAAAGGCGAAAAGACATTCCGGCAATTGTTTTTGGAGGACTGATTGGTCTCGCAATATTCGAGGTGTGACTTTGGGCAGCACCCTCATCCTACTTCCGTTCAATCTCCCCAATGGGCCGTTGCCAGATAGTACGGGAGAAAACACCCTCTGATGGAGGGGGTAAGGTTGCGGATCATAGATACCGTAGAAGATATACTCCGGAAATTCAGTGCCTTCAAAATCATAATACTGCTGTAGGATAAAGCGAAAATCTTAATCACGCACAGTAATCGCTTGGCATTGGGGCAGCACCAAATCTCAAACTCAGAGCTCACTTGGACATTGGACATTCCTTCTTGGACATTCCCTACACCTCTTGTCGTAACACCTCCAACGGCGGCTTCCGAAGCACTTCCCGGCTGTTCAATAACCCAATAATGACCGTCAATGACGTAATAACGATAAATGTCGCAATCAGCGGCCACCATTCTATCTGAAATGGTATTTTAAACGCAAAATACGCCAATGCCCAGGCTCCCACTACCGAAAGTCCCACGCCTGCCAGACAAGACAAGGCTCCCAAAAGGAAATACTCCAGTGCGTTGATGCTCAATATTTGTCGGCGGCTTGCGCCCAGTGTACGCAACAATACACTTTCCCTTACTCTGGCAAATTTGCTCTGATAAATGGAACTGAACAATACCAACAAACCGGTCAGGATACTGAACAATGCCATGAATTGAATTACGAAGGAAACCTTGCCCAGCACCTCGTCCACCGAACGCAAAATTTGGGTCAGGTCTATTGCCGAAACACTCGGAAAGCGTCTTACCAACTCGCTTTGGAATTGGGCCGACTGGTTGGCGTCTTTTACTTTAGACACGATGACATGGAACTGCGGCGCGCGTTCCAAAACGCCCTTCGGGAACACCACCAAAAAGTTGGTTTGCACCCGGTTGAGATCCACTTTTCGCACACTGGCCACTTCGCAATCAAGGCGTGCGCCCTGTACATTGAAAACTATGCGCGTACCGATTTTAGCTTTCATGGAGCGTTGCAATCGGTCGGAAATGGATATTTTTACTGGCTGACCAGGCGTATGAACACCCACCCATTCGCCCTCTACAATTTCCTCTGTTTCAATGAGCGTGTCTCTGAAAGTGACCCGGTATTCCCGATCCCAAACCCAATTTGAAATGCGATCATTTTCTTGGGGTGACGACCTTCCGCTCCGACCTTCTTCTGTTTCAGGCAAGGAATCCGGGTCAGGATGCTCCAGTTCGTATTGCACTTTGGATTGTCCGTCAATGGTTTCCACACGAGTGGTCACTACTCCAACTTGTTGCATTAGCGGCATTCCATGCTTGCGCACCAATTGTGCTACGCTGTCTTTATCATTTGCCTGGATGTCAAAAAGGATCATGTTGGGTTGGCTGCCGCTGCCGGAGAATTCTACCTGTTTCAACAACAAACTTTGAATCAAAAACAGGGTAGAAAGTAACAGGGTGCCCAGTCCGATCGTGACCACCAACAATACGGTTTGATTCTCTGGTCGAAACAAATTGGCCACGCCTTGTCGACTCACATAACTCCATTTTTTTGGAAAATACTTGCGCAACAAAAAGGTCAAGACACGGGCGATACCCCACAAAATAGCAAACGCTGCTGCAATACCGCCCATAAAAGCCAGGGTTTCCATCCAATCTCCTGCCAGCCAATAGGTGAATCCCAACAGGGTTATCATAATGGCGGTATAGACCCCCCAGCGGAGCGAGCGATTGTCAGACTCATGCTCTCCAAAAGAAGCCCTCAAGGTGCGTAAAGGGGATGTCTTCAAGATACCCGAAAGCGGCAAAAGCGCAAACAAAACGGCCACGATCAGTCCCAATGCAACTCCTTGAAACAGTGCTGGATATGAAAATGCTGTACTAATATTTTCAATGGGCAAAAGGTCTTTTACCAGCACAGGAAGCAGTTTTTGGATAAGGGAACCTCCCACAGCTCCTGCCACCGCTCCCAATAGCCCTATGCCCGCTACCTGAACAAGATAGACATAAAACGCCTTTTTACCGCTTGCGCCCAGGCAACGCAGGATAGCCACCGTGGGCAATTTGTCTTTGATGTAAATATGTACTGCGCCCGCCACGCCGATACAGCCCAGAAGCAACGCAATAAAACCAACAAGATTTAGAAAGGTGCCGAAATTTCCGAATGCCGAACCAATACTTTCCTTCCGACTTTGTACCGTATCCCAATCGAGTTTGGCTTTTTCAAGTGTTTTTTCCAAAGGCTTGATAAACAGATCGGGCTTAATTGTGGCGGGCAGTTTGTAAAAATATTGATAGTCAATTCGGCTACCGCGTTGTACAAGACCGGTACTGTCGAGCCATATCCCCGGAATAAAGACCACCGGTGCGATGCTGCTTGCAATGCCCGCCCGGCCTGGGGAAGACAACAGCTCGCCTTCGATCCGGAAGGTTACATTGCCGATTTGTATGCTATCTCCGGGTTTGATGCCGAATTGAAGCATCAGGGCATGGTCAACCAGGGCGGTTTTTCCTGTTCTGAAAGTTTGCCAGGAGTTTTCGGGCTCTGTTTTCCATTTTCCGTAAAATGGGTAATTGCCTTCCAGGGAGCGGATAAGTGACAACCTCGTTCCGCCACCCTTTGGAAACCTCACCATGCTCATAAAATTGAGCACTTTGGCTTTTTCCAGGCTGGGCTGTTCAATTTTTGCCAGAATGGAGTCTGGCGCAGGCTGATTTGAATCCAGCGCGAGATCGGCGCCCAACAAGGTTTTGGCTTCCCGATCAATATCAGCCATGAGGTTGATGGAAAAAGAACGCACAGCCGTCAAGGCGGCAATACCAACCGTGATAGCGGAAATGAACAGCACAAGACGGGCACGGTTGCGGCGGCTGTCGCGCCAGGCCATTTTCAGGATAAAGGACATAAGCAGGGGACAACTAGAGCGACTTATTCACGAGGGTACGCTCCGTTTGCCAAGCCTAAACGGGAGAAACCAGTAAGAGTTGAGTCAATGCCGGAAAAAACAGATGAACCAACAAAATGAAAGGACGAATGGGCATGGAGGTGCGGAGCAGGCGTTTAGGAGCATGCAAGTCTTTTTTTCAAGCCCTAAGCGACGCAGGTAAGCGATATAATTTTAGCGGTACTTCATCGGCCCAAATGCACCAACAAAACGCTCACATCTGCCGGGTTCACCCCGGAAATACGGCTTGCTTGCCCGATCGTTCGTGGGCGCGTGTGCGAAAGTTTTTGCCGGGCTTCAATACTGAGGCCACGAATGCTTGAGTAATCAAAATCAGCGTTTAATGCCAGGTCTTCAAGCCTGGCCACCCGCTCTACCATCTCCTCTTCCTTCTTGATATAGCCATCGTATTTGATGTTGATCTCGGCCATTTCAATGAATTCCTGATCGTATGCAGTTAGAAAACTGGCCAATACGGGCATTGTTTTAGCCATGCCGGGGATGTCCACTTGCGGGCGGAGCAAGATGTTGTGCAATTTTGTTTTTTGACCAATTAACGCAGAATCAACACTTTGCAGGTAACCGTTCAATTCGTCCGGATTAACGGAAGTCTTTCGGAAAAAGGCGTCGATCTCTGCCACCGCACGGTTTTTTGCCTGAACGCGCTCCATGCGGGGCTCAGCACCCTGGAGCCCCAACCGATGAGCAATAGGCGTAAGGCGCAAATCGGCATTGTCTTGCCGTAGTAAAATCCGGTACTCAGCGCGACTGGTGAACATCCGGTAAGGTTCTTCTGTGCCCTTGTTCACAAGGTCGTCAATTAATACCCCAATATAAGCTTCGGAACGTTTTAACACAACGGGCGCTTCATTTTTTGCAGCCAGCGCGGCGTTAAGCCCAGCCATCAGCCCCTGACAAGCAGCTTCTTCATAGCCCGTGGTGCCATTGATCTGGCCAGCAAAAAAGAGGTTTTTCACCAAATTGGTCTCCAGAGTAGTTTGCAACTGGGTAGGCGGGAAATAATCATATTCGATGGCATAGCCTGGCCGGAACATCTTGGCGTTCTCCAGACCCGGGATCATTCTAAGCGCTTTATATTGAACATCTTCGGGCAGTGAACTGGAAAATCCGTTGATGTAGATCTCAATCGTGTCCCGGCCTTCTGGTTCCACGAAAAGTTGGTGGCGGTCTTTATCGCTGAATCGGTCAATTTTATCTTCGATGCTGGGACAATACCGCGGGCCCACCCCCTGTATGCGTCCGTTGAACATAGGAGACTTGTCAAAGCCCGTGCGCAGGGCGTCGTGAACTTTTTGGTTCGTATAAGTACTCCAGCAACAAAGTTGGTTTTCGAGTGCAGGGGTGTCTGTATAGGAAAATTTGCCGGGAGGGTCGTCGCCGTCTTGCCGTTCCATTTTGGAATAATCGAGGCTACGACCGTCCAGGCGCGGGGGTGTACCCGTTTTCATACGACCAGCCTCGAAGCCCAGTTCCACGAGTTGTTCGGTGATGCCACGCGCTGCGCTCTCCCCGGCACGCCCGCCGCCAAAATGCTTTTCTCCGATATGGATAATGCCGTTTAGAAAAGTGCCATTGGTGAGCACAACTGCTTCGCTTTCAATCTCCAGACCCATGCTGGTGCGCACACCCTGTACCCGTTTCCCTTTTACTAAAAGCCCGCCTACCATTTCTTGCCAAAAGTCAATATTCGGATGGCTTTCAAGCATTTGCCGCCATTTAGCGGCAAACTGCATGCGATCACTCTGGGCCCTTGGGCTCCACATGGCAGGGCCTTTAGAACGGTTGAGCATCCGAAATTGTACGGCGGTATGGTCGGTAATAATTCCTGAGTAGCCACACAAGGCATCCACCTCGCGCACGATCTGACCCTTGGCCACGCCGCCCATGGCGGGGTTGCAACTCATCTGTCCGATGGTCTGCATGTTCATGGTAGCCAGGAGAACTTTGCAGCCCAAATTTGCGGCGGCTACAGCGGCCTCACAACCTGCGTGGCCCGCGCCTACTACTATCACGTCGTATTTTGGAAACATTTTTTTACAAAGGAGGGCAAAGGTAAGGGATCAAGCGGTATGTGACCGAAATCATCGGGGATCATATCCTGATTCTGGATAAAAAGGAGTCGTAGGTCAGAAACGCATTTGGTAGTGTTGTTGTGTAGGCGGTTGTGTATATCCCTTTTAAGTGATTTGTTTTCAAAGGATTACGTCGTTAAAAATTGGATACTTGGAGAAGCTGGAGCTTTCCTTTACCTTTGGTGGCGCCTAAAAAGGGTCGCATATTTACGAGTTAGCGGTTATAATTTGGCGATAGTGCTAACTTGACACAGACTGCATAAAACAAATAGACAATGGACTACGAAAAAACAGGAAAGACACTAATAATAATCGGGACATGCTTCACCGTTTTTTTTGGACTGGAGTTTATTTTTAATAGTGGCGGTTTGACTTGTGGACCTATTGACGCTTCAATTTGGGGACAGTATGGCGATGTAGTGGGTGGTTTTGTTGGGACAATTGTTGCCCTCATTGGTGTTCTCTTACTATTTGAAACTTTAAAAGCACAAAGAAGAACATACATTAAACAACAAGTGGAGACAAGGTTTTTTGAGTTACTTAAACTTCATCGGGACAATGTAACTGAAATGCAATCCAAAGGTAATAATGGACGGACTGTATTCATTGAAATTAAAGACGAGTTTCACGATTTATATGCTTGGGCAACTCATTGGTATCCTCTTGACAAGTCTGGTTTGACTGAGACAGTATGGAAAAAAAATGTGGTTCAGATTGTTTACTTAATTACTTTTTTCGGTGTTGACAATTCATCTACCGAATATTTGAAGAAACGGATAAATGAAATTATTTCAAATGAACCTGTTTACAACCTATTCGAGAAGTCTGGCATAAACACGCTGATTAGTAACCATGAAAAGACGAAAAATGAAAATAAGGATAAACCAAAAGAGCAAAGGATTTATTTAAAAAACGATGGACATCAATCAAGGTTAGGACATTATTACAGACATCTTTTTCAAACAGTAAAATATATCAACGAGCAACCAAAAACACTTTTCACTTACAAGGAAAAGTATGATTACATAAAAATATTACGAGCACAACTTGGGACACATGAGCAAGCTCTGTTACTTTATAATTCAATTTCACCGCTTGGCGAACCTTGGGAATTAGACGCAAAAATTACAAAGGAAAATCAAAAATTAATTACAAAATATAATCTTCTAAAAAACATTCCTTTCGGATTTACAAAGGAGATAGATCCGAAAGATTATTATCCAAATATTTATTACGAAATTGACGACAAAGAGCCGACCAAAAGAGCAGAACTTGAAAAACTGTATATACATGATAATGATGAAACTACCACGGACGGACAGTGGCCCAGCCGCTAACAAGGGGTTTGCAATAGTCGGGTTTTCGCGCTCCGCAGACAGTTTCGTGGTGGCCGAAAGTTTTGTGCTCCGTATAAAGTTCAGTGGTAAAAAGCCCGCCCGAACGCCAAGCCCGAAAACGTTAGCGGTCACCCTAAACGACCATAATGCAGACATCAACAAGCGGACACAATAAACTGACCTAGCCCACCCACCAGCCCAAATTTTAGCGATCAGAATTTTTTTTGAGCAATATATGCGCAACTAAATAATTGCACAATGGAAGCAAGACGGGATATTTTTCAAGCAATAGCCGACCCGACCAGACGGGCTATTCTTACACTTATTTCGTTGCAAGCAATGACACCCAACGCCATTGCCGAACAATTTGACTCAACCAGACAGGCGGTTTCCAAACACTTACAAATTTTGACAGCGTGCGAATTGGTAATACAAAAACAACAAGGTAGAGAAATCTACTACCAGCTCGAAGTAAACAAAATGAAAGAAATTGACAAATGGCTTGACCAATTCCGTAAGATTTGGGAAAACCGTTTTAACCAACTTGACGAAGTATTATTAACAAGAAAAAATGAACAGCAACTTAAAATTTGACTTTGCAGTTAATAAAGAAAACAACACGATTGTTGTAAAACGCGAATTTGCGGCTAACCTTGAATTAGTTTGGCAAGCTTGGACAACGGCTGAATTATTAGACCAATGGTGGGGACCAGATCCATGTCGTGCAAAAACCAAATCAATGGATTTTCGTGAGGGCGGACATTGGTTGTATTGTATGATCGTTCCTGCATCTGTTACAGGTGGTGAAACAGAACAAATACATTGGGGAAAACAGGAGTATGAAAAAATTGTGTCACATAAAAATTTTGCAGGAACAGATGTCTTTTGTGATGAGAACGGAAATGCAAATCCCGAACTTCCAAAAGGAAGATTTGAAAATGTGTTTAGCGAAGAAGCCAATGGAAAAACACTTGTAACAATGATTTCAACACACAATAGCTTTGAAGATGTTGAAGCCGTAATTGCAATGGGCTTCAAAGAAGGTATTACCGTTTGCTTTAACCAACTTGACGAACTATTAAAATGAAAAAAGAAACATTAAAAAGTATCGGGGCTGTTATTGCGGGATTTGCCCTATTGGTAATTTTATCCATGACAACAGACATCATTTTGGAAAAAACAGGAGTTATGAAAACCGAACCGTTTAGCGAAAATCCTGTTTGGTTGATTGCAATAATTATTCTGTATAGAACGATTTTCAACACGTTCGGTTGTTATTTGACTGCACGACTTGCACCAAACAAACCGATGAAACACGCCATTATTCTTGGAATAATCGGTGTTGTGTTAACCATTGTAGGGCTTATCGTTATGTGGGACATTCCACCTCGTTGGTATCCTATTTCACTCATCGTATTGACCTTGCCTGCTGTGTGGCTTGGCGGAAAAATCGCAATTAAAAAGTAGTATAATTTGATTGTAAGCAGACAACCTAAACAGACAGACAAAAAGAACGACCCGCCAAACAGACAAAAACTATTGCAACGATAATCAAATGATGAAATCAAGCTACAAAGCAGAATTGAACAAAATAGTGCAAAAGAAAAGAGCCGAAATGCCGACTTCTTTTTCTGAAACGGCACTGGACACGATTTTCGCAACGCTTGAGTTTACACCTCAATACTTGACTGCCATTGCAAAACAATTTGACGACAAAAGTTCAATAAAACCAATCATAGAAGGCAAACGTTCATTCAGAGAAACGCTGATCCATTTGCTCAACTTTGAGGGACTTAACTAAACCACTGTTTATCCCGCATTTCTCATAAACAAACCGCCAGTTTATCCTATTCATGCTGAAAGGGATTTTGACAGGTTGAATTTATTTGCAGATTTTCAATTAGACGAGTTGTTGATGGCTTTCTGTTATGAACGAAAGAAGTATTTGAGTTTTTTGAAATCATTAAACAAAAAAGATTGGAACAGACAAATGACAGAAGACGGAAAAGCAAGAGAAGAAACTATTTATTTAATGGCACGAAGAACGGCAGTTCACGACTTTACACACATTCAAATCCTTAAATTTCAAACCAACTTCTTCTCCCGAAGGTAGCAATCAAGACTTGAGCCCTAGGCTAAACCCGTTATCGTGCGAACTCAAACTTTAGTGCAAGAAACATACAAATGACGGAAGAATTTAAAGATACAATTGGACAAATTTTATGGTTCGCAATGTTTGCGACACCCTTGCTGACAATTCCTCTGGTTTGGAAATTTTTCAAAGTGGGTAAAGTGTATCGGATAATTATCGGACTTGTGCTTGCTGCCTTCCTTTCATTCTTCCTTTACCATATTAGTTTGGCAATTATCTTTAGACATGGAATGGGACCAGGTTAACTTATGATGCCCTGTTGTTCGGCGATCTTGCGCCTCCTTATGCCATTTGATAATAGCAGGTGTGTGTATCCATACCGTACATAATATCCCGGGTTTTGTACAGGATAATTTACCGGTGGTACACTTTTGGTGCAAACTGGTGGTACACTTTTGGTGATTAGTGACAAAAACATGGTGAACATAAAACCGGACTTTAGAACAGAGAATAAGCGAGCAAATAAATCCCTTCGCAAAAACGTTCTGAGGCTTGGCTAACTTTGCCGCTTAATTTCAAATGATTTTCATGCGCCATTTCTTATTGTTTCTTTCGCTTGTTTTCCTCCTTTCAAATTGCAAAAACAAGCCCCAGGCTTTCCAGCAAACCAAAGCCGAAGCTGATCTGCCCAAAGACTTTCTCGAATTTTACCAGAAATTTCACACGGATAGTATCTATCAAATGGCACATATCGAATGGCCGCTAAAAGGCGAAAAAGGGGTGTCGCAGGACACCACGGCCAAGCGTCAGCTTAAAGAATGGATGCCAGAAAACTGGCTTCTAATGCACTTGCCGGACACCACCATGAGCACGCTTAAACGCGGCTTTGAAACAGTAGGTGATGTGCTTGTCATCGAACGTATGACGTACCCCATGGTCGGATTTGGCTACGAGCGGCAGTTTTACAAAGAAGAAGACGGACAGTGGCGACTTATCTTTTATGGTGAGACGGTGGCGCAGTAATTTGATAGCTAGCGGGGGTGCGACATGGAGT
>JBJXGO010000231.1:0-8856 GCA_046160345.1 Saprospiraceae bacterium
TCGCTTGCATTTTTTGCCAGCGAGGCTTGAGGTGCCAGGAAAAAAACATGGCCGTAGTGATCAATACAACAAGGCTAATAAGCATATCGGTTTTATTGGTAAATGTAAGATTCAACATGACCTTCGCCCAATACATTATCGCAATTTTGTAAAACATTAGAAAATGAATGTAGGTTGAATTCCTGGATTGATAAATATCGAATAGCTGGGATGGTAATAGTAGGTTGCGAGGCTGTCCCGAGTAGCATTCCGTTTCAGTTCAAATAAACCTCGGCCAAATCAAACCAATAGGCTATTTGAAGTTGGTTTAGCCCCGCCCCCCCTTTTCAACTGTTCTGTCAACTAATTTACAAACTGCCGCAACTTACTGTTCTCCTCTTCTAACACTTGGTTCTTTTGCACAAGTGACGCTGCGTTTTCAAGAGGAAAATCGTTGAGATGCAAGTCAAAATGAAGGATGTCATCCTCACTGCACTGAAACCCCTCAGCAATGCGGTTCAGGTAATCTATGCTGGCAGAGCTTTCACCAGATTCGAGTCTTTGGTAGGTTCGGACTGGGATATTCGCAAATTCGGCTGCTTGAGATTGGGACAGGTTGCGCTTTTTGCGCACAGCAATAATTTTCTTGTGGATATCGGGCATTGGAGGATTTTATTAGGCTTAAAAATGAAACGTCTTTACAAATATAAGATGACTAAAGCAATGCCGCCAACTTTGTCGTGGGTTACGCCAATTTTGGCGTTTTTTTTAACATTTGGTAGCGGGCACCTTTGCAGAGTCGCATTTCTGCCGAGTTGGCCATGAGGTAGGGAGTAGATGTTTTCCACCATATTATCATCCTAAAAACTTTCTCCAGATCATGTTAAAAAAGACAAAAAGCATTTTAGTCGTTTTAGCCATTGTATTGGCTAGCCAATCTAATTCTTTTGGCCAAGGTGTCTTTATGGCATCTTCAAACATTAACCCCTCTACATTGACGAACGCTGAACAACAGCGGCTTCAAGCGATTCAAAATTCTCCTAACACTGGTACGGTACAATTGATGAACATGGGTATTCTTGCCAATATTGTTGACGAAAATGGCAATTTTACTTTCAATGTGCCTGGGCATAGTGGCAATTTTACGGCTCAAGCCTCGCTGGTTGAGGCAGAATCGGGCGCAGACTTCACTTGGCTGGGAGACATTTACAATTCGGTTGCGGATTTAGCAGGAAGTATGGTTTTATATGGGCAAAACGGGGAAATAAGTGGCACGATTGACCTGATGGGCGACTTTTATGAAATCGTTGCACTTAATCAAGGATTGAGCATTTTGTCGAAGATTGAGCCAGACCTGACTTTACAAGAATGCAATACCCAGGGTTTTCTAACTGATGACGACCCGCCAGCTGCAGGCGATAGAAGCGATAATTGTGTGGTAAGGGTATTGGTGTTTTATACACCATCTGTAATTGTGGACAACTTTGACGTAAATTCCTTGGCGAACACGGCTATTGCCCAGATAAACCAAGCATTGATAAACAGCGGGATTAGCCAGCAAGACTTGAAGGTGCGGCTCGCATCGGTTCTCCCAAATCCTCCATCATTCACTTTTACGGGTGACGAAGATACTGATTTAGACGCTTTTAGGACTAATGGCGATGTATTAAACTTAAGAGGTTTGCATTTTGCAGATATGGTGGTAATGTTATTTAACGGTGGCTATTCTGTTGCGGGACAAGCGGAAAGGTTAGGTCCATCCAATTCGGGAGCTTTCGCCATTGTTAGTAGGAATAATGCTACGGCTACGATGACATTTGCACATGAGGTTGGCCACATGTTTGGCTGCCACCACCAACAGTGTGATCTCACACAAACAGCAGAATGTATTCCGGCCCCTGCTGTTGGATACAATCATGGATACAAATTTACAGATCCTGTGACTTCCGGAGACAAGAGCACCATTATGCACGTGCTTACCTCAAGTATAGACAGGCAAATGCGATACTCTAACCCCAATATCAGCCAATCTGGCGTACCTACTGGCGTAACGAACAACAACGACAATGCGAGGGTCATAGATGAAAATGGCTGCACAGTGGCAAACTTTGAGGAATCGCCATTGATAGCTGGCATTTATGGACAAAACTGGGGCGAACCGAACGAAGTTGTTTCGCTGAGCAGCTCGACAAATGGAGGCACCTTGCCCTATCAGTATGAGTGGAAAATGGGCGTAAACCCCATGAACTATAATATTTCTTTGGGCAACAGTGCTTCCGCATCATTTACGGTTGCTTTTCCTAAGCACTACATCAGACTAAAAGTCACGTCATCCGATGGGCAGGTCTCGTATGCGTACCATATCGTAACCCAAGCAAATCCCAAGCCTACAAATTCAGACGTGCCCGCAGATTTAATTTTGAATGAAAAAAGCAGCTCTATTCAATCCATTGCCCCAAATCCATCCAATGGGACAGCCATAGTCACTATAAAATTGGATTCTCCAACGCAAGTGAAAATAGATGTCCTCAATTCTTTGGGAGAATCCATAATCTTGGTTCAAGAGGCTGATTTAAAAAAAGGCTGGCATTCATTCAGCCTGGACACAAGTCAATTTCCTGCCGGGAACTACTACCTTCGGCTGCAAGATCAAAACGTTACTCTAGTCGAACAGTTCCTGTATCAAGATAAATTTGGCTCACCATATTCCGGTAAAATCCATATAACACACATCCTACAAAACAATCATTGATGAATAAGTACCACCTTTTCGCTTTTTTTGTCCTCCTTACTACGCTTTGCTGTAAAAAAGAAAAAGAGCCTGCCGAGCCTCCTTTTACCTACTGGGGAGAAGCCTCTTTTCATGTGCATGGCAACATATTGGAAGCAAGCCCATTTGGGCTCTTGTTGCCCTCCGACACAGCATTAGCGGTCGTTCTTCATGTGTTCAACCCATCTGGAATAAGAACTGGCGGTCTGAGTTTTCACAATATTCCTATGCGGCCAGGTATCTATTCCTTAAAAAAAAGAATTTGGTCTTTGCCTGATGATGGCATGCCATTCGCCGCTTTTCATGAAGTTGCAGACGATGTTGGTCTTGGGACATACGCCCCTCTTGAGAACAACAACACCAGCCTTTTAACCATCACTTCATTTGACAAATTGTCAAATGAGATAAGTGGCACATTTGATGTCACCCTTTTGATAGATTCTTTAGATAAGGTTTTCATGCCAACCTTGCTTGATACGCTACGGTTTACCAATGGCTATTTTCATACGAAAGTTCGAAAACCGTAAAATGGGACTGCCCCCTTTTGTAATCAATTACAGCATTGCTATCTATCAAATTTTGCGTTCCCATTCGTTGCGGCTTTGGGCGACGTGTTTTTGCAATTCTTGGCCAATCTCTTTTGAAAGTTTGCCCGCATATTTATCAGAAAGTTTGGTGGGTTTGGCAGCCACTGTTTTCTTCTCGTTCGCTTCTTTAGTACCCGGTAATGATTTATACGCAATTTTCAAGCGTTCCAACAAAGGCAATAGCACTTGCAAGTCTTGTTCTTTTTTGATGTCTATTATGATTTGCATACTCAAAATTTTGATACAAAAGTAACTGAATATTACCGCCCGAACCCGATCCCCCTCCTTACAAACAAGTTCAACTTATCCTTGTCAAAGGTAAACGAAGCCACATCGTCCAGTTTCAATGTGTGCAATTCCGGCTCTTCCGTAATCCGGGCCGCAGAAGCCCGCAGGTTCTGGTTTTTGATGGCTTCCATCACCACCTGGCGCACCGTGCGGGCATTGCCAAAGTATTTGTCGCGGAACTGGTGCAGAAATGCCATGTATTTGCCCAAATGTTCGCGGGCTTCTTCTTCCACCTGATATTTTTCCTGGCGAAACATGTAGAGTGCGATCTCCAGCAATTCTTCCGGGGCATAATCCTCAAACCTGAGCACCTTATCGAAGCGGCTAGCCAGACCGGGATTGGCTTTCAGGAAGTTGTCCATGTTCTCCGGATAACCTGCCACAAAAACAAAAAATTCACCGCGCCGGTCTTCCATGCGTTTGAGCAAAGTCTGAATCGCTTCGTCGCCAAAATCGCCCTGGGTACCTCGAGAGGCTGCCGCAGTCAGTGCATAAGCTTCGTCAATAAACAAGACCCCTCCGATAGATTCTTCGATCCTTTCGGCGGTTTTGATGGCTGTTTGGCCCACAAATCCTGCCACCAGTCCCTGTCTGTCTGTTTCTACGGTATGGCCGCGTTCGAGCACGCCGAGTGCTTTGTAAATCTTGGTCAGGATGCGCGCCACTGTGGTTTTGCCCGTGCCGGGGTTGCCCACAAAAACGGTATGGAGGTAAAAACGACCCAGCACATCGCGGCCGCTTTCACGGTAAAAACGCACGAGGTCCACCAATTCACGGATGTCGCGTTTAATCGATTGCATCCCGATGAGGCTGTCAAGTTCGTGAAGGGTAGCGGCGAGTAATTTTTCGTCCACGGGAATATTGGGCAATGCCTTTTTGCGCAATACATGCACTTTTTCTACATCTTCCCGAAGCACTACAGTGAGCGATTCAGGGCTGAGGGCGCGCACGTTGGGCATAGCCATAAGCCGCAGGCCAAGTTGGATCTTGGCCTTGTCCACCAGGTCATGTACAAAACGGGCATTGCCAAAAGCGCGGTCTCGGGAGCGGAAGGCTTCGGTAATGATCTCGTCAATCAGGTCTTTGGCTTCTTTAGCAAGGGTAACTTCTTTTTCCCTGGATGCATATTCGGCTATTTGGGCCAATTCCTGTGGGAGATAGTCGGCAAATTCGAAACTGAGTTTAAATCGACTGCGAAGCCCCGGGTTGGAGTCAATGAAGGTCTTCATTTCCTTGGGGTAACCTGCCACGATGATCGCCAGGTCGCCGGGACCATTGGAGAGCTCGCGCACAAGTATCTCAACGGCTTCGCGGCCAAAATCCTTGCTGTCTTCAGGGCTCCGGGCCAGCGCATAAGCTTCGTCAATGAACAGCACCCCGCCGCGCGCCATTTCGATGGCATCCTTGACCTTAGGAGCCGTTTGGCCGATGTATTCGCCCACGAGATCGGAGCGGTCCACCTCATGTACATGGCCTTTGGAAAGCAGTCCCATCTTTTTATAGAGCCGCCCCATCATTTTGGCCACAGTAGTTTTTCCAGTGCCGGGATTACCGCTGAACACAGAATGAACGTTGATGCCATCTTTTTCCGCGAACCCTTTTTCTTTTCTAAGTTGCAGAAACTGAATGTATTGCGCATGTTCCCTGACTTTTACTTTTACCTCGGCCAGGCCTATCAGCGCATCGAGTTTAACCAAAACCTCTTCAAAGGTCTCGGTATCTTCAGGTTCCGGCTCGAGGAAAACCTGCAGTCCTTTTTCGGGCAGGTAAACAGGATGCGTACCGTAATCCCAATCCTCCGCCACATCAAACGGCATGACAGCCAGGGTTTGATCCATAAACACCACTTCAGCGGTATAGCGGTCCCTACGCCAGGAACCTTTCACATTAGAGCCCCAGCCGGCAGTGATTTTTACCCCGTCATCGCCTTTTTGGACGCTGTGCAAGCGCACCACCTGGCCTTTTAATTCGCGGGCGTTATTGTAGAATTTGATAAACACCTCGCATTGCCAGGCCTTGCTGAGCAACACATTTTTCAGCATCAGTTCCGCGTAAACGTATCGGGTTTCTTCGTCGTGGAATCGTTTGAGGTAATTGCGCTCAAATTCGGGGGTGTCGTCGTAAGGCCCCTCGTACATTTTGAGGGAGCTGATTTTGCAATAAGGGTTATCGCCCCGACTGATAGGCCGGCCGGCATCCTCGACATAAAAATTTTTGGAACCAACTTTTTCGCCTTCAATCCAGGCCTCCCATATGTAGGAGCCTTTTTTCCAAAATACGCCTTCCTGCTTGTTCCCCCAGCCTTCCCGGATATAGCCTATAGCATCAAACTTGCTGACTTTGCGTTGAAAAGGCAGGATACATAATTCTTTTCGCTGCTTTTTGACCGTGTAGCAACGCAGTTCAACATTCACCTCCCAATCGTCGAGATCGAACTGTTTGTTGAAAAAAGAAAGTTCGGCGTAGATATAGGAAGTCTCCAGGCGATCGAACACCTGACGGTATTTTTTCTTATTGTCGGCCAGCCATTCCGTGGACGAATATATCTTCAGCTCCTTGAATTTCCAGTTTTTGTGTTCAGGAGCATCGGTTTGTATGATCTGTGGTTCGATTTCAAAATCCATAGCGAGGCAAATATGCGAACTTCGTAGCAAAGAAAAGTGAGTTGTTGACAAATTTCCTGAAATCAGTCGGGCAAACGTAGATTTGCACCTCATTTTAAAATCAACATGGCCACTACCCACACCTTGCTCTCCGAGCGTGTTCAAAACCTTTCCGAATCTGAAACCCTGAAAATGGCCCGAATGGCCCGGGAACTCCGTGCGCTTGGCCACAATGTGATCAGTTTGAGCCTCGGCGAACCTGATTTTGACACCCCGGATCATGTCAAAGAGGCTGCTTACCAGGCCTTAAAGGATGGTTATACCAAATATACGCCCGTATCAGGCCTTCCAGAACTCACCAAGGCCATCAGCGAAAAATTCAAACGTGACAATAATCTGGACTATCTCCCCGAACAAATCGTGGTAAGCAATGGGGCAAAGCAGTCCATTTACAACATTTGCCAGGCCCTGCTCAATCCAGGCGACGAGGCTATTTTGTTCTCTCCTTACTGGGTATCCTATTATGAGATCGTCAAACTTTCAGGTGGAACACCCGTATGCGTGTATGCAGGGGTGGAACGCGACTTCAAACCAACACCACAGCAGCTTGCCGATGCTATTACACCGCGCACAAAGTTTGTGTTGTTTTCTTCGCCCTGCAACCCAACCGGCACGGTATTCACGCGGGAGGAACTGGAGGCATATGCCCATGTGCTAGCACCGCAAAGCCATGTGCTGATCATCAGCGACGAAATTTACGAATACATCAATTTTACCCACGAGCACGTCAGCATAGGTTCTTTCCCACAGGTAAAAGACCGGACCATTACGGTGAACGGTTTTGCCAAAGGATTTTCAATGACGGGTTGGCGCCTGGGCTATATGGGCGCGCCCAAATTTGTGGCCGATGCTTGTTCAAAAATACAAGGACAAGTAACAAGTGGCGCAGCATCGTTCAGCCAAAAGGCTGGCGCTGTGGCACTTATGGCAGATTTAGGCCCGACTGAAGCAATGCGCGAGGCATTCCGCGAGCGGCGTGACATAATCCTTTCATTGTTAGAGGAAATACCCGGTATCCGCGCCAACCATCCCGATGGAGCCTTTTATGTCTTTCCTGATGTGAGCAGTTATTTCGGAAAAACGGACGGCCATACGGTAATCAAGGATGCGGATGATTTTTGCGATTATGTAATGACCAGCGCTTATGTGGGTTTGGTTTCAGGATCTGCTTTTGGCGACCCGAATTGTTTCCGGCTGAGTTATGCCGCTTCCGAAGAGCAATTAAGAGAGGCGGTTCGGCGAATGAAGGATGTATTGGGAAGGTTAAAATGAAAAATATTCCTACCTTGATGCGGTTCAGGTTTTATGCCTGGGTGATTTACTTAAATTCTGTTGAAAACCACCTTCAATAGCCTGATTGACAGGTATGTAAGCGATAAAGTGGGCATTGTCCAGAACTTCCTTGCGCCCCCCCTGGCAGCACATTTGAAAGAAAATTTACGCAGCCTGTATTCCAACAATCAACTAAGTGCAGCCGGAATAGGAAACGATACGAGGCTAACACTTGACAAACTGATCCGAAGCGACAAGATTTATTGGCTTGACCCCAAGCACAACGACCTGCACGAGAATAGCTTCTTCGCATTAATGGACCTCTTTGTCCGTCATTTAAACAGCAGCTGCTATACCGGCATTACCGGCTATGAGTTTCATTATGCGCTGTACGAAACGGGCAGTTTTTACAAAAAACACTTGGATCAATTTCGCAGCAATAAAAGCCGGGCTTTTTCCATGATCCTGTACCTGAACTCGGATTGGGAACAAAAAGACGGGGGAGAATTGTGTATCTATCACGAAGGGCATACCCAAACGATCGCCCCTTTGAATGGCACCTGTGTTTTTTTCAAAAGCAGTGAACTGGAGCATGAGGTATTGATAACGAACGCACCAAGGTTGAGTATTACGGGGTGGTTGAAAACGGATTGAAATGATCTATGCAGAAACGGGTGAATTGGATGCGATAAATACTGCAATAATGGTGAAGCATATTGCTAAATATACGATATTTGCAATAATATCTCTGGCTACTTTAGCCCAGTGAACAGTATCGAAAACAATTGCCATCTGCTTATGAAAGCCCATGCTATTACATCTTTTGTCCCTTCCCCATTGTTTTTCTGCTATCTTCTTGCCGGACTAACCCTACCGCCACAAATCTTCAATCCGGAAGTATCTGTGGTTAACAGCGACCCAACATTTGTTCCATCCTTATCTATCAAAGTAGGCCTGCCAATTTTTGTAGATACCGACAACGACGGCATTGAAGATGGCCTTGACAATTGCCCCAACAATTCAAACCCGGGCCAGGAAAACAACGACGGAGATGCAGAAGGCGATGTCTGCGATCCGGACGACGATAACGACGGTATTCTGGATGCTGCCGACAGCTGCCCATTTATTAAAAACAGCGCGCTCCCCAACGTATTGAACCTTGATGGGAACACCAATTTTATCACGCTGCCGCCAGCCGTCTATTTCAACAGTGATTTTACCATTGAAGCCTGGATATACCCGCGAAACAAAGGAGATTTCGCCAGAATAATTGATTTTGGAAATGGGGCCGGAGCAT
>JBJXGO010000232.1:0-3223 GCA_046160345.1 Saprospiraceae bacterium
TCAAATGGTTCACGAGCGTCAGCTCTAATTCGTCAATCACTATGAGCAGATCCTTCAGATAATTCCAGCCAGAAAAAATATAAAGGCTTCCAGAAGGCTTCAATACCCGCTTTATCTGGGTCAACCAGGCTCGCGTGAACTCCAGATAATCGACCCCTTTTACTTCATTGTATCCTTCCAATACCCGGTGCCCCTTGCGGTTATAGTTGCCCCTTTTGGCCTGAAAATCAATACCAAACGGAGGGTCGGTTATGACAAGGTCCACCGAATCCTCGGGCAGGTGGCGAGCCATGCCGGTAATGCAGTCTTCGTTGAAAATGAGGTTCATGCTTAATAAGTATGAAGGTGTTTAGAGCGACCGCGAAGATAACTCGAACAAAACGCCCTTCAACGGATTCTTAAGTTATTGTAAAAAATAATTTTGGTTGGTGATTTTTTTAGTAATTTTGAGATACATAATAATTTTTCATTAAATTTCATCAAAAATGAAACACAATTTGTTTATACAGGGGGGGGGGTAATTTTCAAACTTTCTCTTTAAACCACGTTGCTAGGATTTCAATATTTATACTCGCTTTCTACCTAATATCTGATCTTGGTGCACAAACAACTCCTCAATTTTTAACCCCTGCACTCCTTTCTGACGGGCAGCTAAACTCAAACCAGTTGTTCTTAAAACAAAAATATCAAAATTCCAGTCATACAGAAACCCTTCAACTTGTTTATCCGGGAAACCTCCCACAAGTTCAGCAAGCAGGATTTCTTCCGCTTCAAATTCCTGGCGACCCTAACATTTATACCTTTAGTGCTACCTATGTATCAGGTGACCAGAGTGGCGACTATGCTTGGATTGGAGAGATGATACTGGTCAAAACCCCCGAGGCTGAAGAAGTACCTGCGGAGGATATTTGCCTTATGGGATATGTCCGTATTATGGTATTAGAGGGAGAAACATTTGGTGAAATTCAAATCGATACTACTTACTATCAATTAAAATCATTGGGAAGCGGTTTGGGTGCTTTGATTGAGTTGGGCAATGCCAGTTTTTCACCAAGCGATTGCGCTTCTTCGGGTAGTGGTAGCAGAGCTCCCAGAGCAGCCAGACGCGCTGATAGAGATTTAGGCTGTCCCATTGTTAGAGTTGGCGTCATGTACACTCAAGCGGCACTTGAAGCACATCCTGATATATTGAGCATTATTAACCTGAGCATGCTCAATACTAGAGAGGTATTGAGAAATAGTGAAATAACGGATGCTCAATTGCAAATAATGCTTGCCGGGACGCAATTGCTCGACACAAGTGATTTCATAGAGACCCCTGGTTTTGCCCACGAAGATGCAGTTTCACTATGCTTCAATCAAGCTGCTCTTGATTTCAGAAACACCCTTAGTGCTGATTTAGTGATTGTAATGACAGAGGGCTATTCTAATGATGCAATAGGCTCTGTAGCTACTTTTGGAGATTTTGCAACATCGTCCGATAGTGCCTTTGCCGTAGTTTCTGCGGAGTATGCAGGAGCGCCAGTCTATACTTTTGCGCATGAGATTGGGCATCTGTTTGGTGCCCGACATCAAAGAGAAGTGGATTGTTTTTCAGGACATGATGATTCCGGTTTGACACATGCCCACGGCTATCGTTTTGAAAAAGGATGCGCTATATTTAACAGCGACAAGTATTATCACACTATTATGTCTAAGTGTTATGATAACGATCAAAGGATAAAAATACCCCACTACTCAAACCCTAACGTTAAATTCAGAAAGAAGAAAACAGGAAACGAAGAAACGAATTATAATGCAAAAGTTTTGAGAGAGGCAGCCTGCAGGATTTCAGACTACGTACTCGACACTCTTCAGCCGGATGTTTTCATTTCAGGGCAAACGCGCAGCTGCCCTGACGAACTAGTGTTCTTTGGCGCGCAAGTCCGTGATATTCCATCTCCGCACCAGTATGAATGGTGGGTGAGCGACGATGGATTCAATTGGGGTACCTCAATCTCGAAAGCGGATGGTATTGCTGTAAATGCACCTTCTCAAAATGGTGACAAACTTTTTATCAAACTGACTGCGGGCAACGCTAGCGGTCCATTGTTGACGGATTTTCATGCGTTGAAATCGGATACTGCTGACTTCCTTTGTTGGAGAACAGTTAAAGAGGAATTTAGTACAAATGAAAAAATTTTTCTGTTCCCAAATCCGACCCAAGGCAAACTGACTTTTTCACTTTTGGAAGGACAAACTGGTCATGTAATAATTTCTGTTTTTGATGTTTATGGAAAGCAGTTTTTTGGGCACGAACTGGAAATTAATAAACCTTTAGATGAATTGCCTCTAAGGATTGAAGACTTGCCCGATGGGTTTTACTGCATTACCATAAGGGGAAAAGACCTGTTGAGTTCTGCAAAGTTTTTAGTTAAACATTAACAATAAGTCTCGCCGGGGTCACCAGAACTGTAGCGGCCGAGATTTGATGACCCTGGCCAATTCTTTTTGTTTGGCCGTCGCTAAAGTAGTTTTCTTATGTGGCACCTTCGCACAATTCAAATATTCCTCCTTGCATTAATTCTTACAACCTGCAAAAAATCGAATACCGAAATCCCTTTTCCGTCTCATTACTCAGGCACTGCTACGGTAGAAAAAAATGGAATGCTTTGGACTGCTTATCCTTTTGCAGCAGTAAACCCACGTGTTAAAAATACCCTTAACATAGGGCTGGATTCACTTGATGCGTTCAGGACGCTTTGGGAGAAAATTGCACTCTTAACTGTACCAACTGTCCCTGGCACTTACCCTGTATTGACCAATGATTTGCAAGAAAGAGATCCAATCGTAGGGGCATCGCTTCTTTATACCGAAGCGGATTTGGTATATGGATATTATGGCGTGTTGATAGCAGACAGTTCGAGTTTTGTTACCCTTTTGTCTTATGATACTATTTCAAGAGAGATAATTGGCACATTTGAGCTGACTATGATAGCGTTTAACAAACCTTATCCAAGTGCGCCAGATACTATTCGATTGCGAAATGGAAAGTTCAATACAAAAGTTTTATAGTTTTGGTTAGTCTATACAATTTGCTCAAGTTCCAGTCAGCTCCCGCAACATTTCCTCCATCATCCTCCGCTCTTCCTTTTGGAGTACGATCTTTGGAGTTGCAGCGCGTTCGGAACAATCTTCCAGGGCACAACGCTCACAAGTAACGTTTACGATTTGCTGTGGAATG
>JBJXGO010000233.1:0-8862 GCA_046160345.1 Saprospiraceae bacterium
TTATGACACGGTTTGTACAAGCTGCGACATTCAAGCCTGCTTCAGGCGATTTTATATTGCTATGCCAAGATCAAGTGTAGAAGGGCAAGTCTGATTAGTTGCACATTGCCATTTTTATTTCACACAGATGTCACACAGATTTTATCCGTGTGACATCTGTGTTTTAAATCTGCGTAACATCTGCGAGAAAATGCCCAGTAGGGTGATTTTTAATACAGTTCTGATTATTTAAACACGGCAAAACCCGCCTCAGCCCCGCCTCCCCTTTGCCCAAAAATACAAGGGAAAACCTAGCCCCACGATCACCAGGCCTGGCACCGTAAACTGCGGTTTCGTAAACAACAGATTTACCGTGAACAAACCCGCCAAAATGATATACAGCAGAGGCAAATACGGATATCCAAAGGCCTTGTAAGGCCGCTCCAGTTCCGGGCGTTTTTTGCGCAGAATGAATATGCCTATCACGGTAAGAATATAAAACAACATTACTGCAAACATCACATAATCAAGCAAGTCGCCGTATTTCCCGGAAAGACAGAGCACTGCGCACCAAATAAACTGCACCCAAAGCGCAAAGCCCGGCACGCCATTCGCGTTGAGGCTTTTCATTTTGTCAAAGAAAAGCCCGTCCATAGCCATGGATTGGTAAAGCCGCGAACCTGACAGCACCAGCCCATTATTGCAGCCGAAGGTGGAGATCATGATGATGATAGCCATGATCGCGCCGCCGCTGAGCCCGAGCATGGCAGTAAGCGCCGCTGTTCCAACCCTGTCCTGGGTAGCGTATTGAATGCCGTTGCCCATCACATCGGTGCCTGCTTCAGTACCCCAAAATGGCAGAATACACAGATACGCGAGGTTGGCCAGCATGTACAAAACAGTGACACCGATCACACCCATGCCAAGGGCAAGGGGCACGTTTCGCTTCGGGTTTTCGATTTCTCCGGCAATGAAGGTCACGTTGTTCCAGGCATCGCTGCTGAACAGGGAGCCTACCATAGCGACGCCAATTGCCGAGCCAATGGCCAGCCAACCGATTGATTCCGAAGAATTAAGATTATTGAAGAAATTGCCAAAATTCTGCGATACCACCTCGGGGTTGTTGTAAACGAAAAGTCCCAAAATTATCACCAGTCCCAGGGAAAGGGCCTTTGCAGTGGTCAGCACGTTTTGAATCAAGGCGCCTGTTTGAAGCCCGCGGGTGTTGAGGTAGGTCAGAATGAATAAAGAGACGATTGCAAGCAGTTGCGCCGCTGAGAGTTTGACAAAACCCAGGTCTGCCAGGATATTGTCTGGCCCCAGTGCTGGCACGAGTACCCCGGTGAACTTGGCAAAGGCCACGGCTACCGCTGCGATCGTACCGCTTTGAATTACGGCAAACATGGCCCACCCAAACAAAAACGCCACCATTTCCCCGTATGATTCTTTCAGGTATTGGTATTGTCCGCCACTTTTTGGAAACATGCCCGCCAGTTCGCCATAAGACAGCGCCGCGATGAGCGTCATTACACCCGTAATTGCCCAGGCCAGGAGCAGTAAAAAAGGGCTTCCGAGCACCCGACTCATATCGGCACTCACGATGAAAATACCGGAACCGATCATGCTGCCCGCTACGATGTAGGTGGCAGTTAAAAGAGAAACTTTTTTAGGTGATGCAGGTTGTGACATGATATCTGGATGGTCGTTTTGTTTTTGAATTTTGAAAGAAAGGCATTCAACCCTTCGCGCCGAAAGCCAAAGGTAGCATTGGCTTTTAAAATACTGGGGAATTGGATGTTTTCCTTGTTGGACATTGGATAATACTGTGCGAACTTTACCGCTTCAAATATTTCCATGAAAATTCACTTTTACCTACACTATGCTACGAAGTTTGGCGAATCTTTTTCGCTCTGTTTTTCAGGGGGATCGCGGCTTCCGATGAATTACCTGACCGATGAGCTTTGGCATGCAGTCCTTGAACCTGCCCCGGAAGATATAGGTACCAGCGTGGCGTATTCCTACGAATTCCACACAACGGATGGACTGACAAAACCCGAAGCAGATCCTTTCCGCCGACTTGATTTGGAGGCAATGAATGTGGGTATCCTGGAAGTTTACGACTTTTTCAATCCCCTGGGCTTATTGGAAAATGTATTCACAACCCAGCCGTTCAGCACTGCCGAAGCCCCTGTTTTGATTGAAAAATCAGGGCATTCAACTCAAATGTCCCATGTGTTTAAAGTAAAGGCATTGATGTTGGAGGCCGACGAAGTGGTTTGTTTGCTTGGGCATGGAATCGCCCTTCGTAACTGGGATAGTTTAGCACCTGTTTTAATGGAAAACAAGGGTTTATGGTGGGAGGCAAGACTGGATCTTTCGAAAGAAGAATTTCCATTGGGCTATAAATACGGGGTTTGGAATACCCGGACAAATAAATTTTCAGGATTTGAAGGCGGGGGGAATCGGCCCATATATGCCAACTACCACCTACCGTTCACCATTTTACACGACAACTTTGCTCGCTTTCCGCTTAAACCTTGGAAAGGCGCAGGGGTGGCCATCCCGGTGTTCAGTTTGCGCAGCAAAAAAAGTTGGGGAACAGGCGAGTTCAGCGATTTGCCCTTGTTGGTGGATTGGGCAAAATCAGTTGGCTTGAAACTCATCCAATTGCTGCCGATCAATGACACCACTGCCACCCATACCTGGGTGGATTCATACCCATATTCAGCTATTTCTGCCTTTGCACTCCACCCTATCTATTTGAATGTAGCGCAATTGGCCGGGAAAAAACACGCAACGGTATTGAAGCCTTATTTGAAAAAACAAAAGGCCTTGAATGCCCTCGAAGTAGTTGATTACGAGGCTGTTTTGCAAACCAAATGGGATATTATTCGGCAACTTTATGACCTGCAAAAGGCCGATTGCATCAATGATCCTAACTACCAGGCTTACTACGAATCGAACAAACATTGGCTTGCACCCTATGCTGTTTTTTGCTGGTTGCGCGATGCAAACAGCACCGCTGATTTCAGCCAATGGGGCAAATATGCCAGGTTCAAACAGGCGGATATTGACAAATTGCTCGCCCCCTTGGATCCTACAAATTCGGTCAAAAAAGCAAAAACACCTGTCAACAGCGCTGACCAAATCGGCCTGCACCTTTTTGTACAGTGGCATTTGCACCTTCAATTGAAATCTGCCACCGATTACGCCCATACTCAGGGCATTTCCATGAAAGGCGACATACCTATCGGCATCTATCGCTACTCCTGCGATGCCTGGGTTGCGCCTGATCTATATGATATGAATGCCCAGGCAGGTGCGCCACCCGACGATTTTGCAGAAAAAGGCCAAAATTGGGGCTTTCCGACCTATAATTGGGCTAAAATGAAATCCGACGGCTTTGCCTGGTGGCGTCAGCGTTTCGAGCAAATGAGCCTTTATTTTGATGCTTTCCGCATTGACCATATTCTCGGGTTTTTCAGGATTTGGAGCATCCCGATGGATGCCATTGAAGGTATTTTGGGGCAATTTGTACCCGCTATTCCTGTCACGGAAGAAGAATTCCATAAATCAGGGATAGGTTTTGACCACCACCGCTTGTGCAGGCCATACATTACAGAGGCAGTATTGGTAGATATCTTCAACACAGAAGCGGCTCAGGTAGCGGAGCAGTTCCTGATGGCCAGGCCCGATGGCCGTTATGATCTCAAGCCAGTGTTTGATACCCAGCGCAAGGTGAAAGATTGGATGAAAACCCAGCCGCCAAATGATTTTATTGGTCTGGTGCGCGACGGACTTTATAGCTTGATCTCCAACGTAATTTTGTTGGAATCGCCTCAAGGAGGCTTTGCGTTTCGGTTTGGAATTGAAAAAACTTCCTCTTTCCAACATTTGCCCGAAGGCATAAAAGCACCGCTCAAAGCCTTGTACCTTGATTATTTTTACCGTAGGCAAGACGATTTTTGGCAACGCGAGGCCATGGAAAAACTGCCCGCGCTCAAGGCTGCTACCCAAATGCTTATTTGCGGTGAAGACCTGGGCATGGTACCTGGTTGCGTGCCGGATGTGATGCAAGAACTTGGCATCCTAAGCCTCGAAATACAACGCATGCCCAAAGCGACGGGCGCCAGCTTTTTTCACCCTAAAAATGCGCCCTACCTTTCTGTTGTAACGCCAAGTACCCACGACATGAGCACTTTGCGCGGCTGGTGGGAAGAAGACCGGGTCCTGACGCAACGTTTTTACAACGAAAGGCTCCAGCGCCCTGGCAAGGCGCCCTTGTTTTGTGAGGCATGGGTCAATAAAAGCTTGCTCGAACAACATTTTCACGCTCCAGCAATGTGGGCCATTTTCCAACTCCAAGACTTGCTGGGAATGGACGAAATCCTTCGTCGAAAAAATCCGCACGACGAGCGCATCAATATTCCTGCTAACCCGAAGCACTACTGGCGTTACAGGGTGCATATTGCGCTGGAAGATTTGATGGAAGCGGAGGGTTTTAATGTAGGGATAAGGAAAATGGTAAGCGAGAGCGGACGGGGATGATCATTAAATTAACTGCTCAAATTATGAAAGAATTATTTTTTAGCCTGTTAATTGCCTTTTCTCAAATTCCTTTGGCTGGGCAAGTCCAATCTTTTAACTCGGCAACTGCAAGTACCGATACTGTTAAATGGGATTACATTGGAGATTTTACATTTGGCTTAGCCCCAGTGCGATTGGACAGCCAATGGGGTTTTATCGATACTTTTAGCAATCTCAAAATCCCATTGAAATATAAATATGCCGAATCTTTCCAAACAGAAGATTGGGGAGAAACATGGAAAGCGGTTGTGCTAAATGATGAGAACTATGTTTTCATAGATTCTAATGGTAACGATTTAGGTGATTATAAACATCCAAATGATAATTATCCAGAGTTCTTTACCAGAAAACTTAGTAGTGAGTGTAAGGATGATATTAGCTTTTTAAAAGATGATGTTGGTGGAGTATTGCTTCAAAACAAAAATTATATTTTTATCGGATCTGCTGCTGGCATGATAAGCATTCAAGATAAGTCCACGGCACTGATGGGTATTATGGATTACAGTGGCAGGGTATTAATTCCTCCGATGTTCGATTATATTGGTGTATTTGGGTTTAGGTTTTATGATCTTGCCCCTGCGCGTTTAGGAAAAAAAATGGGCTACATCAATAAAGCTGGAAAGATTATACTGCCATTTATATATGACGTTGCTTTTCCGTTTTGTGACTTTGGATGCGCAGCAAGCTCTGAAACAGCTAGTGTTGAAAAAAACGGGAAATCTTTCTCAATTAATAGGGAGGGAAAATGTATTTACAACTGCAATTAATTTATCTCATAAGAAGAATAAAATAATTCTCCTGCCCAATTTGATTGAGAAAACACTTGTCTTTGTGATCTACCGTATCCTTACACCCACCTTCCCGCTCAAGCTTGCCGTAGAGAACATCATTTTTTACGAAGGCTACTCCCCACCGCACCACAAGGAGCGCCTGCTGCCCGATGGCGGCATCGATTTGGTGATCGATCTGACACAAGTGCCTAAAAATCTGTATGATAACGAAGATTTTGGGCAATACAAGTCTTTCAAAAAAGCCTGGATTTCAGGCTTTCGCAAGGAATATATCACCATAGATGCAGGCCAGAATTCTAGCATGATGGTGGTGCGTTTTCGGGCAGGGGCGGCCAGTTTGCTGCTCAAACTCCCCATGACCGAAATCACCGGCGCGGTGGTGGAAATGGATACCATTTGGGGGAACGATTTTTTGCATTTGCGGGAACACCTGCTTGAACAGCCCACCCCGGAAGCAAAAATATCGGCATTGGAAAACTGGCTGCTACGCCGTTTAGGCAGGGATACCGGGCCACATCCTGTGGTAGCCTACGCGCTGGAGCAAATGCACCAAAACCCACAGTTGATCACTATAGCGGACATCCAGGCAAAGACCGGATTCAGCAACAAACATTTCATTCACCTTTTTGAAAAACACGTTGGCGCATCCCCCAAAACTTATTTGCGCACGGTCAAATTTCAACGGGTGCTTGCCGAAATTGAAAAAAACCGGATGATCAACTGGAATGACCTTGTTTATAGCTGCGGTTATTACGATCAGGCCCATTTCATCAAGGAATTTCGACGGTTTTCGGGGCTTAACCCTGGCGCTTATTTGGCAGAGCGGGGCGAGTATTTGAATTATTTGCCGCTCTAGGGTGTGGACAAAGTGAGGCTGTAACTCGCACTTTTAGGCGATCCCTGCCAAAAGGTAATTTTTTTACAATACAGCAAGCGATACGACTCCTACATTTGTCCCAAAATAAAACTTTATGTTTGAAAAAGTATTGCTCTTTGCCTGTTTTGGAACAGCACTTTGCCTGGGTTGTTCCAGAAAAACTACGACTGCTTTCTCCAGTCAGAATTTGAAAATTGCGTATAACATCCTGGAAGACAGGGACAATGGCGACTACGAAGTTTATGCGATGAACCTGGATGGTTCGGAAAAAACAAATGTCAGCCGACATCCTGATGTAGCCTGGACCTATAATGCATGGAAGGACCGGCTCTTTTTCATTTCTGACCGCGATACCTGTAAACGTTGTTATTTTTTGTACGAAACCGATATACATGGAAAACAAGTACGAAAAATGGCCGAATTGCAACTCGAAGATTCCTGGATGGACAGCCGCAATAATGGCAGGGAGCTCATCCTTACCGGGCGGGTGGGCAAAAAAATTCGGAGCCAACTGTTTTTGCTGGATGCCGCAACTGGTGCATTCCGGCAAATCACAGCCGATACGACGGCCCTTTATTCCGACCCTTGTTTCTCGCCTGATGGCAAACAGATTGTATATCGCTACAAGAAAAACCGCCGCGACCGCTACGAAAAAGCGGAATTGTGGCTCATGAACACCGATGGCTCAGGAACGCCCCAGCAGCTTACCCATTATCCGACAAGCGATACCACCGCAAAGTGGCACGATTATCACGCCGGACCGCCGCATTGGAATGCACAAGCAGGATACATTACCTATCAATCCATACAAGCGGGAAAATATAGCATCTATGCAGTAACACCGGATGGCAAACAGCAATTCAAACTGGCCGATTTTCCGCTAGAAGCAGGCTGGCACGATTGGAGCCCAGACGGTGAATGGCTGGTAATGGATATGTTTGACCATGAACAAACCCAGTTCGATATTTGGCTCTGGAATCGAAAAACCAAGGTGCTCAAACAACTTACAGACACAGAAACATTTGAGCAATCGCCCGTTTTTTTGCTGGATAAGCATTGAAACAATCCTACTGTCTTTTCACAATAAATACTTTTAGCTATGGACCAAGCAGAGATCACAATGATCGAAAACCTTCAAAAAAACACGGGCAAAAGCCTGGACGAGTGGAAAAAAATTGCCCTGGAGAGTGGTTTTAAAAAACATGGTGAAATCCTGAACCACCTCAAAACGACCTTCCAACTGGGGCATGGATACGCCAATTTTGTGGTCCACAAAGCATTCGCCACAGATGCGGGTTCTTCGGATGATAAAAGCCAGCTCATTGAAAATCAATACAAAGGCAAAGAAGATCTGCGTCCCTTTTATGATACACTTATGGCGGAAATTCTGGAGATCGGTAGCGATATTGAAGTGGCGCCTAAAAACTCCTCGGTCAGCCTGCGCCGCAAAAAACAGTTTTGTCTGCTGGAACCAAAGACCAAAACCCGCCTTGAAGTAGGCTTAAATATGAAAGGAATCAGCGCTGCAGGCAAGCTTGAAACCAACCCGCCCGGCGGCATGTGTACCCACAAAATTCGGGTTGAAAAAGCAGAGGATATTGATAATGAGGTGTATGGATGGATCCGGGAAGCATATAGCCAGGCAGGTTAGCGCAGCCCGATCACCCCCATCCCTCTTCCTGTCAGGCCGCCATCCTTTCGGTGCGAGAAATAATCCTCGCTTTGGAGCAAGGTACAATAGGACGAGATTTCAATTTGATCTTCGGGAATGCCAAACCCAAGCAGTTGCGTGGCATTGGCTTTTTTCAAATCCACAAAGAATTTTCCACGCTCGGGATCGAAGCGCTTGAACGATTCGGCAAATTCTTTCGCAACCTCTTCACCTACCTCATACGAACACTCATCTATGCATGCCCCAATATATGCAAAGCAGTCTTTGCCCAGCGTGCCAAATCTGTCGTTCATATAGGCCAAGGTTTTATGAACGATGCCAGACACGGTCCCGCGCCAGCCTGCATGAATGGCTGCTACGGCCTTATGACGGGCGTCGAACACCAAAACAGGTGTGCAATCTGCCACAGTAACAGTCAGCAACAGCCCGGCAACATTCGTGACCAATGCATCAAACCCCTCGCTGCCGCCAGGTTCAATTACGTGGCGGATCTCATGGCCGTGCACTTGTTTTGACCACGCTATTTGTTCGGGCTGGAAGTCTAGTGCAGCACAAAACCTACGGCGGTTTTCAGCAACATTGGCAGGCTTGTCTCCTGTGCTTTTTCCAAGATTGAGCGAATGGTATGGTGCAGGGCTAACACCACCATGCCGGGTGCTTTGCGCGGCGACAAGCTGCGGGAAATGGGAGAAAATTTTGGGTCGGATAGTCATTGGTCATTATTGTCATTGGTCATTATTGTCATTAGTCATTGTTGTCATTGGTCATTGGAGTCAATTATCTTCTAAGTGGAGAAAAGATTGGGTGGATTCATGTTTCATTTCGTATGATATTGACTTTTTAAACCCTCTAAAGTCGGCGTTTAATCGAATTTTAAAAAGCTTGTCTCTATTAGCTGAAAATACTGATATGCACTGTTTTACTTTTGGTACCGCTAAACTCCGAGCCACCAATAT
>JBJXGO010000234.1:0-5544 GCA_046160345.1 Saprospiraceae bacterium
AACGTGGGCATGGGCGAAGGCTGCGCGTTTAGCGCAACTTTTCGACCATGCATAGTTAGTGCCATATTTATTCGAGGGCATCACGAAGGACTATTAATCAGTTTTGATGATTTTGCCCGCTTTGACATATTCTCCATTGCTCAGGATTTTCCAGAAATACATCCCTTTGTTCAAATCGGCCACTTGAATTTCGTTGATTTCATTGGCCATTCGCTCCCTACGCACCAAACGGCCCACCGCATCGTAGAGAAGGAACACCGGGCTACGCAACGTCACGTTTAGGGAAACCTCTAGCCGCCGGGTGAACGGATTGGGAGACACAACGACCTGGCTATTTTGCACATGGCCTGCTGTGCCTGACACTCCAATGTAAAGTGTGCGACAATAGGTGTTGCTTCCATACTGGTTGCTTACAGTAAGACACACCTGATAGATGCCGGGGTTATTATACTGGTGTAACGGGCTTTGTTCGGTACTGTTTGTGCTGTCGCCGAAATCCCAATGCCATAGGGCAGGCTCGTGATGCGAAAGGTCATAGAAATAGCGAGACAAGTAGCCGAGCGTATCATCCACACGGAAATTGGCGACCGGGGTATTATTCAAGCCCAGCGTATCGCAGGGCGAGCCGTCGAGCGGGCCGAGGCGGTAGTTGGGCATATAGGGGATGGCCGAGCCGATGACCACGTTGAAAAAAGGCTTGTCGTGTACAAATTTGCAGTCCTTGCCCCTGACGTTGGGATACTGCACGGTGCAATATCCCAGCCCTGAGTGTACGATGTAGATGCGGCCGTCTGGACCGAGCTCTGCACCTAAAAATTTGTCCCAGGTAATGTTGAATGGCAGGTGATAATCGCTGCTATCAATGATGTTAATGGTATCAACTGTAGATGCTAAATCGGAGGAGGACAACTCAAATTGCAATAAGTAGGGGATTGTTCCTAATGGCGCTGCTGGAAAAGACCCCACAGAATATCTAGTAGTTTTATAGAAAAAACTATCGTTTTGAGAAAAAACCGCGCCCGATCCTGATTCATTCTGATGATAATATGGATGGGTAGGGGGTGGATACTCTACTCGACGCTCATCAGAGAGCAGCCCACTACATCGGTTAAACTGATAAATGCTAAACCCAAGATTATCGTTTATGTCTGCATAGTATTTTCCATGAGGTGAAAAGCAATTGCCTGCAATCTGATTGCTTTTATTGCCCCCTTCGTAGGGTATTGGGTTGGGCTTTGTGCCGATATGCTGGGTATCCGGAGCAGAAAACCCTTCAGGTGTAAGCAAGACTCGATAGTGTCGGTTCTCGTCTGCATCTGAAACCATTATCCACCAGTCGCGCCCGTTGGCGTGGCGGCATGCATTGGGCGACATCAATGTGCCCGTGAGCAGAATTTTGTTTTTTTCTGTAACCTTGCCTGCACCATTATTGGCTGTGACGTCGATGGTCGCTATCATCAGGTTCTGGCCTACATAAATATAAGGCCATTTTTGTGCGGGGTGCAGACCAAAATCAAGGCTGATGAAATAAACGATGTTTGGGTCATCGGGCTTTGCAAGGAAAAAACCTGATTGGCCGCCGGGGTAACTTGAAGCAGTTTGCCATTCTGTTACTGTTGGGTTTAATCCTCCCCCATTTTCCAGAATTGAACCATTCCTGTCAAAAATACTCAAGCCGTTAGAGAAAACAAGGATGTTCCCATCAGCGTCACAATAGGCTGAGGAAAATTTAGCATTACAAATAGTATCGCTTCGGACGATAATATCAGAAGACTCGAAATCATAGAAGAAGCGGAATTCGCTTATTTCCGGCCTTAGTCCCAGCGGCCACATATAATCGTGCTTTTGGGCTTTGACAGGTTGAAACCCGACAAAAAGAAGGAGCGAAAAAGGGAGTGTCAATTTGTGCATTGGTGATGAGTTTAGGTTGTAAACAAGGGGGTTGTGGATGCTGATTGGTATCCACACCCCCCTTGTTGTTCAATGTTTAACGCACAGTTTTTGGACAACCAATTTCCCTGAGTTTCCTCTGAAAGCGACCAAATAGATGCCATCGGAGAAAGCTTCGATTGAAATAAGATGTGGGACATTTTCCGCCGCTTCCGACACCTCGCGGTGGAAGAGCAGCCTGCCCCAAATGTCGTGCACGGTCAGCGTGGATTCGCCCCAATTGGATGGCAACAGAACTTGGACGCTCCCATCGGCGGGGTTGGGCATCAAGAGCATATCCCCGTCAGCAATAGGCTGGGGCGGGGCATTTCTCTCGCCGCCTTCCGTCGGGACGAAACTACCGCAATCCGGGAGCAGCATCTCCCCAGTTTGAAAATAGTACCAGGCCCGCGCCATATAGACGATATTGCCCGCGTCTTTCGGGCAATGTTGCGCAATCTCCTCGACAGATTCCAATTCAGGAACTGTCAGCCCACGGGGCGCGATAACCTGCGTTTCCAGGTAAAGCCCGTTGATGTAGCGCTCTGAGGAGCAAGGCAGGTCGGAACAGTTGATAGTGTTGTTCGCGCTCAGGACAGCGGTCGCGCTCTGCGCCATGCTGTTCAGGACATCCGCCAGATAGCCATTGAGCAGGGTTTCCAAATCGTTGGTTTGGATGCTGAGCGCGGTGTAGGAAGCCAGTACGTTTGGATCTGTCTCGATGTCTTCCAGCAAATCGAGCATGGCAACCTCGTTTGCTTCCAACTGCGCCAAAGTGTTCTGGATATTTACCGCCAAGCTTGCCGGGAGGCTGCCCTCAAGGTCTCGAATGTCATTTTGAACGGCATACATCGCAGCTGTCGGAAGCACTTGCTGGATCTGTAGAAACCCGCTTATGACTGGGTCGCTTTCTATCAGGTCGGGGTTGTCCGTGAACTTGCGGTAAAGCCCCATTTCAGAACTCCACTTGTAGCCCGGGCTAAGCCCCAACGTGCCGCCATCGGCCAAGTTCAAATCCGCTTCGTTTTTGTAAAGTCCGCTCGATCCACCGCCTGAACCTCCGCAGGAATAGTCGTCTTCCTGTGACTCAACGGTCGTGAACCAATTATTCGGAGCTATGGGGCAAAATACTATTGGGCCTTGATCAACGGGGTTTACAGCATTATTTACGTTTGCTTCTGGTGAAACATGATAGCGGGAGTTGCAGTAAGAAAAAGCATCGCCCAAAAACCATGAGCCATATTGAAAATCTCCAAACCAATCATTTCCTTCCAAGTGTTGAGGCCCCGTTTGGGCATTGCGATAAAATATCCCTGTTGAATTGAATGCAGGGATTTCTAGGCTGAAGGATAGGTTGTTATAGAAAACAACGCAATCCGTACCATTGTCAGAAACAAATGAAATTCCACCAAGCAAATCTTCAGCATTATTCTGTGACATTACCATCCTTGGCGAAGACTCACATGCCAACCCCGTGAAAACCGCCCCCTCTGAATTTGTTTGGTAAACTGAATTGCACGTTAACGAATTCCCAACTCCTCCCATAACGAAAATACCTACCAAAGGAGCATTAGGGTCAAACAAACTAAGCTCGTGATAAACCTGATTATTTTCCACGATCGCGTTTGCTACATTTGTCAAAACAATACCCTGAGCACCTTTAATTAAATCAATGGCGTTATTGCCCACATTTAATGTCATTTCATTATTAGATGCTTGATTGTGCATAGCAGTTATGCCTATTCCTCTGGGCAAGATATCTACATCAAGACCGTTTGCTGGCGAGTAAGCCTCCGGCTGATCCACATCAATTTCATTGCCATTTATATGAAAATTACTATAAGCGAGATTCGGATCCTTCACTTCGATTCCGGTAGAGCGCTTTTTGATATTGGGGAGGTATTTCGTGCAGCCGATATAGCAATTAGACACCGTTCCTTTTGATAAATTCCCCGACCCGCTAACGTCCAATTCCACGCCGTTCTGCACTTCGAGCATCCGGCAATCTGAAACAAATACCTGCGTTGCTGGCATGGAGGTCATAGCGTACACCCCACGTTCGCAGTTGTTGATTGTGGGAACACCATTTTTTCCAAGCCCGATGACACGCAGGGTTTTTCCTCCTAAATTGTCAATAAAAGTGATGGCAGTGCCTTGGTTTGCAGCCGGAGCATTAAAGAGATAGGCAATGTTTTCAAAGCGGCATCCTTGCAAGGATGATGTGCCGTTGATACAGACTATTCCCGCCTGCAAATCCTTGAAAAGGTTGTTAAAAGAAGGAACTCCCAACAACAAGGACCCGCCCATTGAACCGTCGAAGTAAATACCACAGTAGGTTTTTTGAGCGTATGGGACTCCGTTAATCTGTGCTGGAGCAGCACAAGTGCTCAGCTGATATATAGGATTGTTTCCCGAACCCTCGAATGTGTTGTTCCTGAACAAGGAGACAACAAAACGACCTTGGGTAGCACAAATGCCCACAAAATTACGTTGAAATACGGTGCCTTGAAGACTAAGTTTGGGCAGCGGAGCCATATTGTTGGGGTTGATCGGGCTAATACCAAAATAAGCATTTCGAATAGTGGCCACATTGGTATTGAGGGAACCACCCGATAAGACTTCGATGCCGTTCCAGGGGCCATCGCACTCTCCATTCTCAGTGTAGGCATCTACAATCGTGTTGTTTTTCAGCGTCAGCGTAGCACCCGATTTGACCGTTATCTTGCCCCCTTCGGAGACAAAAATGCTGCAAGCATCAAATTTGTAGGAGGCATCCACTTCCAAATTGCCAAAGACGTAGAGTTTTTTGCCGACCAGTTCGTTGGTTGGCAATTTGTTGGTTGCAACCATTTCGCTGACCTTCCTCAGGCTTCCACAGCCCGTGCCAAGGAAGATGCCAGGAAAATCAACTACTTTCGAGCACTCGTTACCAGCAAAAGTATGTATGGCAGTAATGGGAGAAAGATCAGGATTAACATCAAAATATTCGTGAAAAAATGGGGGAGGATCTGTTGATGTCGTGCCGTCTCCAAAGTCCCAAAAATGGTTGCCAATCTGGGGTGGAGTCCCAAAATGGGTTCTAACACCAGTACATGAGATGGATGAAGCGGTGTTAAAGATGCAGGCTTCTTCTTCATTTTGGGCAGCCAATGCTTGGGAGAGCAAACATAGGAAAACGATTCCAAAGAACTTTTGGAAGATAGTGGGCAGCAGATGCACATGCGTGGTGTGCCGATGAAATCTTGAGAGTTTCATACTTTTGTGACGGTTTAAGTGATCCTTACTCTGATTGTTTAGCCCGGCCATTTCAGGATGAAAACCGGGGGCTTTCGGGGTCAGGTCAGGAGGTGTCCCGGTGGATCGGGATGCCTCTTTTTCTTTAGACTAGACTGGTCAGCTATGTAGTTGGCTTATTATAGTTTATTATATTTGTTATTGGCACTAACGTGGGCGTGACTGCCATACCGCCGCGCTTAGCGGGCGGTTGAGGCGGGTAGGTAAGCCCGTCACCGGGCTTTCCCCCCCAAAGAACCGGACGTGCGGCTTTCACCGCATCCGGCTCAGGCCTATCACAACGCCCCGCTCAAGGGGCGCGGCATCCCGGTGCTTTTCGCT
>JBJXGO010000235.1:0-6519 GCA_046160345.1 Saprospiraceae bacterium
CGCAACCGGGAGATCTTGGCCACGCTCATGGGAGAAAGCAAAAAGGAAATGTTCGACCGCGCAATACTCACACGCGCCAAATTCAAGTGGGAGTATATGACGAGTATATACAAGAACAAAGAGGGCAAGTGGTATCACCTCGTGTACGACTTCGCCTGGATGGAATTTACCGATCAACAGATTTTGGTTGTCCGCAAAAGTTGATTTACCCCTTTTCGGATCACTACGTACAGTTTTAGATTCTCCTGTTCTCCTGTTTTCCTGTTCTCCTGTTTTCCTGTTAAATTCGTTTCGATATAAACCCACCCTACAACAAATTCCGAACACAAAACCTAAGGTGCCCGCCCACCCCGTTCATCCGCCAATCCACAACCTTCATATAAATTTTTTACCCTCCCAGTCTACAACTGCGTACACTTGCCCTCGGATAAAAACTGCTGAAGGCAGGCAAACAGTAACCGTATCAATATGGAAAATCGGTCCTCAATCTTCGCTTTACCCATTTCATTCGCTGAAGCTTTTTCACGTGCCGGAGTCCTGGCGGCGGTAGGAGTCAAGGTGAGCCTGTGCACGCTATTTTTATTGTTTTTTGGGCTCAGCGCTCAAGCACAGGAAACCTGGTCGCTCGAACAATGTATCCAATATGCCAAAGACAACAACATCACGGTAAAACAAGCACAGGCGAATGTGCGTACAGCCATGCTCTCTGAAAAACAGGCCAAAGCTTCCCGCCTGCCGAGTGTTAGTGCCAGTGCCAATGTAGGTGAGCAATTTGGTCGTACCATCGACCCAACTACCAACCAGTTTAGCACCGTAGCGACTACCTTCAATAGCCTTGGACTCAATGCCGGGGTGAATGTCTTCAGCGGCGGACTAATCAATCACAGCATCAAGCAAGCCAACTGGAATCTCCTGGCGGCTAAAGCCGATGCCGAGCAACTCGTGAATAACCTCGGCTTGCAAATTGCCTCGGCGTATCTAAGCATCCTGCTTGGAACTGAACAACTGGAAAATGCCCAAAAGCGCATACAACAAACGCAGGAGCAACTCAATGTAACGATGAAGCTCATTGATGCCGGTACGCTGCCCATGGCGGACAAGTTCAACATCCTGGCTCAATTGGCACAAGGTGAGCAAGCCGCTGTGCAAGCCAGGAATAACGTGGAACTTTCCTACCTGAATCTAAAGCAACTGCTTCAACTCGAACCGGATTTTAACCTTCAGATTGATCGTCCGGATGTGCCGATCCCGGCAGATGCTAACCCGGATGCATTGTCCTTGTCGCCTGTATATCAAACGGCAGTAGGCACACAGGCCAATATCCGCTCAGCTGATTTCCGGGTGAAAAGTGCCCAGGAAGGTATTGCAATCGCCAAATCTGATTATTATCCTACTATTTCAGCCTATGCAAATTTGAGCAGCAGCTACTCTTCTCAGGCCAGGGATTTTAATAATCCAATCATTGGAGATCCGGTATTGGGTGATCCAATTCTGATCAATATTGGTGGACAAGACGTGCCAATCAGTTTTTATGAGACGCCGCGTAGCTTTCCAAAGACTACTTATTTCAATCAAATAGACCAAAACTTCGGTCAGGGAATCGGCGCAAACATCAGTATCCCCATCTACCAAAATGGCCGGACACGGCTCAATGTCGAACGAGCTCGCCTTGGTCTGCTAACGACTCAAATGCAACAAATCCAGACGCAGCAAACACTCAAAAACGATATACAGACGGCTATTGCTAATGCCCGCGCAGCCCGCCTAACCCTGGATGCCGCACAAAAGACTTTTGAGGCTACGGATATCGCCAATCAAAACACCGTGAAACGTCATGCACTTGGCACGATCAATACGCTTGATCTCACAACGGCACGCAACAATCGCGACATCGCCGAAACGGATCTTACGGTGGCGAAATATGATTATGTGTTCAAGTTGAAAATCCTTGATTTCTACTTGGGCAAACCGTTGACGATGAATTGATTTTTTGAGCATTGCGACATGTGGAAGTATATTAGACTTGTTGCGGCGAGTGGCTTTGTCCATTAGAGGCACGCAACTGGTCTTTGGACTGCAATATCGGGAATCGGCCCAAGCGATTATTGCCCAATTTTAAAGGTGGGGCATCTCCTGGAAATGTGCTTTCTTAGCCCCTGAATTTCCACAAACAGATTTATTATTATGAAAAAACAGTCCTTTTCATTCGCTTTGCCCGCTTTACCCGCTTTACCCGCCATAGCTTTAGCGACGGCGGGCCTAGTAACCCTAGCCCTATTCATCCTAGCCTTTTCTGCCCCTCCTAAAAAGCCAACCATGCCCATGTGCCATGCTGTAGATGAGTTTGCAGCATTTGCCAACGATGAAGCATTTTTGGCTGCCCACCCGGCTCCCGCTCCCGTAGAAGCGGTTCACCAGGGCAGAATAGTTGAATTCCCGGTAGAAGGCGGTGCCAGTGGCCGCGGCTTTTTGATGACTTCGCACGGTAATACCAACAAATACCTCCTCCTGTTTCATGAATGGTGGGGGCTTAACGACTACGTAAAGAACGAAACTGCTATGTGGTGCCATGAATTGGGAATCAATGTGTTAGCTATTGACCTTTACGATGGAAAACTCGCTACGACACCCGAAGAAGCGGGGAAATTAATGCAAGCCAACGACCCCGTCCGTGCTGCTGCGATTATCCAGGGCGCAGCCAAATCCCTTGGCGACAAGGTTGACTTTCGCACCATGGGCTGGTGTTTTGGCGGCGGCTGGTCGCTTCAAGCGGCGCTTTTGTTGAAAGACAAAACCAAGGCCTGTGTCATGTATTACGGAATGCCTGAAAAGGACGTTGCCAAGTTGAAGGGCCTTGCTTCAGATGCGTTTTTCGTACATGCTTCACAGGATCAATGGATTACGGATCAGGTGGTTGCAGAGTTTGAAACAAATATGAAATCTGCCGGCAAAACTGTGACCGTCAATCGCTATGATGCCAACCATGCCTTTGCAAATCCAAGCAGTGCGCGGTACAATGAGGCTTCAGCCAAGGCATCGCGGGCGGCTGTGAAGGCTTATCTTGCTGGGAAATAGGCGTAGTAGGCTGCTGTCTTCAAAACCCTCAGGTAAAAAATAGAATATGAAATATCTATTCCTTCTACTGACGTTGTTGAGCTTCTCATGTAGTGCTCAAGCGCAAAATTGGCTCTGGGCTACCCAATTTGGAACTCCAAAATCGGATCCGCTCACCGATATAGAATTCACGGCTTCAGGGCAACTTTTGTTATCAGGTATCTTTGGAGATTCGATCCAAATTGGCAGCAGCCAATTAATTCCACCCGGGAATTATGGATATGGTTATGTCGCAAAATTCCAGAATGACGGCACTCCTATTTGGGGAAAGTCCATTTTCACAAACAAAGGAACCTCTGCGCAGAATTTCTTTTTTCGATTCAATGTAGCGGAGACTCCCGAACAAGAAATAGTAGTATCCAGCCATTTTGCCAATACGATGATTTTAGGCAGTGACACACTTAAGGAAGTAAATGGGGGTACTTTTTTGACTAAATTGAACAGTAGTGGAAATCAATTATGGGCACGTAATTTTGGCCAGCCAAATGTACCCGGAAGTAATGCGATGCAACTTTCACCCCATGTTGTGGACTCCGATGGGAATATTTACATTGCCTGTGCATTTACAGATATTGCTACTTTCAAAACTGACACCCTGAATGCTTTGAACGGCAGTATTTATATCGTAAAATTTGATAAAAATGGAGAAGAAAAATGGGTAAAACAATGTGGCGGAACTTATGGCTGGGCTCGCGTTTATGACCTAAAAATTGACACCGATGCCTCGCTTTACTTGACCGGAACAATTTCTGATAATGCCCACTTTGGCACTGATACCCTATCTGTACCAGCCTATAGAAATATAACCTATCTTGCTAAAATGGACAAAAATGGAAATTTTTTATGGGCAAGGAAAGGCGGCCCAACTGATCCAGTTCTATTGCCTGCTCAAACAGGCTCTTCTTCCTATGGGGTTGGTATTGGTTTAGGAGCAGATTTAGTATATTACACAGGGTTTTTCGAGGACACTTCCAAATTTGGCAATCAAATCGTTTACCCCTTGTGTGGGCATGAATATTGCGGCAATTTCTTTTTAGTGGCCTATGATAAATTGGGAAACTTTAAATGGGTACGCACCTCCAATCAGGCAAATAGATCTTCTGGAAGTAATTTAGTGTCCGATGTCAATGGATCTGTATTCATAGTCGGTAGCTTCCAAAACTCGATTGGATTTGGCAATCATGTGGTTACCTCCAATGGTATAAATGACTATTATATTGCAAAATTTGATTCCTCTGGTCATTGTAATTGGCTTATTAATTTCGGCTTTGAATTAAATCCTCCACAATTGGCTGTAAATTGTTCCTCCTCAGGTATTTATGTGGGCAGTTCCTGGACGGGAAGTGCTGGCATTCTGGCAAGCCTGGGCCTGCCTTTTACAAATAATTACCAGGCTTTCATCGCTGTACTTTCTTCAGATTTTGAATGCCCTGCTGTCTATTCAGAAGAACCAACTTCCAGGGTGTCCCCTCTTTTAATTTACCCCAATCCAGTTGAAAATTCTCTGCAATTTGAACTTGATGCTTCTTATGCTAACACAAGCATACACATCTATTCCACTTTGGGTAGTTTGGTTGGAACATGGCTTGCAGTTGAAGGCACAAACTCAATTGAACTCGTCAATTTACCACAAGGGCCCTATTTTTTAGTGGTTGTTGAAAACAATACGGGTATAAAACATGCTGCTGTACCATTTTTGAAATACTAACCAGTCTTAGAGCGATCTGAATGACTTCCGCATAGATTAACCTTCAAACTATATATCATGTCTACCCATCAAGCAGACGGTGCATATACTCCCCCTGAAGATGACGGCGGCGGAGGCGGCCTTGGCAAACAACTAATTCTAATTGCCCTAATCACGATCGCTGCTATAGTAGGCTATAAAGCCTTTTTTAGCGATGGAGGCGGGTTTTCCAACCTTTTTCAAGCGCCAAAAGAGGTGCGAATGACGTATGTCCCTTCCGATTTCAACCCAAATCTGGACGAGGAAAAAACCTTGCGCATTCTTGCTCAGCCGGAAGCATATCGAGCGGAATTTGACCGCCTGGTATATGATTTCAATGTTGCGTTACTCTATCACGTGGCGAATCGAATGGCCTTGCCCGACAGCTTGAAACGACGGCTCGAACCGGAATATAAAAAGCACCATGACTATCTTCGGACCTTGTATTTCAACGATTTCGTAACCTTGAAAGACACCACCGCCAATTTGTACGAAAACTGGTACAGCGACAATGCAAATCAGGCAGTACAATTGTTCAATGAGGTAGCTGGTAAATACACCTGCTTTTTTGTGACCCAGGTGATGAGTACCCTTTTGCGTGTAAATGGCGGTAAATTTTTCGCAAAAGGCAAAGACGTTGGTACGCCCTGCGACATTGCCATCCACGAGGGCCTGCACCCCATGGCCGAACGCCTGAAAAAGAAAGCTGAAATCATGGATTTTAGTGCCTCCCGCGGGTTGTTGAAAGACAAAGTACGCAAGGGTATTGCCGAGCTCGCCACCTACGAACTCCGTAGCCGAATGGGCATAGATAAAACCTTGCAATACAAGCTTTTTGGATTCTCTGTGTCAGAAACGGAAATCCGGGTAGAAGCCATAAGCGTAATCAAGGCTGGCTTCAAACTTGACCAGTCTTTTGACGTGACGCTCAGCCCCAAACGCGGAACCCTCAACATCAAATTGCCTGAACCGACCATCCTTTCGCATGAGGTATATCCGCGGGTAGACAAGCTAGACGTCGGGTATTTAGCGGGCATCAATGAGAAAGATATGAATGAGCGGTTCAATGAGTTGCGGCGTCAATTTCGACAAGATGCCCTTGAAAATGAACATGTATTAGAAAAAGCAAAGTCACGCGCTGACTCTGTGATGCAGTTGATGTTTGGCCCGATCGCTAAGTCTATCAACCGCAACTACAAGGTTCAGGTGGTATTCCAGAACGTGCAAACGGAAATGACTGAGGATGAACTGCGCAGGAGAGGAGAGGATGGAAAGACGCCGTCTAAGGTGGGCTCGCCGCAGCCCCTGGAGGCGCCGAAAAGGGGAAAGGAGAAGGTGTTGGCGAATTAGGAAAGGCGCAAGATTTGACAACTTTTAAAAAGTTGTCAAATCTATGGGGTTCCTAGACCAAAATCCTTAGGCACAAACCCCTTCCCATTCCGCAATTTAAAATTCTCGTCATTGGCTTCCACGGTGTAAATCCCGTGTTTGGCCGCAAGTTGAATGGCGTTTTGTTCTCCTTTGACGAAGATGACCATGCCGTAGACTTTTTTGCCCCGGTGTTCTGGCATAAAATCGAACAATCGCTGGCAAGCCTGCTCTACCTGTTCGACGTGGTGTTCCCGGAAATGGCTTTTTATCTCGCCCACCATGACGGTATTGACGCTGCCGTTGGAATA
>JBJXGO010000236.1:0-5440 GCA_046160345.1 Saprospiraceae bacterium
CCTTTACCATGCCAAATGCTATACCGATGCTATGGTTGAACTCAATCTTTATCTGAAACGCGCCTTTTCTGAGAACGACCCTAATATTCGTTTCAGGCCCAAGGCGGAGTTTTTGCTCGCAGAATGCGAGAAAATGGCGAAGGGGTAAGATACTTCAATACATTATTACAGACAGAGGCCATCTCGAATTTCGGGATGGCCTCTGTTTTTGAGCAGTCTTGGTGCATAATATCCTAAGCATCAATTACAATCTTTTTTTAGCGAACAATTATCTTCCCAATGTGACCTATTTGTGCATTGGCGGTGATTATCAATGTGTACTCACCACTTTCCAAATCCATTATATTTAAATTGCAAACACTTTCATGCACGGGCAAAGCTTGCGAAATAATAATTTTACCTGAGGCATCAGCTACATTCAATTGCCGTTTGCTATTGGTTACTGGGAGAATAAAATGGACCCAATCAGTTGCTGGGTTGGGGTAGATTCTCAAATTAGTTGAGCCATCCTGTTGTTCGGTGCCCGATATGAGCAGCACTTCAAATTCCCATATATTTGAGCAACCTTCAAGATCAGCTACAGAAACCGTATAGGTACCTGAGTCCAAATTTCCAATGGTATCCTCTGTTCCTCCAGTGCTCCATTCGTAGGTGTAGGGAATGGTGCCACCAGTAACAGTAGTGAGAACTATACTGCCGTTTGGGTTTTGGATACTGTTGGTGGGTGTTACGGTAGCAACTAATTTCAAGGAGTCTGACTTTGTTGTTTCATAAGCTCCGATATCTGGAATGCCATCTTGCCAGCGCGAATGGCCATCCAGATCGGTCAGGAATCCCAAACGCGACACCCAAGTGCTGTCGCCTTCGTTCAAGAGCGGAGAACAACCTTTTAACCGATAATCTCCCATAGCCGTATCCCGGAAGAGCGGGTCTATGTTGAAGAACATATTGGGGCCGCATGTACGGGTGTCGTACATAGGATGAAGGCCTTCCTTTAAAGAATCGCAGTTTTCAACATCAATCATAGTGTAATCAATATAATTTTTCCCGGTATTTGAAACCATCCAATCGCCTAACTCTCCTGCTTTGTTTTCAATAAAAATGCAATTTATTATAGTGTCTCGAGAATGGCTAACATTGAAGATTGCTCCCCCTTTCTTACCGGCTTGATTTTTGAAAAATGTACAATTGATTAGATTATTTTTATTGGTAAGCCAAAGCGCGCCGCCTTCTGTTTTAGCCCAATTATCCTCAAAGAGGCAATTAATAATGGATCCATTCCCCATACCGATTGCTCCACCGCTGTTTGCTTTATTTTCCCTAAAGGAGCAAGAAACCACATCGTAATTTGATCCAAACAGCGCCCCCCCAGTCCCGGGTATAGTTTGATTTATCCATCCTGCCTCATTGCGGTAAAACGTGCAGCTTTTTACCACAGGTTTTGCATAGCTTCCATTGCCGATGTATATCCCAGCGCAACTGTAATAGGCCTTGTTGAACTGAAAAACTGAGTTTGTTATCTTCAAATCTAATTGGTTGTTGGTGTTGTGTACTGAAATACAAGAGGAGGTGTAGCCATAATTGTATTCAAACAGACAACTGTCCACACGAATTTTGTGCTGTGGGTGCTGGTTGGTTTCTATGAAAATCCCGCCACCCACGTCATTGCAACCATTATCTTTAAAGTAACATTTTTCAACGATCAAACCGCCCGAACCTTTGGCAAAGTTGGCCGCTATGCCTCCGCCCTGCAAGGCTCCGTTGCAAATAAACCTGCAATTCCGAATGGTAAGCATGGTCGGGGCATTGGGATTGTCGTTGTAGAGGTATATGCCACCACCCGCACAATCAACACCGTTTGGTTCGCTACAAGGGAGACCGAAAATGGTAATATCTGCATGCCCACCACGAATGGTAAAGCCATCCAACAAGGTGCTGGAGTCTGTATTTTCGCCGTACACTACATTTAGCCATGTGAATCCCGGTTCATCCCCATACAGGATGGTTTCGTTTGCGGCCCAGTCGCGTTGGCCAATACTGCTTTCAGTACCATTAAAGCCGCCAAATAGTTTCGTTCCGCTCACCAAAACGAACGACAAAATGGGAGCGGCAGGGTATGGGAAATAAGCGCCTTTTGCCACCCATATTTCATCGCCATATTGGGCGGTGGGTAAAGCAATATTAGGATTTGTGAAAGCATCGGCCCAAGAGCTGCCATTGTTTTGTCCGGAGGCATTTTGGTTGACGTAAATAACCTTTGCATACACCGGAACTACAAAGCATAAAGCCATGCAGAGCGAATAAAATTTTGTCATGTCGTGAATTGTAGAAGCTATTGGGTGCAGAATTGCTGTACCCAATAGCATGGAAACGAATTGATTAGAGTTTCACAAACCTGCCACTTTGCAACCCAGTATTTGTTTGTAGAGACGCGACCAAAACCCCGGCAGGTAACCCTGACAGATCGCCAGAATGAAGAGAAACGGTATTAATTCCTGCTTCAAGATTCAATGATTTGCTAAAAAGGATTTTGCCGCTCACATTAGAAAACCTGAGAATACCCTGGCCTGCAATACCCTGTTCAAATGAAACATTAAGCACATCTGAAACGGGGATAGGATAACAATAGAGGGTTGTTTGACGGATATGTTCATCCATACTGCGACCGCTTGGTCTGGTACCGGGGGACGGCTCCACCAAACCAAGGAGAGGCAGAGCCATTCCATCACAGCTGCTCGCCTTAATAAATTTATCAGGTAAATTACCCTCCAGATTGAATGCACCGCTCAAATTGGTCACTGGCTGCAAGGCTTTAACTTTTATTCTAATAAACTCGACTTGACTACTTAGCGTAACTGGTTGGGCATTTGATTGAAACCAAAGGATATTTAGTTGGTCATTTTCCAATTGTTGCATACCAACATTGTTTTCAAGGTCAAATTCTGGAAGGCTGCTGCTGCTCACATCTAGCACCTCAAGTTGGGTATGATCTACGAACATTCCCATTTGAAAGGATTCTACATCCGTAAAGCCGCTGGCTTTTAGCGTTATATCAAAATTTTGATTCGGTGCAAGTAAGGGGGCATTGGGGAAACTCAAAACAGCCGGCACTTCACAAGCAGGAGGAAAACTGGGGTCGCCAAAAACATCCCCAATCTTGATGCCATCGTATCCGCGCATGTTTGCGTCCCCAGGAATAATATATTCCCATGACGGTTCAGTATAAGGAGTGCCTACCGGGCTTTGCCCATTGATGGTTGGGATGTCCATATTAAAAGGGTTTGAATTGAACTCTGCAGAATGGTTCTGTGGGATGTATTCTGGTAAAAAACGCCAGGGGGCATCAAATGCTGAAAGCTTTGAAACTCGACTAAAGAGAAGCTGTTTCAAAACAACCACATCATTTGCGGTAATTGAATTACTGTGGTCTGCGTCCGCAGCGATTAGGTTGTACCCATCGCCATTGAGGTTAAAATTGCCGACCACATGTTTGTGTATTTTAAATATGTCCTTTATGTCCACATCTTTAATCCAGTCGGCGTAGTTATAGGCATCTTTGTAATAGGGTTGAACAGGTTGCCCGGGGGCTTGAAAGGTGCCCGCAATCTCTTTAATGCTACCAATTTTTCGCACTTCAGCTTTTACCGGATCAGTATAAAGGACCCCTTGAAAATCACCTGATGTATTGGAAGTACAATTGGTATAGCGAATTGGATCGGAAGTGTGCCTCCAACGAATCACCACATTTCGCATCGGTGTAGTTGAGCCGTGAAACTCTACCTTGTCATTTACATTAGTGAGAAGATCATCCAACCAATTGCTATAAAAATTATTGTAATGGAAACCAATCCAACCACTTTGTTCAGCTGTGAACAAATAGCTCCCACATCCTGCACCTATATTGTAAGACATGATGTTGTTAAAACATCCAGGTATTGGATCTCCATTATAATCACGATATGGGCCGTTGTGGGTGCAACCGCTATTTGAGCAGCCATCTAGACAAGGGCCATTTTGCAGACAACTGGCTACATTGCTGGTCTCAAAATCTGGAAAGGTACGTGGGAAACCACCTATGCAGTCTGCGTCAGTATCACAGCAAAAGTCACCAGCAGTATGACAGTTAGGCAGATCAAATGGTTTATTTGGGTTAAGTTGTCGTATAGCGAGTTCCCTTCTTCGGTTTCCTTGGTAAGGGTGATCATAAACTGTAAGCCCCAAAACAGGATCCAGCACTTTAGGGTAATCAAAAAGGATTGGGGCCGCGTTTTCTGCAGCCAGTGGCCCGTGCGTATGCAGCAACCCAAAATTGTGACCTAATTCATGCACATATTGGCCGATGAAGTTGGGTGCAAGATTAGTAGTGTTATATTTTACGGGCGCACCAAACAAATTTTCACCTGGTTGAATACCGTTTGTTGGGCCAAGACCGATAACCGCGTTCATCGCTGTATAAACATAACTATAAGTGTTTCTGACTATTGCAGCATCCTGCTGAAGCAAATCGTTGTCAATATAATTAACATTGCCAAGGCGATAAAAATGAAGTCCACTACCGCTGAACTTTGAATTGATAAAGTTTAACTGATTTTCCGCATCACCGTTTGTAAACCCGGCAAGATTCCCACCAACTTGTCCGTCTGAACTGCGGAATACTGAAAAATAAACGGGTATTTCAGTTATTGACTGTGGGTTTGAGCTTTGGTCAAAAAGTAATTTAGCAGGCACCTGATTTAGAACTGCTTCATACCAAGCGTCGCTTGGGTCAGGAGTGTTACACTCAAATGTTTGAGCCCAGAGTCCAACAGGTAAAAATGCCAAAAACATCAGAAAGGGGAGTAACCTGTATAGAGAATTGCTACTGGGTCGTCTTTCAATACCTGATTGGAACTTAAGTCGAGAACTTAAACCCTGACTGTGATAGGAGGGGGGGGGGCAAAATGTTGGGCCGTGTGCAGTAAAGGATTGATCGTTTTTTGCATGGTAAAAAAGTTTGGAGATGAAATGAAGAAGTGAAAGATTCTACGGCGAACTAAACCGCAAGCCAAAACTAACCCTAATTATCGGTTCTGCAAGTTAAGTTATGGCTCAAAATGTCCAAATGACGCGAACTGGCACAAAGTGGCGGATAACAATCAAGGTGTCATCGAGCGCAACACTCCCCAAGTCCCCAAAATTTCTATCAACAACAAAACCACAGCAGCCCCAACCAGCCAATGAAAATAGTCGGTGGTATGTCTGATGGTAGTGACCTCTATCTTCGTTTTTTCCAATCGGTCAATCTCGGAATAAATCGCCTGAAGGTCACGCTCGGAAAAAGCCCGATAAAACTTGCCGCTGGTAACCGTGGCTATTTCATCCAATAACTGTGTGTCGAATTTCATGAACCTTGGCGCAAAAGTGTAGGAACCATCCGGGTTTCGTTGCGCAGGAGACATCA
>JBJXGO010000237.1:0-11468 GCA_046160345.1 Saprospiraceae bacterium
GATGCAAACGTTGGAGGCATTTATGGCGCTGAGGTGGCCTTTGATGTAAAACTCAAACTCTTCCGCGCGCTATCGGCCTTGCAACCATTGGAACCGCTCAACCCCGCAGAACAAAGCTGGTACAATACCCTGGCTTTGTCCCCAACGGGCGCTTTTATTTCTTTTGAAACGAGCTTGAAGAATGCAGGTGCTTTGACCGACAATGAGGCAGAACAGGCAGAGCAATTGAACCAGCAGATCAAAGGGTTGAGGGATGAATTGGAGGAGATCACGTGGTATAACCTTGATGGAGAAATGGGTGAAGTAATAACTGACCCTGCCCAAAAGGCGCTTTATGACAATAAATTGGCGCAATTGAAAACAAGCACCGCGTCTCTTGCAAATCTTTTGCAAGGCCAGCATCAAAATTTGTTGAACGAGTGGAATAGCCTGAATGCCTTGAACGAGGGCATTGGCACTTTGGAGACCGTCTCGGCGCAAAACCTGAAATCTGCCAACCGTTTATTGATGCGCAGGATGTCCAGTAACTTTTCGGGCTACTCTGCAGCTGAAATTCAAACCCTGCAAGACATCGCTGCTCAATGTGCGGGTACAGGTGGCGAAGCAGTATTTACTGCAAGGGCCTTGCTTGCTGAAACCACCTTGTCGCTTGCTGAATACAACGACGAATGCATCAGCAACCCAGGGCAGCAAAGGGAGGCTCCGAAGAATATACCTTCCGTTGCGGTCAGCATTTCGCCCAACCCGGTAGATCAATTGGCAATAGTCAGCCTTCCTAAATCTCATAAATACACCTTGCTCAGAGTCTTTGACGTGTTTGGCCAGGAGATCCAACGCATCAATATATCTGAAGGACAGCTCCAAGCAAACATCTCTACTATCGAGATGCCGCCCGGAGTTTATTTCCTTGCACCAGAACCCTGGATAGGGGAAGCGATTAAATTTGTGGTAGGCCGCTAAGGTCAGTATTTAATTTAACCATCGGAGTGGCGGCTGCAAACCACCACTCCGATGTAATTTTACTCCACATGAAAAAATCGCTATCCATTGCATTGTTACCTTTGTTTGTATCTGTACAGACCCTTGCCCAGAAATATGACTACCAATGGCCTTTTGGTGATGGCCACACGATTTCAAACGGATTTGGCATTAGTCTCCTGGATTTCAATAATAACCAGGTGACCGTATCTCCCTTTGCTGAAACCGACCCGGAGATGAGCAACGCAGGAAGTTTTATCTGTGATGAAAATGGGGCGCTTATGCTGATGACCAACAATTGCGAAGTGTATGACCGAAATTTTCAGGTCATCGAAGGGGGAGATTCCCTGACCCCAGGCAACACCTTCAACACCTTTTGCGCTGATTTCGGAGATTATCCGGCCGATCAGTCCTCGCTCTTCCTGCCTGCGCTGGACAATGATTCAATAACCTACTTGCTCCACAAGGATTCAGAGCTTTCTGACCCATTGCAAGACCTGGTCTCCCGCAATTTTTATCTTTCGATAATTGTTAAAAAGCCGGACGGAAGTTTTCACCTGAAAGAAAAGCGGCTCTTGCTCGCCACCAACATGGTCGTTAATCGCCTGACGGCTTGCCTGCACCAGGACGGAATTCGGTGGTGGACCTGGGCAGCAGGCTATAACACGAACAAATTCTATAAATTCCTGATAGGCGGGCCAGAGATCGTACAAGGCCCATTTACCCAACAGATCGGAATACCCTTGATAAATCAGGAATTGGACATTGGGCAGGTTGCTTTTTCTCCCAACGGAAAACTGTTGGGCCTCAACAACGAAGCACATGGCGCGATGATTTACAGCTTTGACAATGCTACTGGGGTGCTTTCCGATCTTGAAACTTACGCTTACCCAAACATGGAGTTTGCCGAAGGCCTGGTGTTTTCGCCCAACAGCCGTTTTCTGTACTTAACCGCTGGCCGCGACCTTTACCAAATGGACCTGGAGGCCCCAGACCCATCGGTTTCCACGATACATCTCGCGCTTGTCTCGCTTCCGGACGAGACGGGCTGGCCCATTGGGGTAGGCTCGATGTATCCCGGCCCGGATTGCCGGATTTATATAGGCCCTGGCACAACGACCCGCTACATACATGTCATTCATCAACCTGACAAGGAAGGACTTGATTGTCAATTTGAGATAAAAGCCATTCACACGCCAACCCGGCTTGAATTTGACCTGCCCAATATCCCGATGTATCGCTTCAATGGCCAATGCGACGATAATATTGGTTGGGGAATTGTCGGTGCCAACGAACCGGAAGACCTTCGAAGCGGCCTCCGGATATTTCCTAACCCCATCTTGGATCATGCTACTATCAAGATTGCGGAAGAGCATGATTTCAAATCATTAACATTGTACGACATGCTGGGCTATAAATTACAGCGAATCGAAATCGCCGAGGGCCAAACGGAAATCAAAATCTCTGCTGCTGAGATGTCCCCAGGCGTTTATTTCCTTGTGCCCGAACCTGGGACAAGACATTCTGTTAAATTTATGGTGAGCTACTGACGGCATCATTTAGGTTAATCATCGTGTAAACCTTTCGGTGTTATCGGAGGTGTCAGTTGTATCGGCGTTCTTTAAGGCCGCTGCATAACCTCAGTGACTAAGTTACGCTACTACTTGCTTCAAAATGAGATTTAGCTTTTGCCAGTCTGCTTGAAGTTAAATCTTTGCGCGATTTTTGGCCGTTTGGATATTGTTTACTAACTTTGTTTGCGTTTTGTTCCAAATTTCTCAATTGTGTACACAGGAATGAAACCACTTTACCTGCTTTAATCCTTTTTGGACATTTGACTTTTAGATGTTAGACCTTGGACTTTTAAAGATTTGTCCTAAGTCTGGTATCCATACATCCAACGTCCTTCTTATTATCACGCTAATCCATACCCTTACTTGCAGATACTTCTTTTGGAAAGTTTTGTCAGTCGCCACCGATTGGCAGAGTGCAATCTATTTTCTTCACCAACCAATGATTTTCTACATGAAAAACATTCAATCTTCACAAAACTGCGCTCCTCAGCGCGGTAATTCTTCAAAACCTCCTACCTTGTTTTTCGGGGGGGGGGCTAGCCCTTTTCTCCTCACCCGCCAAAGTCTTACGGTGTGTACGACGGCGGGCCTTCACTTTTTTACTGCTAATGGCCATGTGGTGCTTTGTTCCTGATGCTGCCTTTGGGCAGCCGGGCAGCGCATGGACTGCGGGCGTTAACTTTGAAACAAACAGTCCCGCAGCAGAAGACACCTGGGCTTTCGATGCGGTAGAAATGCCCAACGGCGACATGGTTGTTGTTGGTTACGCAGAAATCAACAACGGTGCCACCCGAGTGCCAGCTTACGCCGCGATAAACAAATATGGCGAACTGCTTACTTCACAATATTATCCGGGATTAAGTGGGGGTTTGTTTCAAGTGGCCCGTTTTGCGGATGGCACCTACGCAATCATGGCCGGGTCTCAGGGAATTCCCAATGATGACGATGCCGATGATCCTGATGCTACAGAAAATGCAGATGCTTTTTTGGCAAAATTGAAGTATGAAAACCAAAGCTATAGCATAGAATGGACCAGCTCATTTGCGGTTGGAATTGGGTTTCAAGTGCCCAACCCAGGAAACCCACCTACTGTACCACCCTATTTAGATGCGACAATCACAGGCCAGGAGCGCCTTAGCTCCGTTGAGATTGCATCTGATGGTAAAATAGTAATGAACGGGCATTTCAGAAAAGGCAATACCGCAAACCCGGGCGCCAATGTTCCTTACGACATGGGCTACTCATTCATCACTATTCGAAACTCTGATGGAACGGCATCCTCTGAGCGAATCTTTTCAGAGTTTAAAGGCCAATTGTACGATTGTAAAATCGCCAATATATCTGGGGAAGATTGTATAATATTTACGGGTTTTAAACAAATGGGCGATGAAAGATGGCAGTTTGAGGTCAGACATGATTATCCCCAATCTGGAGATCATCTAAACTCTGATAATATAGACCTTTCAGATACAGATGAGTTAAATGACCGGCTTTTCCCTATTCGTGACAGGGATGTCGTTATTGGGAAATTTAGCCTGAACAACCTACAGAATGGGTTTATTAGATACTACAATGGTTTAGATTACGAATACAGCACATTCGCGCACGACCCTGACCCTAACGCACCGAATAAGCCAAGCGATTACTCCAACCCTAATACGAATATTTGGGATCAACCAGATATTGATGAGTGCCCACTTAAATACGGCCCGTGCACGCCAGGACTATCTGCAAATGGTTGGGGATTCTTACCTGACGGCAGCAAAAATGGATCGCCAGCGGTAGATGCCTACCTCGACAAAAATTCCTGTGACATGGGAAGGAGCATAGTTTACAAGAATGGTTACATCTATGTGGCTGCAGAGATGAACACCTTAGAATTCACGGGAAGCCTTCACCAAAAGTTCCAACATAGCCAGACTCCCCAAGGCGCCAGTGCAGCAGGAAGGGGTGTCTTGCTTAAAGACCGCTGCGACGGCGAAGACGAATATTTCTCTGGCTACAAGGATGCATACGTCCACCTCATCCGTATCAAGGCAGATGGGACGGGCGGAGCGTACGCCAAAAACGTAGCCCACTTAAGCGGCGGCGATTTTTTCCCTGCCATAGTAATAGATCAGTCAGATGGCAACATCGTGCTCGGGGGCAACTCTGGCGATGAAGGTGTCAGCCCATGTTTCCCGGAAATGGACAATTGCCACTATGAGGAAAACTTTCTGATGAAAATAGACATTCAAGATGAAACCGGGCCTTTCGAAACCCTGTGGGAGCAAACTCACCTTGCTTACGGCGAAGGAAACTGTAATTTTGGACTAATCCAGACCGCCGACGGAGGCTTTGCGCTCATTGGAAACAATGAACTGGCAAACGATGTCGAAACCTTCAACATCGTTCGGTTCACAGCTGACTGCCAAGGGACTGCCGGCTTTGACCAGGACGGCGACCACACGGTCAGCGATTTGAACGAAGTATGGACACCTGCCAACAAGCTCAATCCTTATCGCATCCGTGGCAACATCATCATACCAAGCGGTAAGCAACTGACTATCAGAGACGGCCTCGTCGTAGAGTTCGCCAGCACCAAGAACACGCCCGACCACCGTAAGTCCGGCATCACCGTGCAACAGGGCGGGACGCTCTACGTCACTAACAACGCCGTGCTCAAAGGTATCAATTGCGGCGGCGAGCAAATGTGGGACGGTGTCACCGTGCTTGGTGATCCCAACCAGCCTGCGGGGGTTCTACAAGGGAAAATCTTGCTTACTGGCAATGCCCGAATTGAAAACGCAGTGCGCGGTGCAGTGCTGGGCGATGCCGCTTGGAAAACCGTGACAAATGAAGTGGAAGAAGCACCTCCCTCTACCACGATAGGCACCACCCTCACCGATACCTACATGGACAACCTTGGCATGGGCGGTGGCAGGATAACCGCCGGCGGTGCCACTTTCCTCAATTGCGGCAGGGGCGTTGTTTGGAACCCCCACATAGGATTCAGCAACAACAGTTTGTTGGTCGGCACCAAGTTCGAGTTTACGGGAGCGTTGGCCGACCCACTCTATGCATTTATGGGCGACGTGCCGTCCTTGAGCCGACCCACGGCTGCTGAATTGGGCTGCAGGATTCGCTCGGTGAGAGATGCCCGGTTTATCAACTGCTCCTTTATCAGCAGCGCACCGCCCAACTTTTACGAGATGTACCGCAACCGTCCCAGCGGCATCTATGCCACTGATGCCAAGTTCTCTTTCGCGGGCGGGGCCTTCAACCCCCACTTCAAAGACCTGTACATCGGCGCAGAATCTGCCTCCATGCTTTCTGGCGCGGCCACCACGCTCAGTTTTAGCGGCGCAAAAATGGACAACGTGTACCAGGGTCTCAACGTGCGGGGCAATATCGCGCCTTTTATTAGCGGCTGCGAGTACCACAACATCCCTGACCAAGAGGATAACGATAGCGGCATCCCAGCAGGCACGGTTTCTGTGGCTACACAAGGAATCACCCTCTCGGCCAATCTCTTCGACTCCGATGCCGCTTTCGGTTCGTATGGCGCAATCGTCAACAACTCCCTTGGCACGGGCGGTGCGAAAGTGGAGCACAACACCTTCACCGACTTCAACATCGCCAACCAGTTCGAGCAGGACAACGCCTCTTTGCAGACGCATTGTAATACTTATCAGGGAGGCGTTGGGGATGTTTCTTGGAATGTGATGGGGATTTTGGCGAATCAAGGAGATCCTTTGAACTCATTTACCCCTAAGCCTGACAATAAATTTATTTGGGAATGTGGAGTGCCACTGTTAGATATTCGAAATACCAACCCAGCGGCTTTTTCATATTTTGAGCGATTTATTTCTGTTGCAAACACTAATACGATCTTAAAGTGTACTGAAAACGTGACTGTGATTCATGACTTATCCGATCAGGGGCCAGCGAACTGCGTCATTGAAGACCCCTGCCCCAACCCTCCATACTGTAACCAGCTTATGGGGCTTTACATAAGTTCAGGAAACTCACTGCCCTACCGCAACGACCTGTTGAATGCTTATGTGCGGATGTCCCCGGATGCCGTAGCTGATTCACTTTACTTGCCCGGCACGACCCGCGCAATCACATTGCTTGTCAACCGTAACCAACAGGAAGACAAGCGGATACTCGCAGCCACCTACGCTTCTTTGGGGAACTATTCCACCGCTCAACAATACTTGCAACAAGTCACGGGGGCGACTACTGAGATTCAGGACTTCATTTCCTATTATACAGTCCTAATCAACGCGGGTTTAGCGGGACGAGATGCCTACCACCTGACGGCGACAGAGTTTGGCCAACTCGCCCCTTTGATGACGCACAACTCGACCGTGGCTGAGAACGTAAAAGTGCTTGATCACATTCTTAATGGCGTGTACCACCCGCTGGAGGCAGAATCGGGTACAGGCGGTAGGCCGGGCGGAGAACGGTCAGAAGAAAACATCAATACCTTGACTAAAGAAGGGCTGCGTGTCTTGCCCAACCCTTTTGAGGACGAAGTGCGGTTCTTTGCGCCAGAGGGAACTGTAGTTGAAACCTTGAGTATTGTTGATGTTTCTGGCAAAACAGTCTATAGTCAAAAACTGGGAGACGGCCAACCTATGTTGGTGTTGAACACAGCTTCCATGCCACAAGGTGTGCTATTTTATCAATGCCAAATTTCCAACGGCAGGACCCTTCATGGGAAAATCATCCATAACTCAAAAAAGTAGGCCATGCGCTTATTTTTGACAATGGCACTGCTCGCCCAGGTTTGGGCGGGCAGTGCCCAAGTCTATTTTAATAAGCAAATAGACTGGCAGCAGAATGAAGATGTATTAGGGTACATCGTCGCTACTGGTGACTACCGAAATTTTCTTGCGGCAGGAGGAAGTCTTAGCCTCGATCCATACTTAGATCAGCTTCTCATAACAAGATTTGACAGTTTGGGAGAGCCCCAAGGGGCAAAAGTGCATCTTCCTTCAGGAAGCAATTTCGGCAGTGCAAGAGACGCTGTCCAATTGGATGGGCAGTACAGCCTAATTATGGGTAGCTTTTACACTTTTGCCAATGGTATAGAAAACGGCCAGATTTTCTTGATAAAGATAAACACCCTGACAGGTGATACAGTTTGGACAAAACAGTATGGGAAACCGGATTGGCATGATTTCGGGAGGAGCATGATTAAGACTATTGATGGCGGCTTTGCTATCGTAGGAAAAACCTTTCAGGCCAATAATCAACCCCCAGAGAAGATACTGCTAATAAAAATAGATTCTAATTGGAATCAGGTATTTCGAAGAGAATACTCCACAAATTCAGGCAATAATCATAGCGGATGGGCTATAGAAGAGACTTGCGATAGTGGCTTCATCCTTTCATGCATTATGGGGTATCAAGGGGTTTGTCTGGGGTGTTTGACTTCAGATTTCATGAACGATTTTCTGGTCATAAAGACCGATGGTTTAGGAAACCAGCAATGGGTCAGAAAATTTACACCATGGGAATGGAAGCAATATAGTTGGGGCGGTTATGACATCAAGCCTTTGCAGGATAGTACTTATATTATATTTGGGAATAAATACTACTATATTTACAATCAGACTTTTACATACTACTCTCGGTATATGCTGTTTCGCTTTGGCAATGATGGAGTACTTTTAGATTTCACTTCGTTTGGCGGTGGAGCTGGCACCCTGGTTACAAGTGCTATTCAGACGAAAGATCACAATTTTTTGGTAACTGCTGCTGAAAATGATTCATCCTTTAGCGGTATCGGCCAAACAGGAGTGCTTCTAAAAATTTCTCCCTCCCTTCAATTACTTTGGAAAAAAGAGTATCATATTAGCCCCCCAGAAGTTAAACTCTACGAAAAATTCTTTGATGCGATTGAGTTGCCTGATAAAAGTTTCATTGTTTGTGGTAGAGCTTTTGAGGATTGCACGAATTCAAATGGCTGGATACTCCGCGTAGACTCCCTTGGTTGTCTGGAACCGGGCTGCCAGCTCAACAGCGCCATAGAAGACCCACCCGCTCCAGAACAAGACATCGGCATCTCTTTATCGCCCAACCCAACAACAGGACAAGCGAGGCTCGCGCTCACGCATGAGGGAGCGGTTCTGCTCAGTGTGCGGGTGCTGGATATGCAAAGCCGGGTAGTGTCGGATATGCAGTACCTGCGCAGCGCGGGCTGGCGGGAGGTGGATATTGACCTGAGCCAACAGCTTTCGGGCATTTACATCGTGCAAGTGCGCACGAGCGAGGGGGCGGGGGCGCGGAAAGTGATAAAACAGTAGGTTGGGATGGTTTTCCAGCTTGCGCAAACTTTTTGGCTATGAAAAATATCGCCTACTACAGCGTACTCATCAATGCCGGGATTGCCGGGCGCGATGCCTACCACCTGACGGCGGCAGAGTTTGCACAACTTGCTCTATTGATGACGCACAACAGCACCGTGGCCGAGAATGTGAAAGTGCTCGACCACATCCTGAACGGCGTGTACCACCCGCTTGAGGCAGAATCGGGTACAGGCGGCAGGCCGGGCGGAGAACGGTCAGGAGAAACCACCGATGCCTTGAAAACAGATGGGCTACGAGTTCTGCCAAATCCTTTTGAGAGCGAAGTGCGGTTCTTTGCCCCCGAGGGAACAGTGATCAAAGTCTTGAGTATTGTTGATGTTTCTGGCAAAACTGTTTACAGCCAAAAACTCCGAGAAGGCCAACCAATGCTTTTGGTGAACACTGACCCCATGCCGCAAGGGGTGCTCTTCTACCAATGCCAGATTTCTGATGGCAAGACGCTTTGGGGGAAAATCATCCACAATTCAAAAAGGTAGGCCATGCGCTTATTTTTGATACTGGCACTGCTCGCCCCGATTTTCATCGGGGCGGGCAGTGCCCAAGTCTATTTTAGCAAACAAATAGACTGGATGCACAACTATGAAGCTTTAGGCTTTCTTACAAGCAACAACAATCAAAATTTTCTCGCCATCGGTGGAAGTTTTAGCCTTGACCCATATTTGGAACAAGCTTTTGTGGCTCGGTTTGATAGTATTGGGGATGTGCAATGGCGAAAGGTTTTCCTTCCATCTGGAAGCTATTTCGGAGGATCGAGGGATGCAATCTCCGTTGAAGGGGATTACAGTTTAATAATGGGGTCTTTTTATACTATCGCCAACGGGATCGAAAATGCCCAAATATTCCTGATAAAAATTAACCAGTTTACGGGAGACACACTTTGGACAAAACAATATGGGAATCCCGGTTGGCATGAATTCGGGGAAGATATGATTAGGACAAAGGATGGCGGGTTTGCTATCGTTGGTAAAACTTTCTTAGCAAATAACCAACCTCCTGAAAGTATCTTGCTTTTAAAAATTGACAGTTTTGGGAATCAAGTGTTTCGGAAGGAATATTCAATTGGCACCACTGGTTGGACAATCGCTGAGACACCTGACAGCGGTTTTATCCTTTCGTGCACAATGCTGTATCAAGGGGTCTGTCCAGGGTGTACAACCTCTGATTACATGAACGACTTTCTTGTAATTAAAACTGATGAATTTGGCAACCAACAATGGTTTAGAAAATTCTCTCCATGGGAGTGGCAGCAGTATAGCTGGGGTGGCTTTGATATTGAACCTCTACCAGACAGCACCTACATTATTTTTGGAAACAAATTCTACAAACCCTTCACACAAGCCTTTACCTACTATTCAAGGTACATCCTTTTCCGCTTTGCAGATGATGGCACCCTTATAGATTCTACTTCATTCGGAGGAGGCGATGGCACTCTTTTTACAGTTGCAATTCCAATTGCAAACCATACCTTTTTAGCATTAGCTACTGAAAGCGACTATCCCAACAATAGCATTGGACAAACTGGGGTACTTCTGAAAATCTCCGATGCCCTTGAGGTATTATGGAAAAAAGAGTACCACATAAGCCCACCTGGTTTACCTGTCTATGATAAATTCTATGATGCGGTTCAAATGCCTGACGATGGATTTATTATCTGCGGTAGATCCTATGAAGACAGTACCAAACAAAACGGCTGGATACTCCGCGTAGATTCTCTCGGCTGCCTGGAGCCCGGCTGTGACAGCACCATCTCCGTACACGACCCGCCCACACCAGAGCAAGACATCGGCATCACCCTATCTCCCAACCCCACCAGCGGCCAAGCCCAGCTCACGCTCACGCATTTAGGCGCAGTGCTGCTCGGCGTGCGGGTGCTGGATGTGCAGGGGCGGGTGGTCTCAGATGTGCAGTACCTGCGGAATGATGGATGGCGGGAGTGTGTGCTGGACTTGGGCGGGCAACCTGCGGGGGTGTATGTGCTGCAAGTGAGGACGAGCGAGGGCTGGGGGGTTAGGAAAATCGTGAAGCAGTAGGCCGGAGGGGGAATGCTCAATGCCCAACAAAGAATGTCCAATGTCCAAGTAAGCGTTAGGCTTTGCTGCTCACAGTGACCTCATTCTGTTGATTTACAACTAATTCCAAGCGCAGGGTCTCCTTGGAAGTTGGACATTCCTTGTTGGACATTGGGCATTCCCCCCCCCTCCAAATCTTTTTTCAATAAATTTTCAAACCTGTTTGGAAATTAGTCTAAGGTATTTCTACCTTTGCGTCCGCTTTTGGAAAAAGGGTCTCAAAATTAAGTTTTGTTTACCTTTCTTCAAACGCGTGAAATTGAAATATTAAAGTACAAACGAGGTAATGAATCAGAAAATTCGCATCAAACTCCGGTCTTACGACTACAACTTGGTGGATAAGTCCACTGAGAAGATCGTAAAAACCGTGCGTGCGAGTGGTGCTGTTGTAACTGGCCCGATTCCGCTGCCCACTGAGAAAGAAGTGTTCACCGTTTTGCGCTCGCCGCACGTGAACAAGAAAGCTCGGGAGCAGTTCCAGTTGCGCA
>JBJXGO010000238.1:0-9231 GCA_046160345.1 Saprospiraceae bacterium
GATGTTCGCAACTATGGGCTTTGGGAATTCAAAGTACAAGCCAACGCAGGTGCTTACGCAAGCAATATTTATTTCAGCAACTATGGAGAAGTGCTGAATACGGGGCCTGGCTCAGCCAGCATATCAAAGTATCAGGGCCATGCCGGCTCAAACCTGCACATGCAACAATCCGGCATGACGATTTACCCAACTATTGACATTCAATATGGCAACTGGCAGATTGACGCAGCATGCTCGATTTTGGTGTTTGCGCCCAATGCTGGTGAGTACATTAAATTTGGGGGGGCGAAAATTGTCAACAACGGCGGCTTCTACGGTCGTATCGCTTTTGCAGGATCCAATGAGACTGTCTTGGAAGGAAATGGCCATTACGAGCACGTTGAGATCGCAAAAACCAGCGATGTAGTCAGTTTGGCAGGAAGCCCTGAAGTTAAACAAGCTTTTACCCTTACAAGCGGCCGTATTGTCTTGAACCAATATGATTTGCGCCTTGGATCGGCAAATCTGGATTTTTCGAACGGTTTAAGCAGTTATATAGAAACCAACGGCACGGGCGCCTGTGTATTAAATTGCCCGGTTGGTGAATTTGCATTATACCCGATTGGGAATAGTGAATTTGCGCCTTTCGCGATTCAACTGAATCAGGGAAGCACTTCGGATTTGATCAAAGTGCGTGTTTCAGATTCGTTTTATGGCGAATACACAGGCAACAATCCTGCTTGCAGCGAAGAAATACCTGTGGGAGTAGTAAGACAGAACTGGTTTGTGTCAGAGCAAATCCCCGGAGGATCACTTGCCACCCTGGTAGCATACTGGAATGTTGGTGCTGAAAGAGATGGTTTTGACAGGGCTAATTGTACTTTGGGGCAATACATCAATAGTAACTGGCAAAATAACGGCTTTAGGCCAGCCGTGGACGTTTCGTCTCTGCATGGTTTCTTTGGCTTCAATTTTACTTCTTTTGGCATTTTTGGCGTGTACGATGCAGGCCATGAAGGCGATGTCAACTTTGTCACTCCTGCGCCAGATGGTAACACGCCTATTTGCGAGTGGAAAGATCTGCAACTCCACGCCAACACCAGTCCCAATGCCCAAACCCAATGGTCAGGCCCAAATGGTTTCCAATCCAATGAGCACAACCCAAGCATACCAGGAGTTCAGTTGAGCCAAGGCGGAGTTTATAACATAGTGGCTTCCCAATACGGTTGCCCCGAGAAACAAGCTTCGGTAACCGTACAAGTCAATGCCGAACCAACGGCTAGCGTCCTCGGCCCAGACCATATTCAACCAGGAGAATCAGCCACTTTGACGGCCTATGGAGGCACCTCTTATCTGTGGAGCACTGGTGAGTCAACACAGGCTATCATAGTTGCACCCACACAAATCACGGATTATGTGGTTACGGTGACCAATGCTGCTGGCTGTACGGCTACGGTGCTTCACACGGTGCAGGTATCCGGAGCGAGTGCAACGCAGGAGGCGGCAGAAACACTTGGGCAAGTACAACTCACGCCAAATCCAGCCTCGGATGCCACCATGCTGAGCTTTGAATCCACCAGCGCTGGCGAAGCCCAACTGTTGATCACCGATACGCGTGGGGCACAATTGTCCCGTCAAAACGCCGCCGTTGTAAGCGGCCAAAACCAAATAAACCTCTCGCTTGTCGGCATCGCGGCAGGCACGTACCAAGTGACTTTGATCAGAGACCGCGAAGTGAAAACAATCCGGGTGGTGAAGATGATGAACGAATGAGTTTGCTGCATGGGGTCACGCCTGGCGTCGCCGGCGTGACCCTGTTTTGACATTGTTGGCAAAAAACTCCATCTTTGCTCAAATTGAAGTTTGACCTATCATTATGATGTGAAACACTACATCGCCCTATTCTTCTTTCTTATTGGGCTGGACTTTCCCGCCCAAGCTCAACTTCCTCAATACCACGCTCAGGTGTTTGGGGAGGAATACGGATTTGGTGACGGTATGATATTTGACATTTTTGAGGACCACAATCAATTTATTTGGGTCACCACCCCCACTTCTTTGCAGCGTTTCGATGGCCGTTCCGTACAAAAATACCCCTTCAATGAAATCATCACGCACGCCATTTGTGATACCGACGGACGAATATGGGTGCTTACAGGGCCTGGCTTTAACATCTTGCGCAACCGGGCGGATTGGAAAGGGTTCGAGCAGATCCCGTTCGATTCTGTCGGCAATGTGCGCCTGCGCGGGATTTTTCAAATAAAGAACAGCCCCGTTCATGTCATAACCACCAAAGGTTTGTATGCATGGCGGGAAAATTTGGGGGTTTTTGAGCGACAGCCCCTGGATTTCCCCGGAGCGGGACCCCGGCATAGTATTGCAAGAATAGACACCTGTGAAGGCACTTTGTTCTTCCCAATTGCAGGCGGAGTGTGTGCTTACAACCTGGCCACTGGACTTAGCCGAAAGGTCCCGGTAAAGGGCGAATATTCTCATTTGTTAGCCGTCACTCCCGATTTGGCCGTCCTTACGGGCTATCTGGACGATTCCTATTGGCTCGATTTCAAGCGCGGTGAAATGCGCCTGATTGATGCAAAACATTACGGATTGAGTCCTAATTTGCGCAAACTCAACATTCTTTCTTTCGCGCCGGTAGGGGAAGGCAAATTTCTGGTCGGCTCAAAATTTGGCCTTTTAGAGTACGATTTGGCCACAGATCGCTTCCGTCCGGAGCGTGTTTTTGCTGCTGGCAAACCCATTGCCAATGAAAAAACCTTGTACCGCATCTTTAAAAGCAAAAACGGTGCCTTATGGGCGCATTCAAATACCTCCATTGTGGCTATCAGTCCAGTGAAAAAAGATATTGGACTGCTTAGAAACTACCATTTCAGTCCTCCGGAGCAATGGGATAACAGGGTGTCTGGCATAACGGAAGATGACAAAGGGAATATTTGGTTTGGCGGGCTTTATGGATTTAAGAAATTGAATTTGCGCAATGGAAAGATCATTGCTTATCAAAATACAGAAGGGGCTACGGATCGCCTCAGCGACCATGTTTTGAATGACATCGTCTGGGATGGAAAAAATCTGATCCTCGGTGCCGCAAACCGTGGTATATGGCTTTTTGACCCGCTTACCGAACGTTACCGCCGACCTTTGTACGCCAACGATACCGTGCGCCGAGCACTCGAAACGGATGTAATTGACAAGATCGGAAGGATGCGCAATGGCGACCATATCGTTTGCGGACGGTTCTTTGTGCACCGAATCAAACCCGTTACCTACCAAACGGAGATCATCCATTTCCCGGGCGACAAATCGAATATGAACACGGTTTTCCAAGACACAAAAGCGCGTGTGTGGCTAGGCTCCCATCGTGGGCTTTTCTGCCTCGACGAGCAGTACCGTTTCTTGTTTGAAGTGCCCATTTTGCCCGCAGTAGGGGTGTATAGTATTTTTCAAAAAAGCGAAAATGAAATGTTGGTAGGTACGACAAAAGGATTTTTTCTCCTGAAATTAAAACCTGAATATCACTATTCGCTTGAGCCGGTGCTACTGACTGGCGAAAGCGTTGGCGTAAGCTCTATCTTTCAGGACAGTCTCCAACGATTCTGGCTAGGCACCTATAACGGACTTTACCTCGCCGATGCGCAATTAACTACTTTCCAAAAATTTGATTTTGCTGACAACATTCAAAGTCATGTGTTCAGCCCTAACACCGTACTGCGTGCCAGCAACGGCATGTTGTTTCTTGCCGGGCGCAACGGCATCAACTACTTCTATCCCGAAAAAATTTCTTTGAGCGATCAACCACTGCTGGTGAATATTCAATCCATCCGAATTCAGGATGGGGATAGTATGTTGTACTTCAGGGCAAACAACCTGCAATTGAAGCACACTCAAAATACACTGAGCTTTGAGGTGGTGGCGCCTTATTACAGGAATGCCGCCAAAGTTCAATACCGGTATCGGTTGCAAGGCCATGCCGACACCTGGATCAACATTGGATCCAATACCTATTTCCGACTTACCGACCTTCCGCCTGGGCCGTACGTGCTTGAGGTCGCAGCCAGTATCACGGGGAAAATCTGGCACACAGGTCCCAGCCCTTTTCACTTCACGATACAAAAACCGTTTTGGCAAACCTGGTGGTTTCGCCTGAGCGCTTTTGGGGCGCTTTTCGGGGCAATAGTTTTCTTTATCCGATACCGGGAAAATCGCTTGCAAAGATTTCAGGAGCAGCAATTGGAAATGGAAAAATTGCGCAGTACTACCCTTCAATACGAGTTGGAGATAGAGCAGGTAGTCAATTATTTCAATCGCTCCATCAGTGAAAAAACAACGATCGACGAGACACTTTGGGATGTTGCACAGCAATGTATAGCCCGTTTGGGCTGGGAAGATTGTGTCATTTATATGCTTGATAACGAACGAAATGTCTTGGTACAAAAAGCTGCCTGGGGTGAAAAATCCTCGCAAGATAAAAAAATCGTTAATCCAATAGACCTGCCGCTCGGTCATGGTATCGTTGGCACTGTAGCCGCCACAGCTCGCCCGGAACTTATCTCCGACACCGCTGCTGACCCTCGCTATATCGTAGACGATGTGCCCAGAGGTTCAGAGTTGGCGGTGCCCATTTTGGCAGATGGCCGCGTCATTGGGGTCATTGATTCGGAGCATTCACAAAAGGGATTTTACAGCCCCTGGCACCTTCAAATCCTGACGGCCATTGCGGCATTGTGCAGCAACAAAATTGTACTCACACAAATTGAAGAAGCCCGGACGGAGGTTCGCCGCCAGCTGGAAGAACGGGAAAAAAGCCTGTTGGAGATCGAAAAACGTTCGGCTCAAATACGCCTCATTGCCCTTACCAACCACCTCAATCCGCATTTTCTCTTCAATTCGCTCAGCTCGCTAAACAGCTTGATTTTTGAAAACCAGCAGCTTGCTTCCGACTTTTTGCAACACCTTTCAAAAGTTTACCGCTACTTGTTGCAGCACAAGGAGAAGGAGACCGTTTCGCTAAAAAATGAACTGGATTTTGTCGAAAACTACATTTTTTTGCTGAAAACGAGGTTTGAAGACGATATTCAAATTGAAATAAAAACGCCCTCAAACGGTACACTTGAAAAAGGCATCGTTCCGGTCACGCTTCAAATCCTGATCGAAAACGCGGTGAAACACAACGTTATTTCAGCGCAAAACCCACTCCGTATTTGTGTCGAAACGGAAGGCAATACCTTGTCCGTCACCAATAATATCCAACGCAAAAAACAAGTAGAAACCTCTAACCGGCAAGGGCTGGAGAGTCTGAAAGCACTATACCATTACCTTTCCGACCGACCGCTGGAAGTGCTGGAAACGGAGGAGGAATTCAGCGTTCGATTGCCGCTTATCGAGACATAACCTGGAACACAAGGATGAAACCTGTTCAAAACCATGCTGTTATGAGAGCATTGATCATAGAAGACGAACCACTCGTTGCCAAGGATTTGAAAAAACTAGTGTCCGAAGCGGACGCTGGCATCGAGGTTTTATGTACGCTTGCTTCTGTAGAAGAGGCCGTCGAATGGCTTAACACCCACGCCGAACCGGACTTGATGTTCCTGGACATCCAGCTGAGCGATGGCACGAGTTTCGACATCTTCGAGCGTACCACCGTGCAGTGCCCGGTCATTTTCACGACTGCTTACGATGATTATGCCATCCGGGCTTTCAAGGTGAACAGCATTGATTACCTCTTGAAACCTGTAGATAAAAGGGAACTCGCGCTGGCGCTCGAAAAACTAAAATGGGCCACTACAAAAGGCCAATCTGACCTTCGGGAACAAGTCCAAACCTTGATCGCCCAAATGGCCGACGAGAAAAAGCCCAAAATTTACAAGGAACGCTTTCTTGCTCATCAAGGAAAAATGCACGTAGTGGTAAGGCAGGGCAATATTGCCAGCTTCCAAAAAGACACGCTCATTTACCTTGTTACTACCGACAAACAGCAGTTGGTAACAGATTTCGAGACCATGGACGAGTTGGAAGAATTGCTCGATCCGGCCATTTTTTTTCGCGCCAACCGGCAGATCTTTCTACATGTGAACACCGTGGAAAGTTATCGAACTGATTCTTACGGCAAATTGCAGGTAAAATTAAAAGCACCAGTCAGTACCGTCGTTGACATCTCCCGCGAAAAAGCGCAGGCGTTTAAACAATGGTTGGGAGGCTGAGGCTGCGTTTGTACCGGTGATACGAAATCATGACCACAAAAAAAGCAGACGATCTTACATCGCACTGCCTATGATCTTCCTACCGTAAAATTTTAATTTGAAAACGGAAGCCCCCTCCAGCCTTAGCCAGAGGGGACATTCCAAATCAACCTCATGAAATTGACTTATGCTTCAAATTAGATTTTGTTCAATTTAGGAGGCAACCTGAAGTTGCCCCTAAGTTTGAAAACACTCAATTGTCCATCGTGTAAGCAAGTTGCTTCACGATTGTCTTGTCCTCGCTTTGGAGCACTACCCGGTACAGACCGGACGCAAGCCCCATTTCTTTCAGATGGAGTTGTACCATCTCGTCCTGCGCGTTTGGCAATTCGAGCACCCAAAGTTGTTTGCCCATTTGATCGAACAAACGCAGCGTAACCGATTGACCCACAAAACCGTCCAGGCCAATGAAGACATCGTTTGAAGTCGGGTTGGGGAACAGGAGCATATCCTGCACCTCTTCGCCCAATTCTTCCTGTTCGTGTCCTTCATCCCGCCCGTCAGCATGATCGTGAACATCACCGTCAACTCCGGGTTTGTTTTCCTCACCGCCACCGCCACCAAAGCAACTTGCATTACCGCAGTAACCGATGTAGTCGCCGTGGCTCAGATGTGAACTGACTGAACTGTAGGACACGCAGATGGTAACCGTTGGGTTGGAATTTGAACTGGTCGCGTGGCAGATCCAAACTTTGTTGTTGCCGCATTTCCAATCCGTGATGATGCTGCTGAAACTTGGCTTGTAGGCACAGTCGGGTTTGCCGTCGTTGTTGTTATCCACGGTGTCGTCACCTCCAGGGCATTTGTCGCAACCGTCCATCACGCCGTCGCAGTCAGAATCTGTTGTTCCGGCAGAAATGGTAACGGTGGAATTGCAGGTGCTGGTGTTTCCAGCAGCGTCTTTCACCGTCAGGGTCACCTGGAAGGTGCTTCCCACATCCTCACAATCGAAGGAATTATTGGAGTTGTAAGGAATGTACATTTCTGTGATCCCGCAGGCATCTGAAGAGCCGTTGTTGATCATAGCCGCTGTAACCACTACCTGGCCATTGGAGCCGAGCACTGCGGTGATGTTCTTACAAATTGCAGTGGGCGCAGTCAAGTCTTTCAAGTACAGATAGAAGTCGCAGTCCCTTTTGTTGCCCGATGGGTCGGTCGCTGTGAGGGTGACCTTTACCGAACCTGATCCAGTGATGATCGTGCCAGCGACCGGTGTTTGTGTGACGACCGCGCTGCAATTGTCCGAAACAGTAGCATTGCTCGTGTAGTCTGGCATCACCACCTGGCAGTTAGCGTTCAGTGTCAGTGTCTTGTTGCTCAGGCAATGGATGTTTGGTTTGTGTACGTCCTTCACCGTTACAATGGCGTTGCAGGTGCCCGTGTTTCCGCTTTCGTCCGTCACGGTCAAAACAACCGTGTTGGCGCCCACATTTGAGCAGTTGAAACTGGTCGGGCTTGCACTAATATGGTCAATGCCGCAGTTGTCGTAAGAGTCGTCTTCGATACTCGAGGCTGTAATGCTGGCCTGCCCGTTGTGGTTAAGATTGATGGTTCGGTTCTTGCAATCGGCTACAGGCGCCATATTGTCCACGACCGAGATGGTAGCAGTACAAGAAGCCGTGTTGCCGTTGTTGTCCGTCACGACGATGGTGACCAGGTGGTCTCCCAAGCCGAGTGTTTCGTCATCATCGTCATCATCGTCGTCATCTTCTGCGCCACCACCTTTCTCGCCGCCACCGCCCGTGCCAGTCAGGTCGTCGTCGTCGCAGCCCCGGTCTTCGTGGCCGCAGTCGAAGCACATCGTGGTTATGGTACTGGATTTAACGATTCTGATATTGTCAATACCATAATGGGTTGCGTCGCAGTTCATCTCGCCTTTGAAGGAGATCTGATGTTCATCATCCGATGCGGTGAAAGTGACCGAGAAGGGTGTCCAAACTGCACCCGGATTGGGCAATTGCGCGATCAGCTGGTTGTCCACCAGGATACCGAAAGAGGCTGCCGTCGAGTTACCAGTGCCGCGGTAATCGCCACTAATGACATAGGTCTTGCCCGATGTCAGATCATCCACCCACTGTTTGATCGTTGGGTCAGAAGAGCAGCTGTTGTTGCCGTTGAGGGAGTAGTAACCACCCGGGTTTCCACCCGTAGATTTATATCCGCCGTTCCAGTCAATGTTATAGCCCTGCCAGTAGGAAGCGCTGGTGTTGAAAGTGCCATTTTTGACCTTGTTCTCGTCCGTGACGGTCTGCAGGAAGAAGATGGAGGAGATACCGCAAGCGTCGGCGGCGCCCGCCGCCACCTCGGTGGCAGTCGCACAGCCCTCTCCTTGAGCATTGAGCGCCAGGGTATAAGGCTGACAGCCCGGGTTTGGCGCTACCTGATCCTTCACGATGATAGAAGCCTGACAAGTTGCAGTATTTCCGGCCGCATCCGTGTTGGTCAGCGTAACGGTGTTCAGACCCACATTCGCACATCCGAATGTCAGGTTGTTCAGCGATAAGGTGAAAGAACAGTTGTCCGAAGAGCCGTTGTCCACATCCGCCGGAGCGATTGCTACTCCACCCGCAGCGTCAAGTTGCAGGGTCAGGTTTTTGCAAAGCGCCACAGGCAGAATCAGGTCCTGAACGGTCACGGTTGCATTGCAGGTCGAAACGTTTCCGTTTACATCTGTCACCGTCAAGGTCACCGTATTGCTGCCCAAGTTGCCGCAATTGAATGCCGTCTGGCTCAGTGCAAGGCTTTGCACGCCACAGTTGTCGGAAGAACCGTTGTTGACCTCTGCGGCCGTGGTTCCAGCAGTCCCGGCAGCGCTCAGGGCCACTGTTACATTTTGGCAAACTGCCGTGGCTGCGATCTCGTCCACTACGGTCACCTCTCCGATACAGTTGCTCACGTTGCCGTTCACGTCTGTTACCGTCAGGGTCACGTTGTTGGCCCCTACCTGGCTACAATCAAAGGCAGAAGCACTGATCGTAACCGATTGAATGCCACA
>JBJXGO010000239.1:0-31516 GCA_046160345.1 Saprospiraceae bacterium
TCAACTTCCAGAAAGACGGGGGACACTTCACACGCCTCGAAGGAACAGCCATTGCGCAATACGATCTGCGTACAGGCGAACGCTCCAGCACTATTTTCGATGCCGCTAGCGTGATCTCCAATAGCCCAGCCTGGAATGGCACATTCGATGCCTATTCGTTCAGTGCCGACGAATCCAAAATTTTACTTGCCACCAATTCGACCCCAATTTTCCGATGGAGCAAAGAGGCCGATTTTTTTGTATTCGATCAAAAGACCCAAAAAATATCCAAACTCTTTGAGGAAAATGTGGTGTATGTCAAAGATCGCTCTACTGCGGCCAAACAGCGTTATGCCACCTTTTCGCCTGATGGCTCCAAAGTGGGTTTCGTAGTAAAGAACGACTTGTATTTCAAAGACCTCGCCACTGGAAAGATCACTCGTGTGACTACCGACGGCAAGCAAAACGAGATCATCAACGGTGCCTCGGATTGGGTTTATGAAGAGGAATTCGAACTCGTGCGGGCCTTTCAATGGAGCCCCGATGGGAAATTTCTGGCCTTTTTGCGCTTTGACGAGCGGGAGGTGCCGGAAATGACGATGGATATGTTTCGGGGCGGTATGTACCCCGAACCTGTTACCTTCAAATACCCCAAAGTAGGGGAGAAAAACGCGCTGGTTACGGCGCATTGCTACGAAATTGGAAGCAGTAAAACATTGGAGATCATCATCCCGGACCGCGAACGCAAATATGGCCGCCTGGACGATTATCTGCCCAGAATTGCATGGACGCCAAAGGGCAAACTCTGCCTGACCTGGATGAACCGCCACCAAAATACCCAACGCTTGTGGTTGGCTGATGTTGCTACTGGGCAATGCAACTTGCTTCACGAAGAAAAGAGCAACTATTATCTTGATCTTCATGATGTTACATTTCTGTCCGACGGCTCTGGTTTTGTCATGCAAAGTGAAAAAAGCGGGTTTAATCACCTTTATAAATATGGCTTGTCGGGTAAAGAAGTGGCGCTCACCAAAGGGAACTGGGATGTGACCGCATTTTACGGTGTGGATGAAAAAAACGGCAAGGTTTATTTTCAGGCGGCGAGTAAAACGCCCATGGCACGCGAACTTTTCGAAACCAATTTGAAAGGTAATAAGCCTAAAAAAATCAATAAACCCGAAGGCACGAATGGGGCGCAATGGAGCAGCACATTTGATTATTTTGTGCACAGTTTTTCTACGGCCAACGCTCCGCCTCAATACGCTGTTTGCGACCGAAAAGGAAAGCTGCTGCGCAGTCTGGAACAAAACGCCGAAATACGCGGAAAACAAACCGAATACGGAGTTATTCCCGTCGATTTTTTTGATTTCAAAACCTCCGAAAATATCGACCTGAACGGCTGGATGATCAAACCAGCTGCGCCGGAATTTCAAAACCAAAAACTTCCCGTTTTGATGTTCGTGTATGGAGGCCCTGGCAGTCAGCAGGTTACGGATGCCTGGAAAGGCGCGAATTACTGGTGGTTCCAGATGCTAGCCCAACAAGGGTATGTGGTGGCCTGCGTGGACAACCGCGGCACAGGCGCCCGTGGCGAGGCGTTTAAAAAGATGACTTACAAGCAATTAGGGCACTATGAAGTCATTGACCAGGTAGAAGCCGCGAAGTATTTGGGCACGCTGGATTTTGTAGATTCGCAGCGCATTGGCATTTTTGGCGGGAGTTATGGGGGCTATATGAGCACTAATTGTATCCTGAAAGGCAGCGAGGTTTTTGAAGCTGCCATTGCCGTAGCGCCCGTCACGAATTGGAAATGGTACGACTCGGTCTATACCGAACGCTACATGCAAACCCACGAGGAAAACGAGGAGGGTTACGAGGCAAACTCACCCACCAATTTTGCAGGCCAACTGGAAGGGAATTATTTGCTCGTGCATGGCCTCGCCGACGACAATGTACATTTTCAAAACACGGCAGAAATGGCCAACGAATTGATTGCCAAGAACAAACAGTTCGACACCATGATCTATCCCAACCGAAACCACGGCATCAGTGGCGACAATGCCAAAATGCATCTTTATACACTGATGACAAAGTTTTTAAATGAGAAATTGAAGAACAAGAAAGGGGAGAGATCAGTCCGGCCTTAATCTTTCTGAAAGCCAATAGCTCTTCGGCTTTCCCAATCATTGGGCGTTGTTTGAAGCCCGGCGATCTCGTCGGCACGGGCCTGATTTTCCTGGCCGAGCCAGTGGAGCACCTCGTTTACATCGGCCAGTTCTTTTTCGAGTTCGCCCACTTTTGTGGCCAACTCCGAAAAGGAATGTACATATTGACGTAAGGCAATGAAGGCTCGGACAATGGCGATGTTTACTTGAACAGAACGCTCGCTATTTAACACACTTGATAGCATTGCAACACCATGTTCAGTAAAAGCAAAGGGAGCGTAGCGTGTACCACCCCAACTTGAGGTGCCAAAATTACACCTCAAGATTCCCCATTCTTCAGGGCTCAGTTCAAACATGAAATCTTGGGAAATGGATGTCATCACAATTTGTGATAACATCTGGTTTGAGGTCACAATCTATGACCTCAAGATTTTTCAACATTCAACGAATCCCCCTCAAAGCTCGCTTCATATCACGTTTGCTGTGAATGATTCGGTGCACAATGATCTGATTTCCCGTGAATTCGTAGATGATTTTGTAATTCCAGACTTTGATAAAGCGGAAGTTGCCGTGTTTTTTCAGGCGAGGCTCTAATGGAAAACGTTCCGGTTGCTTACGGGTAGGCTCAACAGAATTGTACAAACGGAGCAACACTTTTTGTGCGACTGTTTCGGAAGCGTTTTCGAGAAGGTAAGCTTTGATTTTAAGGAGGTCTTTAGCGACGCGATTGCTCCAACCAATGTCATATTCTTCATTCATGAAGTCCAAGTAAGGTTTTCATTTCCTCATGGGTAAGGACTTTGCCAGACTTTGCCTCTTGGCTGGAGGACAATATACTGCTGACGAACTCATCATCTGAAATAGGTGTGCCGTCGGCTTCATAACCTACCACATAGTCGTCATGACCAAGTAGTGTAAACTTTTTCAGAAGTGCGTACACAAGTGCCAGCACTTCTGGGTCTTCGGTGTCATCCAACATTTGATGGATGGAAGATTTTAGTTCGGGCGCTCCCATGATATTTCTTTTTTACAAAGGTAATTACTTCATCCCATCTTTTCCACAGCCGCTTCCCAGTCCTCGTAAACTTTGGCCAATTCAGCTTTGAGATCGCTGTATTTTTTCAAATCGGCATTGGCGCCGGGCTTGCTGTAAAAATCAGGCTCCGCCAGTTTTGTTTCCCATTTTCCAATTTCGTTTTCAAGTTCTGCAATGCGTTTTTCCTGCTTTTGTACGGCGCGTTCAAGCTGCTTTTTCTCCTCTGGGCTGACGCTTGGCTTTTGGCCGTTGGCTATGTGCGCTTGTCCGTTTTCTGTTTTACCCGCCGAAGCATCCCCGCCTGCCGAGCCTTGGCGGGCAGGTGCGAAGGAGGGCTGTTGATTGTTGGAAGCCGTTCGTTTTTCCACCTCGCGCATATTATCCAACTGGCGCTTTTCGAGGAAATAGTTCACGTCGCCGAGGTATTCTTTCAAATGCCCGTCGCGGAACTCGATGGTGCGGTCGGTCAATCCGGATAAAAATTCCCGGTCGTGGCTTACGATGAGGAGGGTACCATTGTAATCTGCAAGGGCTTGTTTTAACACGTCCTTTGAAAGCATGTCCAGGTGGTTGGTCGGTTCGTCGAGCAACAGCAGGTTGAAGGGGCGAAGCAGCATGGAAGCCAATGCCAGGCGCGCGCGTTCGCCACCGGAAAGAGCCGCCACTTTTTTATCCACGTCTTTACCGCTAAAAAGGAAGGCGCCAAGAATGCTGCGGACTCTGGTACGCATTTCTTCCGGGCAGTTGCTCTCCAGTGTTTGCAACAAGGTGAGTTTGGGGTCAAGTGTCTCGGCCTGGTTTTGGGCGTAGTAACCTACCAAAACGTTGTGGCCAAGCGTGGCTTTGCCTGAAGTAGCGGATTCTTGCCCGACGAGGATTTTTGCAAGCGTCGTTTTTCCTTGCCCGTTTTGCCCAACAAATGCCACACGCTCACCGCGAAGCATTTGAAAATCAACGCTTTCCAACACCTTTATTGAGCCGTAACGCTTGGTCAGGTGTTCCACTTTAGCGGTTACTTCGCCGCTTCGGGGGGCATCCGGAAAGCGTAGTTTCATGGTGGAGGTGTCCATGTCGTCAATCTCGATGCGCTCCATTTTGTCCAATTGCTTTTGCATGGATTGTGCCATCTTGGTCTTCGTGGCTTTGGCCATGAATCGGTTGATGGTGCGCTCGCGGTCGGCAATGAGGCGTTGCTGGTTTTCGTAGGCGTTTTGGGCCAGTTCACGGCGGTCGGTACTGAGTTCGACATACTTGGAATAGGCTGCCTTATAATCATGAATTTTTCCGAGCACAATTTCTGCCGTGCGATTGGTCACGTTGTCGAGGAAACGCCGGTCGTGGCTGATCACGATCACCATCCCGGGGTAATTGAAGAGCCAGTTTTCGAGCCAAAGGATACTCTCGATGTCCAGGTGGTTCGTGGGCTCATCGAGCAGGAGCAGGTCGGGCTGCCGGAGCAGCATTTTAGCCAATTCGATGCGCATCTGCCATCCGCCGCTAAACTCATCGGTAAGGCGCTTCATATCTGAGGGTTGAAAACCAAGTCCCCCAAGCACTCTTTCCGCATCGGCTTCGCTGGTAGCGCCACCCAAATGGTGCAGGTGTTCGGTGATATCTCCCATCTGCTCGATGAGTTTATGGTACTCATCCGATTCATAATCTTCGCGTACAGCAAGTTCTTCGCTGATGTCGTGAAGTTCTTTTTCCAGTTCGAGAATTTCGGAGAATGCCGTCATCGCTTCGGCAATCACCGTCTTGCCTTTGGGCATGAGCATGTCCTGGTGAAGGTATCCGAGCGTAAAGTGGCTGGGTACCACTACATCACCTTCCTGGGGCGACATTTCCTGGGCGATGATTTTGAGGATCGTTGATTTGCCGGCGCCGTTGCGCCCTACAAGGCCAACGCGTTCGCCGGGCTTGAGCACGAAATTGATGCGGTCGAGCAGGATACGGTCGCCGTATTGGATGTAGATATTTGAGAGAGATAGCATAGCGGGGTGCAAAGGTACTCGTTTACAAGTGTTTGCGGAAGAGGCGAACATTTATTCTGCAAATGGCAGAAATATTCCCGACAAACCAAATGTCATTTTGAGCAATTGAAAAATTTGCTTGTCACTACCTCACTTTTTCTTCATTTCCGAATAATACTTATAAAAATATGGAATTGTTTCAATCCCTTTATAAAAATTGAACAAGCCGTAATGTTCATTGGGCGAGTGGATATCATCCGAATCAAGGCCAAATCCCATGAGCACAGATTTTGCGTTCAGCACCTGGTCAAACATGGCTACAATAGGAATACTGCCACCACCACGCTGGGGTAGAGGCTTTTTGCCAAATGCCATTTCCAGGGCTTTTTCGGAAGCTTTGTATTCCACCGAATTGGTGGGCACCACCACTGGATGGCCTCCATGATGGGCCGTTACTTTTACTTTTACAGACTTCGGAGCAAGGGCTTCGAAGTGCTTTTGGAACATTTTTTCAATTTTTTTAGGGTCTTGATCCGGCACGAGTCGCATCGAAATTTTGGCATTGGCCTTGCTCGGCAGCACAGTTTTAGCGCCTTCTCCGATATAGCCACCCCAGATCCCGTTCACGTCCAAGGTAGGACGGATACCGGTGCGTTCTACGGTGGTATAGCCTTTTTCGCCCATAAGGTCAGACACCCCCAAATCCTTCATATATTGTTTTTCATTGTAAGGAGCCTCGTTCATGGCTTTGCGCTCTTTGTTGCTCACTTTTTTTACATCGTCATAAAAGCCTTTTACGGTTACACGTTTTTTCTCGTCGTGCAGGGAACCGATCATTTGGCAGAGTACGTTTACGGGGTTGGCCACAGCACCGCCATATACGCCTGAATGTAAGTCCTTGTTTGGGCCCACTACCTCCACTTCCATATAACAAAGGCCGCGTAAGCCCACGGTAATGCTGGGTGTTTTGTTGTCAATGATACTGGTGTCGGAGATCAATACCACATCGCAAGCGAGTTTTTTCTGGTTTTCCCGGCAAAATTTTTCGAGATTTTTGGAGCCCACTTCTTCCTCTCCCTCGATCATAAACTTGATATTGCAGGGCAAGTTTTTGGTTTTAGACATCATTTCAAATGCCTTGATGTGCATGAAAACCTGGCCTTTATCGTCGCAGGCGCCCCGGGCAAAAATAGCACCTTGGGGGTGGATCTTGGTCTGTTTCACCACCGGTTCAAAGGGAGGGCTATCCCAAAGTTCAACCGGGTCTGCAGGTTGAACATCGTAATGGCCGTACACCAAAACAGTAGGTGCTTTTGGGTTCACCATCTTCTCGCCATATACGATGGGGTGTCCGGGTGTATTACAGATTTCTACCTTGTCAAAGCCTACTGCCTGGAGGTGTTTGGCGGTGGCTTCTGCCATACGGCGCACGTCGGCGGAATATTTCGGGTCGGCACTTACAGAAGGAATCCGCAGAAGTTCGAGCAATTCGTCGAGGAAGCGTTGTTTATGGGTGTTGAGGTATGCTTTGAGTTCTTTCATATTATTGTCTAAGTCTTTAAGGCTATTGGCGGTTCGTCACAAACGCCGCAAAAGTCTTTGTTTTTTTTGAAAACTTAACCAATCTTCGCGGCTTGCTGATTTGTTTATTTCTTTTGTTGGTTATTTGTAGGATCAGGGGTTGAAAGCCCCCGCGGAGCGACAATACTTGTAGCCCTGTGGGGCGGGATAATTCCTAGCCCCAGCGGGGCGGTAATATGTATTCTATGTCCAAAAAAACAAATGTTGCCGCCCCTCTGGGGCTAGGGTTGGGATTTGTTACGCTAAAGCTACAAACATTGACGCCCCACTGGGGCTTATAAATCCAATACATGATTCGTATTAAGCTGAATTTTTACGCTTTTTTGTAAAATTTCAACGTAAGTACGCTTATAGAAAAATTCACAACCCAACTGTCAATGGCATCCAAAACCTTCTTTTGCATCGATGCGCACACTTGTGGCAACCCGGTACGGCTTGTGGCTGGTGGTGGGCCCAATCTGGAAGGCCGAAACATGAGTGAAAAACGGCAGCATTTCTTGCGTGAATACGACTGGATTCGCCACGCACTGATGTTCGAGCCGAGAGGCCACGACATGATGAGCGGCAGCATTTTGTACCCACCCCAGGACCCGGCCAACGATGTAGCGGTACTTTTTATTGAGACGAGCGGCTGTCTGCCTATGTGTGGCCACGGTACCATTGGCACCGTAACTATTGCCATTGAACAGGGCTTGGTCAGCCCTAAAATACCTGGCCAACTTCGACTTGAAACGCCAGCTGGACTGGTAAAGGTTGTTTATCAACAGGAAGGAAAAAAAGTGAGATCGGTGCGCCTCACCAATGTCCCGGCTTTTCTGGCAGCAGAAAACCTTTCAGTTGATTGCCCAGAGCTTGGCCCGCTAAAGGTGGACGTGGCTTACGGTGGCAACTTTTACGCCATCGTGGACCCACAAACTAATTTCCCGGGCCTGGAACATTTTCGTGCCGAGCAGCTCATCAGTTGGGCACGTGAAATACGGCGATTGCTCCAGGAAGGGCATACCTTTGTGCACCCGGAAAATCCGACGATTCAGGGACTAAGCCACATTCTCTGGACAGGTAAGCCGCTCGATAGCGGTTCAACTGCGCGCAACGCAGTGTTTTACGGAGATAAAGCCATTGACCGTTCGCCTTGCGGCACCGGCACAAGTGCCCGGATGGCTCAATGGCATGCCAAAGGGCTGTTGAAACCAGGTGATGAATTTATTCACGAAAGCATTATCGGTTCAAAATTCATCGGTCGGATTGAAGAAGAAACCACCGTAGCTGGCATAAAAGCCATGCGCCCAAGTATTGAAGGTTGGGCCATGGTGACGGGCTACAACACAATTATTGTTGACGATGACGACCCGTATGCACACGGATTTCAAGTCATTTGATTCATCCAATCAGCTAATCGAGCCAATCGGCGTAATCGAATCACTCAAATCAATCAAATCAATTGCATGACCCAAGTTCAAGCCTTCGAGTTCAATCCTTTTGCCGAAAATACTTATGTTGTTTGGGACGAAACGGGCGATTGTGCCATTTTTGATCCCGGATGTTATACTCGGGAAGAATGTGATGCGCTACGGAAATTTGTGGAAGACAATAAGCTGCGTCCAGTGCGGCTCATCAATACCCATTGCCATTTGGACCATGTTTTTGGCAACCCCTTCGTGGCCAAGACCTGGGGAATCGGACTGGAAATCCACGAAGCCGAACTGCCTGTTCTTATGCGGTTTGAGCAGGTATGTCAAATGTACGGTGTGCCTTATGAGGGGCAACAGCCCATGCCCGTAAATTTTATTGAAGGGGGCGAGACCCTGACCTTTGGCGAAACCAGACTGAAAGTGCTTTTCACTCCCGGCCACTCACCTGCGAGCATTTCATTTTACTGCGAATCGGACAATTTCGTACTGTCTGGCGATGTGTTATTTTATGAAAGCATTGGCCGAACCGACTTGCCCGGAGGTAACCACAGTACTTTGATTCACAGCATTAAAACTCAAATATTTACCCTTCCCGACGAAACGGTAGTGCTTCCCGGCCATGGGCCATCGACCACTGTAAGACATGAAAGAGAGTACAACCCGTTTTTTTAACCATCCCGTCTATCGCCTTAATTCATATTGTAATTGACTCCGATCCGCCATTGTCGCCCTTGTTGCGGGTTGTAAAGCAGGTCGTCAGGCGTCCCGGTAGCGTCGATTCCTGCGTAGTGCCTGTTAAATGCATTGATGAATTGGAAATACAGAAGAAAATGATTGCTCAGGTACAGCCTCGACATAAAATCCCAGGTTGCAAACTTTTCAAGCCTTGGAGCTTTCGGTAACTGATACTGCTCTTGAAAAATAATGGATTTCCTCAAGGTAGAGCTTTGATGGTTGCTTGATATTACCAGTTCAAATTTATTGGCAGCTTTAAAATAATATCGGAATTGAGTGTGCCATTTGGGTTGGTTGCGCAGTTCGTTGGTTGCAGGAAGCCCATAGCCGAACCATTCCCGACCACGGGAATATTGAGTAAAAAACTCCAGTCTGTTTGTTAGCGGAATATTCTTTTTTTTGTTGATTGTCAAGTCAGTAACACTTGATTTTGAACGATAAAGCCCCTGAATTCCCCACATGGATAGCGCGAGGCCGGGTGCGTTTTTGAACCCATAACTTGAATTGTCTATGTTTACAGGATCTGTCATAAGATAGCCAGGCCGGAATAGATTGTGCGATTCCTGCCAGAACAGGATTCCTTCAAGGCTTGAACCCCTGAGGAAATTGTAACGAATTGCAAGCTCGGAAGAATAGTTTTTTTCTATTTCCGGGTTTGGAGGGTTGATTTTCAACCGAAATGAACCCATAGGGGCCACCTGGTAGCTGTTTACTCGCCCATATGCCGAAGCGTACCTTATTCCGGTGGCTATGGTGGCGCGAAAGGTCCAGTTGCTGTCTAGATGATACAGCAATCCTAGACGAGGCGCCAACCCGACGCCTTCCCCAACCCGAAGACTGGCAGAGCCGCCGCCTACAAGGTGCAGATGTTTTCCATGCCAGGCAAGTTGCATGAAACCCAAAAAATTAAAATTCCCTTGACCGATGTTATTTAAATTGATCGCCTGGACAGAAAAAGGTGATATCAAGCCGTCCAAAGATGCTTCAACCGGCATCGTGTAATATGTAAACAATGGAACTCCTAAAGACAGATTTATTTGACCACCAGCATCTATTTGAAGTCGTCTTTGTTTGCCCAACAAGGCATTCATACGGGATTCTACCCGGGCATCAATGCCAAGTGCCGTTGCAAAACGCTCTTGAGAAGCATACGTCTGATAAATTGGATTGGTGAGGGTGTACTGTAAGCTGTCGGGCAAGGAAGCCCCTCCATACATGGCGTAATTGGCAGCACTCAAACGGTCAAATACATAAGTGGTGTTACTGTTTTTGTCGATCGAGTAGCGTTGGAAGGACAGGTTATTGTAAGTAGTGCGGCGCCTTCGCTGGCCTTTAAACCCAAGGGAAAAGGTTTCCATTCGTTCTGCAATTCGGTTGGAGGGGTTGGCATATGAAACGGCCAAGGGGGTGATACCCAGCGAACTATGGTCAAAACGCTGCATACGGTGGTAGGTAAAATGCAGTCCCCGCCAGGTTAGGTTTATCCCAAACATGCGGCTTTCATGGGGCAATTGAGAAAACCGGGGCAAATTATCATTGCTGCCATCGAGTGAGCGCCGGTAATTTTGTCTGCTGAGATATGCCGAAGAGTCGAGCCCAAAGGGCAGGTATTGATTGGTATTGTACAAGTTCTGATCGTAAAAAATATCGGCGCTTTCCCTGATGGTGCTGCTGCCGTAAATGCTGAACCTGAATATCTTTTTGTCCCGTCCGATTTTGCCCCCAAACATAAGGTCGAGGCTGTTGTATCCAAACCGCCCGAATCCCAAGTCTGCCTGAGTATAAACTGGCCTTTCACTCTCTTTAAGGATGATGTTTATCACACCTGCACAAGTTTCGTCGCCATAAATAGCTCCAGCAGGCCCGTACAGGATTTCGATACGCTCCGCCTGTCGTATCGGCAATTGCGCCCCAATGGGCATTCCCAAGGTCATGGAAGGCTTGATCGGAATGTCGTTGATGAGCACTTTCATGTATTGATTTCCCGAAAGCCCGCGCACCATAAACGTTTCACCTTCTATCGCGCTCCCGATTTGAGACACCTTGATACCGGGTGCAGCTTTAAGCACATCCGTCAAGGTGACAAATCCGTTGCGCAGGATATCTTCCGCAGAAAAGACCACGGTCGTAAAAGGCAGGTCTTCTACCGCTTCCAGAGAGCGTGTGGCCGAACTGGCCAGAATTCTTTTTTGGGAGAAGTCCCGGGGCAAAATATCGCGATCCGTAAGCCGTTCCGGAGAGAGCAAAAGGGTGGAATCATTTTGGGCAAAAAGCAATACAGGCAAAAAAGTCAGTAAAAGCAGGATTTTGGTCATTATAAATTGGATATTTGAATCCTAATAGAATTGCAACAATACTGCGAAAAATAGCGTGTTTGTTTGATTTGAAGGAAAAACAGAGGAAGTTTGCATAAAAACAAAAAACGTGCTTACCTTTGCACCACAATTCTGAACGTTTTTCACGAGAGGGAACCACCTGGTTCCCTCTCTTTTTTACCCGCCGTAGCCTTGGCGAAGGCGGGTTTTGCCTTAAACACCAAATTAATTACTCATTCAGACACCAATTATACCCGATGTAAGGCGAAGGCGGGTTTTGCCCTAAACACCCCTTAACCACTCATTCAGACACCAATTATACCCGATGTAAGGCGAAGGCGGGTTTTGCCCTAAACACCCCATTAACCCCTCAACCACATTGAAAACAACCCATTAACCCATCAACCACATAAAATGGAGCTTACTGAACGCATTGGCCAGTTACTTGAAGAGAAATACCGCAGCGACGAAATGTTCGCCGACTGTTATACGGTCGAAATAGAACTGAAGCCAGGCAATAAACTTTTTATTTATGCAGACTGCGACTCCGGCCTCAGCCTGCTGAAATGCCAAAAACTCAGTCGCCATGTCGAGCACCAACTGGACGAAAACGGGTGGCTCGGAGAAACTTACGGTATTGAAGTAAGCAGTCCCGGCATCGAACGGCCGCTCAAATTCCCCAGGCAGTTTGCCAAAAACGCGGGCCGGATGCTGGCGGTAAAATGTGTGGACAATACCGAGCACTTGGCCACCCTGAAATCTGCTGACGAGGCTCAAATTGTGCTGACACAGATCGTAGTGGAACGCGACGGAAAAAAGAAGATCAAAAAAGAGGTAGAAACGATAATACCCTACGATCAAATTGAAAAAGCAACCGTGAAATTGCCCTTTTAAACCCCCAAACCTCCACCTATACAAATCAATAAAAATTAGATACATGGTCAATTTAGTAGATGTCTTTGCAGAATTCAAAACGGGCAAAAACATAGACCGGCCCACGATGGTACGCGTCTTGGAAGATGTATTCCGAACCCTTATCAAAAAGAAGTATGGCACGGACGAGAATTTCGATGTGATCGTAAACACCAATACGGGCGATCTGGAAATCTGGCGCGTGCGCGAGGTGGTGCCTGATGGCGAGGTCACGAACGAGCTTTCCCAGGTGAGTGAAACCGAAGCGCGTTCCATTGACGAATCCAACGCGATCGGTGATGAGTGCTATGAGCAACTTTCCATCGAAGACTTTGGCCGCCGGGCGATAATGGCCGCCCGTCAAACCCTGGTTTCCCGGGTCATGGAACTTGAAAAAGACGAGATCTATCGGAAATATTCCGAACGCGTAGGCCAGGTCATTACCGGGGAGGTGAACCAAATCATGAAAAAAGAAGTGCTGGTATTGGACGATGATACTGGCAACGAAATTATTCTTCCCCGTACCGAAATGATTCGGGGCGATTACTACCGTAAAGGCGATGTGGTGAAAGGCATTATCAAACGGGTTGAAATGCGCAACAACGTCCCGTTTATTATGCTGAGCCGCACCGATTCTGATTTCCTTGCCAAACTATTGGAGGCCGAGGTGCCAGAAATCGAAGACGGCGTGATAGAAATAAAAAACATCGTTCGCCTGCCTGGCGAACGCGCTAAGATTGCCGTAGAAAGTCACGACGAACGCATTGATCCGGTAGGTGCATGTGTAGGCATGAAAGGCAGCCGTATCCACGGAATCGTGCGCGAATTGCGCAACGAAAATATTGATATCGTGAATTATACGACCAATACAGCCCTTTTCATGCAACGCAGCCTTACCCCGGCCAAAATCACGACCATCGAATTCGATCATGAGGCCAAACGCGCTGCCGTCTATCTCGACGCCGATCAGGTAAGCCTTGCTATCGGCAAGGCCGGCAGCAACATCAAACTCGCCAGCCGCCTGACAGGATATGAAATTGATGTTTACCGCAACCAGGCGGAATACGAAATTGACGACGTGGACCTGGAGGAATTCAGCGATGCGATCGAGCCTTGGGTCATTGAAACCTTTAAAAACATTGGCTGCGACACAGCCCGTCAGGTTCTTGAATTAAGTCCCGAAGAACTCATTCGCCGAACCGACCTTGAAGAAGAGACAGTTAGAGAGGTAATTCGGATTTTGACAGAAGAGTTTGAAGAAGGAAAGTGAGTTTATATATAACTTTTCATCTTTGCCTTGCTTTTTTAAACGTACTTTTGCCCCGCATTTCCAACTAAACATTTTTAGCCTTCTAAAACATTAAAATTCAGCGGAGAAAAAATGCGAAAGCCCGCGGCGCATAAATATTTAAAATCAACTTTCCCAACCGCAGGAATGGACTGAGCTTTTTGAATGGAGATTGTTAATTTGCATCCTCATTTTTAATTTCAGCAAACATTACTGCACCTCTTAGCAGGTAAAATCACTGCATGGCGATTAAATTAATTAAGGTAGCAAAAGAATTCAACGTAGGCCTTCACACCATCGTAGAGACCCTGCATGGCAAAGGCTTTCCTGATTTGGAGCAAAAACCTACTACAGACATCACAGAGGATATGCTCGTGGTGTTAAGAAAAGAGTTCCAAAAAGACCTTGATATCAAACAGCAGGCCGACCAGTTGGCCCGCCCAATGCTCAAAAAAGAAACAATGGGTGGCTCCGAAGGGTCTTCGCACAATGTAAGTACGTCGCCTACAACACCGCGCCCCTCTTTTCTTCCGCCTCGCGAACCTTCCGCCCCCAAGGCCGAACCTCCCGCAGAGCCCAAAAAACAGGAACAGGAGTTTATTCCTCGTGAACGACCTGCACCGCTTCGAGTGTTGGGCCGAATTGACCTCGATGCGCCTAAATCAACACCTCCTCCCGTAGAAAAGCCCCCCCCTAAAGAGGCCCCTAAACAGGAAGAGCCCAAAGTCGAGACAGCCTCTGCGCAGCCCAAACGTGATGATTCTAAACGAGAATTGCTGAAACGGGAAAAACCTGAAGGGGAGGTCAAACACACGAAAGAAACATCAGCACCTAAAGAGGTCAAACCGCCTGAAATCAAACCGGCACCCACCGTTGACCAAGTTGGCGAAAGCGCAGCTGGCGACTCAAAAGTGTCAAAGGACGAGCTTATCCGTGGAACAGCTCCCAACCTGCGAGGCCTGAAAATCCTGGGCCGTATCAACCTCGAAAAAGAAAAACCGGTAAGCAACAACCCTCCTGACCGTGGTCGAGGAAACCGGGGTGGCAGCAGTTCGGACAGAAACCGGGATAATCGAGGTTCGGGCGGGCAACAAGGCAACCGCCCTGGTGGCAATACGCAAGGCGGCCAACAACAAGGCGGCCACCTGCAAGGCAACCGAGCAGGCGGGCAAAACCGCCCCGGTGGAAACAATCCAGGTGCAAATAACCCGGGCAACGCTGGCGCTGGCCAACAAGCACAAGGCCAAGGCCAGGGCGGAGGAAACAATGCCGACCGCTTGCGTCGGAAGCGTAAAACGGTGCCCCAGCAGCCCGTTACGGCAGCGAACCTGCAAACGAACATGGCCGCCAACCAGGGCGATAAAAAAGGCCGTGGACGCACCGATGGCGTAAAAGAAGTGTCTCAAAAAGACATTGAAAACCAAATCCGGCAAACCATGGCCCGAATGGGCGCCGGAGCAAGCCGCAAACGACAAAAAGTACGGCGCGACAAACGCGATGTACGTCGTGAACGCGCCGAAATGGCCGAAATGGCCCGCACAGAAGGCGATAAGATATTACAGGTAACGGAATTTATCTCGGTTTCTGACCTCGCATCCTTGATGAACATCAAACCTTCCGATGTCATCAGAGCCTGTATGGCATTGGGTATTTTTGTCTCAATCAACCAGCGCCTCGATGCCGAGATCATCGAATTGGTGGCCAACGAATTTGGCCACGAAGTCAAATTTATCTCGGCCGAAGAACAGGTAGAAGTTGAAGAGGATGAAGTTGATTCCCCAGACGATCTCAAGCCACGCCAGCCAATTGTGACGGTAATGGGCCACGTTGACCACGGTAAAACCTCGCTGCTCGACTTTATCCGATCAGCCAATGTCGCCGAAGGTGAGGCAGGCGGTATCACACAGCACGTGGGCGCTTATGAAGTTATAGTGCCAGGCCATGGGGACCAGAAAATCACTTTCCTTGACACACCTGGTCACGAAGCCTTTACGGCCATGCGTGCCCGTGGCGCCAAAGTCACCGATATCGCCATCATCGTGATCGCTGCGGACGACAGCATCATGCCTCAAACCAAGGAGGCCATCAGCCACGCTCAGGCAGCAGGTGTTCCTATGGTGTTCGCTATCAATAAGATAGATAAGGCCGGTGCCGACCCTGAGCGTATTAAGAACGAACTGGCGCAAATGAATTTCCTTGTGGAGGAATGGGGCGGAAAGTACCAGAGTCAGGATATTTCAGCCAAACAAGGACTGAATGTGGACAAACTTCTCGAAAAGGTTTTGCTTGAAGCCGAATTGCTTGAACTTAAAGCAAACCCGGATCGTCGCGCTATTGGTACCGTTTTGGAAGCTTCGTTGGAAAAAGGCCAAGGATATGTATCCAAGATCCTGATCATAAACGGTACCATCAACTCCGGTGACCCTATTATTGCCGGCGAGTTTTCGGGCAAAGTGAAAGCCCTCTTCAATGAGCGTGGCAAAAAGATAAAAAGTGCAGGCCCAGCTCAACCAGTAGTGGTGCTTGGACTGCCCGGTGCCCCGCAAGCCGGTGAGAAAATCAAAGTGGCATCCAGCGAAAGCGAAGCCAAAGAGATCGCCTCGAAGCGTGGCCAGATCATGCGCGAGCAAGCCAACCGCGCCAACAAGCGTATCTCGCTCGAAGAAATTGGCCGTCGTCTCGCACTCGGCAACTTTAAAGAGCTCAAAGTCATTGTCAAAGGCGACGTGGATGGCTCCATTGAGGCACTCAGCGATTCGTTGATCAAGCTGTCTATCGAAAAAGTACAGGTGTCCGTCATCCACAAGGCCGTTGGCCAGATCGTGGACTCCGACGTTATGCTTGCTTCCGCTTCCGACGCCATTATTATCGGCTTCCAGGTGCGCCCGTCGCTTACTGCGCGCAAGCTCGCAGAGAAAGAGGGCGTAGAGATCAAACTTTACGCCATCATTTACGAGGCTATTGAAGAGGTGAAGTCGGCTATCGAAGGGATGTTGGAGCCTACGAAAGAAGAAGAGATCATGGGCCAGGTCGAGATTCGCGAGGTGTACAAGGTCTCGAAGATCGGTACCGTGGCAGGTTGTTTTGTTCAGGACGGCAAGATCAGCCGCAACCACTACATCCGCATCATCCGCGATGGCATTGTGGTGTACCCGACCAACCCGAACCAGCACGCCGAACTGGGCTCCCTAAAGCGTTTCAAAGAAGACGCCAAAGAGGTCAAAAACGGTCTGGAATGTGGTTTGACGATCAAAAATTTCAACGACTTCAAAGTCGGCGACGTGGTAGAATCCTACGTTATCAACGAGGTGAAAGCGACGCTCAAGTAGCTCGAACTTCAGTTCGTTAAAATAAAAACGGGCGGCCTGGCGTGAAGCGGGGTCGCCCGGTTTTTTGGGTTTAAAAAATATGCCCTGCCCATATAAAATCTTTGAAGCCGTCGCCTGGGGGCGTTTTCCCAATTAGATGTTTTTCAGCAATGGACAATGCCGCCGAACGACCTGTTAACGTGGCCAAATCGCCAAAATGGGGCGTTTCTTTCACCTCAATTGCGGCATTTTCTTTGAAAATAAAATCAATCTCTTGTCCGCTTTTTCGCTGGTAAAATTTGGTGTCGCCCAATTTCATTAATTGCAAAAAGACCTGGTTTTCAAAAACTTGGCCGCTGTTAACCTGTGCCAATTGGTTTAACAGACCCGTGTCAGCGAGAAAAATTTTTCGGCGGAGGCTTATTTCTTTGTCCACGTTTCTCGAAAACGGTTGGACGAGATGGATAAAATAGGTCTTTTCCAACAGTTCAAGATAGCCGCCCGTTTTTTTGCGCTCCACGCCCAACAAAGCGCCAATTTTGGTCACGTCAACAAGTGTTCCAGTTCGGGCGGCTAGTAATCGGAGCAATTTGTACAGGGTGCCGCTCACTTCAAAATCAGAGATCAAACGCACATCTAGATCTATGTAAGCGTTGATCACATCTTTTAAGGTACGGATTTTGGATGCCTCCCCCTTAGTCAACACCACTTCCGGAAAACCGCCAAACCGCAGAAATTCTTCGTACAATTCCTTGTATTTCAAATAGATTCCTTGTTGAAACGGTTGGAAAGTAAAGCGTTCAAGCATGGTTGTCTCCACGCCACGAAACCACAGGAATTCCAGAAAATCGAGCGGGTACATTTCAAAAATATGCTTACGACCGGCCAGACTTTCTGAAAAACGGTTTTTCAAATAAAACGAACTTGAACCTGTGACGATGAATTTTAAATTCGGGTAGGTATCATAAAACCATTTGATGACACTTGTGATTGGTGGAACCAACTGGATTTCATCGAGTGCAATCACGGCAGGTTTTTCAAAATCAATGCCGGCGATTTCGAGGTCTATCTGTACGTCGCGGTATGTTTGCTGCTCAAATGTGAAGCGATTTTCTACCCGTTCTAGATCGAGATACACCTTGTTTTCATGGGGGATTTTTTCCAGCAAATATTTAAGGGCAGTAGATTTCCCAACCCGGCGCATCCCGGTTATTGTAGTGATAAATCGCTCGGAAAGGTGGGCTTCAAGGTCTTTGAATATTCGACGTGGCAGCATAACGGATGGTATGGTCGATTTAGAGTAATAACTTTACGGTAAATTATTTTCCACAAAGTTATACTATTTGGCGAAACATTTACCATAAAGATATTCTTCATAGAAGAAACCAATAGTAAGTATTGCCTGCCATCGCCCCGTTCGCCGTTGGGTACGAATCAGGATTTCCTTGATTTGGGAAAGGAATTGAAGGATTCCCAGCGCGAAAAAATCCTGAATAATCCTTTCCCAAATCAAGAAAATCCTGATTCACTCCTTCAGCCACGCTCGCGCCCTGGCCATTTCAGGGCAGCTGATACCTGCGGCTTCAGTTCAATACTTGCTCTTCTTTTCCTTATTCACTTTTATTTGTTCCAGTATTTGGGCATAAACAACATGACTTCGAATAGCCTCCAATGAGGTTTCTCGCTTGACCCAATCTGGATCATCGTATCCCAACTCAGATGCCTTTTTTAAGTTTTCTATTGATTTTGATACATCATTTTGCAACGCGAAGAAGCAGGCCCAGTTCCTGAATACCCAACTGTTCTCGGGTTTTAACGACTCAGATTTTACCAAGCATTCACGAGCATTGCTAAAATCTCCGTCTTTCAAATGCGCAAAGCCCAAGTTATTGAGTATGTAGGCAAGTCCCTCTGTGTGCATGGCTGGGATCTTCTTTGCAAGATTTTCCTGTATAGTCAATCCATTTCCCAAAATAAAAATAGCCTCTTTTTGTCGATTGTTGTCAGAATAAAAAACACCTAAGCTCTGGCTTATTCCTGCCAAATCGGGCTCGAACTGTGCTGGATTCCCCTTGGCCAATCGCTCAAGGATGTCGAGCGAGCGGAGGTACATTTTTTCGGCTTCCGCCATTTTTTGAACGGCTTTGTAAAAATTGCCGAGGTTCATGGCGATAGCCGCTTCCTCACTTTCGGAGCGAGCGATTTTCAGTGCTTTTTCGTAATACTCAATGGCGCGTGGGGTTTGGTTTTGCTTGCCAAGCAAATAAGCAAATTCCCAAAGATTGTCCACTGTTTCGAAATACTTCCGCGACTGCCCGAAGAGGATTTGGGCGGAATCGTAGTCTATTTTAAGGATTTTGAGTTGGGCTTTCAAGGAGAATTCATTGGCGGTTTGCAGGAGTACACTATCGTTCCGCACTTTTACCGCGAGGGCAGCGTCGCCGGTGGCGGCCATGTCCTTTTCTTGGAGCACGTTGTCGGCCTCGCTTATTTTTCCTTCGTCAAAAAACTTTTTGGCCAAGCGCAGCCGCTCGCTGTTGATTTCGATACGGGAAAAGGTTTCCGCCAGCCGTATCACATCCTCCCGAAATCGGGTCTCAATTTTCTGCACCGAGTCGCGCTCGGCGTTGAGGGCAATGAGTTCGGCACGGCAGTCCTCTTTGGCGAGGGGATCGGTGTATTTCTCGCATTTATCAGCTTTTTTGGTGATGGCAGCGGAGAGGTCGGCCAGGCGTTTTTTGAGTTCGGCGTATTCGGGGCTTTTGCCGAAAATCTGGTTGACAACCGTGTTGTTATTGCCCAGGAACACATTTGAGTCTTCAATGCTACCGCCAACTTCAAGTTTGGTTTGTGCAAATAGATTGCTTGAAAAGATGAATACAAGGATGAATAATCTTGCTTTCATAAAATATTATTGTTTTATTTGATTTCCATCTCCAATGATAATATTTGAGTTTTTGATATCGCCTTCAACTTTGACGTCTACTGATTTTTGAGCGGGAGCTGGGTTTGATTTTTTTTGAACTTCCGGTTTCGGTTTTTCAGGTGGTGCGGTCACTACGATCGTGTCTTTTTTAGGTATATCGAGGACAGGCTTTTCTACTGGCACAGGTTTTGGCCTTAAAAAATCCCGCAAAGTATAGCCCGTTATCCCTGCAATACTGGCTAAAATGCCAGCCCACTTTTTCCAGGGCTGCGAGCGGGTCGAAGCCGTAGTCTCACTTCGAGTGAGACTATGGCTATCCTGGCTCTGACTATCCACGATCTCCGCTACCGCCGCCGTTATCCTGTTCAGTTGCAGCCGATAGTCCTTGTCTTCCAGCAAACCAGTAAGTTGTTGTTTTTTCAGCGCAGCAAACTGCCCGGAGAGGGCCAGCACACGCTGGCGCAATTCGGCATTATCGGCGTGTTCCGTAAGCCTGACGAGCGTTTCAAGGGCAGATTCGAGATTGCCCTGAGCAAGAAGTTGTTTTGGATTTTGATCCAGGGAAAGCATGGCCTTGGTTCGATTTATTGACGAATGTATTGCCAAAATCGCAACTTATGCATAAAAACTCAGCATTTCTCCTGATAACATTCGCCGTTAAGAAGGTAGGGAACAGGGCAGATTACGGCGTACGCGATGAAGCAAACAAGGGCGTAAAGGCCCTTTATCCCAACGGCCTAAAGGCCATTCTACCGCTCATGCATCAAAACTCACCACCACCCGCTTCGTTGTCGGGTGCGACTGGCAGGTGAGCACATAGCCGGCTTCCACTTCATCCGGTTCAAGACCATAATTGACCTCCATATCCACCTTGCCTTCGAGGATTCGGGCTTTGCAGGTGCTGCACACGCCTCCTTTGCAGGAAAAGGGCAAATCTGCACCGGCGCGCATGGCAGCGTCGAGTAGCGTGGAGCCGTCGGACGGGAGATTGAAATCGAACTGCGCCCCGTCCTGGATGACCGTAATTGAAGCCTCGAAGGCTTCTTTGACCGTACTGACTTTTTTGGGTTTGTTTTTTATACCAGTCGTGGTAAACAGTTCAAAATGAACACTTTTTGGGTTGGCGCCCAGTTCATCGAGCGTATCTTTTACGACAAAGACCATTTCTTCAGGGCCACAGAGAAAATAGGCATCTACCTCCTTTGGATCAAAGAAGACCTTGCCGAAACGCTGGCATTTTTCCGCGTCAATATGGCCTTTAAAAAGCTCGCTGCCGAGTGATTCGCGGCTCAGTATATGATGAACGGAAAGACGATCCGGGTGCAGGTTTTTGAGTTCCTCCAGTTGCTCTCGGAAAATGATGGTATCAAAGGAGCGGTTGCCATAGAACAGGATGAAGCGGCTGCGCGGTTCCTGGACAAGCGTGCTTCGAAGGATGCTCATCACAGGTGTGATACCACTACCGGCGGCAAAGGCGACGTATAGATTTTCGTTTTCAGGAGCGAGTTCCGTGTAAAAATGTCCCTGAGGCGCCATAACATCCAGCACATCGCCGACATTTAAATCTTCATTGGCCCAGGTGCTAAATTGTCCGCCTTCCACTTTTTTTACCGCCACGCGAAGATCGTTTTCATGCGTACCAGTACAAATGGAATAGGAGCGCCGCAGTTCTTCGCCGTCAATTTCAACTTTTAGGGTGAGGTGCTGACCCTGTTTAAAACGAAACGCATTGCGGTCATTATCAGGCACTTCAAACGAAATAGAAACCGTGTCAGCAGTTTCTCGGCGCAAATCGCGTACTTTAAGTTTGTGGAATTGAACGGACATAGGCAGGGCAGATGGAACACAAAAAGTGTACCCCGGTATTTCGAGATACACTTTTTGGTGTTGGTTATTGGTGATTGGTTACCGATAACTAATAACCAATAACTGATCACCAATTACCAACTACGCAGCGATAGCGTTCACATGACGCATCAGGCCGCTTTTGAGGTTGGCGGCTTTGTTGCGGTGAATGTTGCCACGCTTGGCCAAACGGTCAATCATGCTCACGACCTTAGGCAGAAACTTTTCAGCCTCGGTTTTTTCTTTCATCTCGCGCAGGTTTTTGATGGCCGTACGGGTAGATTTTTTGTAATAGCGGTTCTCGAGACGACGCTTGTCGTTCTGACGGATACGCTTTAATGCGGACTTGTGATGTGCCATATTTTATAGCGAAAATGGTGCTTTTTTTAAAAAACTATCTGGTTCTCGTTTTGGGCGGGCAAAGGTAGAATTTTTGCAGCAAAAAAGAAACACAAGACTAAAATTTTCTGGAACGACAAATTTGCTTTTGGACATTTATTCATAAGCTGCCAAGCCTGTCACATCCTGTCCGGTAATCAGTAAATGAATATCGTGTGTGCCTTCGTAAGTGAGCACAGTTTCAAGGTTCATCATGTGGCGCATCACGGGGTATTCGTTTGTGATGCCCATGCCGCCGTGAATCTGGCGGGCTTCGCGAGCGACCTCCAGGGCCATCATGACGTTATTGCGTTTGGCCATACTGACTTGAGCAGGGGTGTGTTTGCCTACATTCGCGAGTGTGCCGAGTCGCCAGGCAAGGAGTTGGGCCTTTGTGATTTCCGTGATCATCTCCGCCAATTTCTTCTGCGTCAATTGGAAACCACCGATCGGGCGACCAAACTGAACGCGCTCCTGGGAGTAACGCAAGGCGGAATCGTAGCAATCGAGGGCAGCGCCAATGGCGCCCCAGGCAATGCCGTAACGCGCTTTGGTGAGGCAGGAGAGCGGACCTTTGAGGCCTTGTACACCGGGCAGCACGTTTTTCTTGGGTACACGCACGTCTTCAAAAACAAGTTCGCCGGTTATGCTGGCACGGAGGCTCCATTTGCCGTGAATTTCAGGCGCACTGAAGCCCTTCATCCCTTTTTCGACAATCATGCCGATGATTTTTCCTTCCTCGTTTTTGGCCCATACAACTGCGATGTCGGCTACCGGTGAGTTAGTGATCCACATTTTGGAGCCGTTCAAAATGTAGGTATCGCCGTCATCCTTTATGTTGCTAAGCATTCCATTGGGGTTGGAACCGGCATCAGGTTCTGTAAGTCCGAAACAACCGATGAGTTCGCCTTTAGCCATTTTGGGCAGGTAAAGGCGGCGGTGTTCTTCCGAACCAAAGCGGTAAATTGGGTACATGACCAGCGATCCTTGCACGGAAGCCATAGAGCGTACGCCCGAGTCGCCACGTTCCAATTCCTGCATGATCACACCGTAAGCAATTTCATCCATGCCTCCACAGCCGTATTCAGCGGGCAAAGAAGGGCCAAAGGCGCCGATTTCGGCCAGGCCTTTGAACAAATGCGTAGGACATTCAGCCCGGTTGGAATATTCTTCGATGATAGGGCTGACCTCAGATTTTACCCAGCTGCGCACAGCATCGCGGGCAAGCAGGTGTTCGGAAGAAAGGAGTTCATCTACACCGTAATAGTCGTGGTGTTGGTAGCGGTCCTCGCGGGCGGTACTGGGCTTTTGCATGGAAAAGGATCAGTTAGGAAAAAATTTCGGGCACAAAAGTAAGAAAACTTGTTTAGGCAAAACAAATCAGAAAGCATACTGGCGCAATTTTGACAAAATATAATTTCCAAGAAAGTATGAACTAAGCCACGAAAGCGAATATGATTTGTTCACCATTCCCAACCTTCCAATCCTTCCAAAGGGTCCGGTTTAATGGTTAGTTTGGTTTCTGCCCGTTGTTTTTGACGTTCAAGCACAAGCCGTGCCAGTCCAATATGTGGCGGTTCGATGGCACTAGGGTGAATGACCGGGCGAATTTTTTCTTCCAGTACGTCCAGGCGATACAACAGGCTCATGAGATAATCTGGTCGGCGTTGAAGCATTTCTTCAATGCGCTCGGCGAGGAGCGCGAGCAGTTCTGCTTCTGTGCTGGGCGGCGGTGCTGATTCCAGCTCAAACGGAGCGCGGATAAGCTCGGTGGTTTGTTCTAGAACATTGTCGGACATAGCGGTAAAAGTACAGTGCGTAGATTCGATTATAGAATATACGCGAAGTTTTGTCCTCTATGGCTGATTGAGGCGCGATAGATCAAAAAAACCTTTGGGCGTGTCACCTTATCTGATCCTCTCAAATTAATAATCATAAGGTCAGATTCGACTTTATTGCTTAAAAACAATTTCTGTTATGAGAAACCTGTTATTCTTCTCGCTCTTTTTTCCTCTTTTGCTACAGGCTCAACAAACCACATTGAACGGTGTAATTACCGTATTAAACAGCCGGTTCGACCAGGGTCGAACGGAGTATGTTGCGTTCGCCGAAGTTCAGGAAAGCTCCCGACCGGACAAGGTTCCTGTCTGCACCGACGCCAAAGGTCGGTTTCAAATAGAAATTGACCGATTTCCTGCCTTTTTAGAAGTTTCCAAAGCAGGTTACCTGATTGTGAACCCGGGAAAGCTACAAATCAACGCCGGTCAGAAAGATACCCTTTGCCTGCTCATGGTCAATAAGGAAAAGATTACAGAGGCCGAACAAATTTACTTTGACATTGCTTATTCGGCAGCAGAAAAGAATCTACTTCGATTGTTCGAAGAGCAACAAAAAAACCTCGAAGCGATGAAAATACAGGTTGATCCGGATCCCAGCCAAATCGCATCCCTGCAAAAAGAAGTTACTATGACCTACCGACAATTCTCTAAGCTCGATCCGTTGGCTGATGACATCACCGGGGCCTGCTTACAGGATGTAGACAATGCTTCTCCTTTGTTCCAGGATGCTTTCCGCTTATTCAGGAATGGAAACCCGGATGAAGCGCTAAACATGCTCCAACCAAGCAACTTGACCGGATACCCGGATGATCAGAAAATACGAATGCTAGGTTTTGCCGCCGATCTCTATTATATCCGTATGGAATGGGACAGCGCAGAACAATGTTACAAACAAATGCTCCTTTTAGATGACAAGAACTTGTTCAGCCACCGGAATTTTACATGGTTTTTACTCCACCAAAACAGAACAAATGAAGCCCGGGTACATCATAAAAAATGCCTGAGCCTCGTCACGACTGAAATCGACTCAGCATACCGTTACATTCGATTAGGGTACGCAGACCTGGCTTTGCAGGAATCGAAGTCGGGGGAGCAAAATCTACTCAGGGGTTTAGCCATGATGGAACGCCTGCACATGAGAGACCCGGCTCAATATGACAGTGATTTGGCGTGGGTGTGTAATAACCTGGGAAATTTTTATTATAACGCCCAGCGAATGGCTGAAGGAGAAGAAATGCTTCAGCGCGCGTTTAGCATAAACGAACGTTTGGTTTTAAATGACCCAAATCTCTATGGAAGGCAATTGGCTGAGATTTGTGTGGACTTAGCCAAATTGTATTTTGAAACCAATCGAAAAGCAGAAAGCGAAAAACTACTCCTGCACAGTATGGATTTGCTTCAAAAACTCGCTAAAACAGCGCCTATACAATTCGAGCCAAGACTGGCGACCGCCCAGCAAACTTTGGCCTCTGTGTATAATGAGAATCAAAAAAGAGGGGAAGCAGAAAAAATGTTAGTTCAGAATTTGCAAACCTGGGAACGACTTGCCAAACGAAACGCTCCAAGGTTTGAACCGGAAGTGGCCATGACTGCAGCATATCTGGGCGAATATTATTATCAGGCGCAAAACATACCTGAATCGGAAAAAATGTTCTTGCGGGCATTGGAATTGTATGAGCGCTTGGTACAATGGGACTCTGTTTCGTTTGAACCTGCACTGGCATGGACGATGGAATTTTTGGGTTTGATCAACTATACGCAGAAAGACCTTCCAAAATCGGAAATGATCTACCTGCGCGCATTGAAATTATATGAACGGCAGGCTCTTACCGACCCTGTTCTGTATGAGCCAGGCATTGCTCGCATCGAGGATCAGCTGGGAAATTTGTATTACGACATGGACAAATTCACTGAATCTGAAAAATCTCTTTTACGGGCATTCACAATATGGGACCGCCTGTCTCAAAGCGATTTGGCTAAATTCGGATATGACCTCTCAAACACCATTTACAATCTGGGAACAGTATCCCGTGCCAGGAGTAATCTTGAGGAGGGCGCCGATTGGTATAGCCGTTTCCTTATCCTGCAAAAAAAGAGGTTGATAAACGTTAAAAATACTTCCTGGGAGAGTTTTAATTATGTCTATAAAAATACGGCCATGCTGCGCGACACGCTCGCTTCGCATGGAAGTTATTCTGCAGCCGTCGCCCTTCAAAAAGTACGCGCCGAATGCATGGATGCACTTTGGCATCTTGATATTTACCTGATTCACAAAGCGGCGGCTGACTTCGGTAACCTCTCCTGGCTGCTCCTCTTTACCCATCAATATGCCGAAGCTGAAAAAGCGGCGCAAAAAGCCCTCGAATTGGATGCCGATCAACACTGGGTTAAAACCAATCTGGGGCATTCGCATCTCCTCCGGGGCAATCTGAAAAAAGCTAAAAGAGCGTACCGGGAATACCTGGATGAAGATGGAGAGAAGGCTAAATCATTGCTGTTGAAAGATTTGGACCAGCTGGAAGCCGCTTCAATAACCCATGCTGATCTGATAAAAGTGCGAAAATGGTTGCACGATTTTTCAAGCTTACAATAAGGTTTGGCGATAGATTTTCAATTTCAACTTCTTAAAATTTTCAAGCATGAAAAGCATATTGAAAAAATTCGCCAAGGTATTTGGTGTGCCCGTTTTCGGCATGCTGCTGATCCTGCCTAGTGCTCCTGCGCAGGAGGCCGTCGCCACCCAAGGTGGCTTCATCTCCACCGCGAACATGTTATACACATTCACCGTCGGAGAGTCCTTCATCTCGACGCTGAACAACCCCGCTGTAGTGGTAACACAGGGTTTTCAACAACCCGATAAGTTGACGGTAGAAGTACAGGAGCCTTCGTCCTTATTCCAACTCCAGGCCTTCCCTAACCCGACCGCTGATGCCTTGACGGTTACATACCAAGGGACGATGCTTCATTTTGGCTTGTTCGAAAGTGCCGGGCGGCTACTTTCCACGATTGTGCCCAACCCATCCGCGCAACAAATCGAAATTTCTTTTTCAGTCTTCCCTGCCGGAATGTACCTGCTCCGGGCAGTAAGCGAATCGGGCGAAGCCGCCGGTTTCGTTCGCATTGTGAAACAATGATTTTTTGGCTTTCAAAAAAATTTGTCATGAAAAAAACACTCGCTATAACAGTCCTGCTCCTCACAGCAATGACCGTTTTTGCCCAAACGCCTCAAAAATTCAACTACCAAGCCATCCAGGAACAACAAGACCAAATCGAGGCTTTGAAAATAGAAAACAGCGTTTTGAAAAACCAAAATGACGAACTCGTGACGCGATTGATAAGGTTGGAAAAAATAGTGGAAGCATTGGTCAAAAAGGATTGATGAATTCTTCGCCGTTGTTGTGGAGAAGCCTAGCCACGACAACGGCGAAGGCCAAATCAAAAGCTTCCCATCCTCATAAATCTTCTCTTCATCCGCCCAAATCTCCCGGCCCTGGGTCATTTCGGTAATTATGTCCCAGTGTACGGGTGATTCGTTTTTTCCGTCCGTTTGTGAGGTTCTTGATGAAAAAAAACCTGTATTAGTTGTTGTATTTATTCTACGAGTACAAACCCCGCCCACACATACGGGCTGCCGGGATATTTCGCACGCATGGCTTGTTGTGCCAGCCAAAAGGCTTCTGGCACAGGCCGATTATAGTCGAGATATTGACGATAAAACTCGACCATCAGTTCGCGGGTTTTTTGATCGTTCACTTGCCAAAGGCTCATGATGAGATACTTTGCTCCGGCGATTTTGAAGGCGCGTTGCAAGCCGTAAACACCTTCGTTGCCTTCTATATGACCCAGCCCGGTCTCACAGGCAGAAAGCACGACCAGTTCGGTATTGGAGAGGTTTTGCTGGCTGATCTCGTAGGCGGTAAGGATGCCGTCTTCGTGCTCGGTGGGCGAGTGGTGCGTAACCCAGGCGGTGTTTGCTCCTGCCAGAATAAGACCTGAGCGAATCATAGGTTGCTTAGAAGATTTAAAAACCAAGCTGGTTTCATCGCTCGTTTGCCCCTTGGGATTTGAAGCGGGATCAGGAAAAAAGTATCCATGCGTGGCCAAGTGCAGGATTCGAGGCGATGGTTCATTGCGGCCGAGTTGTTTGAACGTTTCCTCGTTGGCGGCAGAACTGGTCAGCAATTGGGCGCTGAATTGGTGTTTCTGGAGTTGTCCGGCAATGTGGCGGACTTCGGTTTCGGTACCAGGCAAGGGTCTCCATTTGCTCGTGACCCAGGCTTGGGTTGTCGTGTCGAAAAAAAATGGAGCAGGTGCTAGCGACCTTTCAAATACAGGTTGTCCCATGCTCAAAGAGTCGCGGATGGATGTTTTTTCGACTATTTCAGTATTGGCATCGTAGTCAATGCCACCGAAGAGAACTGCCTGCATGGATGTTGGCAGAACACCAGTGCTTTGGTTGACCAACTGACGGGTACTGCCGAGTAATACAAGGCGGTATTGGTTGGCAAAAGTAATCTCAAGCCCTCTAGTTGTTGAAGGTACTGGTATTGCGCCCAAATTGATTCGATGGAGTAAACCGGACGGCGAACAGTACACCTTATTTATGCCTACAAGTAGAGGATCAAGGGGCTGCCAGACCAGTTCAAAGACGGATTTTTCTTTGGTTGTTTTGTAAAAAACGTCAATTTTGTCCATGTCGTTTCGCTTGGGCAGGAGTCGCTCTAATTGGCGTTCTTCAAAGAGTGGAATCAACCGAGGTTCAGTATCTCCGGGCTTTAAAACGAGCGCAGCGTATAGGATGCTGTCTGTACGATCTGGATTATAGAAGCGGTAATGGATAAATTCGATCGCTGCCTCGCCCGGTGCCAAGGTCGCCCGCACATTCTGCCAGTTTACTTGCCGGATTGCCTCCCTAAAACCCGTCACGCTGCGCACTAATTCTTTTTCCGTCGAATTGGCCAGTTCCTCCAATTCGCCGACCTCCTTGCGCTCGGCAATGGGCTTTGTATATTCTCTGGCCAGGCGGCGATGGTAGGATTTGAGCCGGTTGTTCAGCCGCTCGGCGACGGTGTCGGAAGCGGCCAAGTTGCTGATGCGGGAGGAAACATTGAGCAGGAAGCCTTTGTGAAAGAGTGCGTTGTTGTAGCAGCTGGCAGAAAAACCAATAAACTTACCACGGTTCATTTGTGCAAATGAATAATAGTGGTCCAGGTCTTTGGTAAAAAGCTGGACGTATGCTGACAATTCCCGATCGGAAAGGTATCGGGATGAATTGGAGAGCAAGGCATTGATGATGGCATTGGCTTCCCGGAAAAGTGGCTCGGCATCTTCATTCCGTCCAGTACGGTGGTACAAACTTGCCAAATGAATCAGGCTGCTTGCAAAGCTGGGATGCATTTTGCCCAACACTTTTTCCCGGATAACTTTGGCTTCCAGATGTAACAACTCGGCGACTTCATATCGCTCCATGTCGTTGTATATTTCTGCCAACGTTGTCAAGCCGGCAGAATAATATTCATCTTCTTTGCCAAAAATATTTCCCCAAATGGCATTGGCCTCCCGACTAAGGGGTTCGGCGTCTTCATATCTCCCCATTTTTTGGTAGAGACCCGCCAAGTTGTTAAGGCTAGTAGCATAGTCTGAATTCTCCTTGCCTAATACATTTCCCCAAATGGTTTTAGCCTCTAAAAGTAGTGGCTCGGCCTCCTCATAACGGCCCATTACTTTGTAAAGGAGTCCCAAGTTATTCAGACTTCCGGCATAGTCTGAATTCTCTTTGCCTAATACCTTTCCCCTGATGCTTTGAGACTCTAAAAATAGCAGCTCGGCTTCTTCATAACGACCCATCTTCCAATAAAGGAGTCCCAGGTTATTCAGACTTCCAGCGTACCCGGGATCCCCTTTGCCCAATGGCAATACATTACCCCAAATGATTTTAGCGTCTAAAAGTAGCGGCTCGGCTTCTTCATAACGACCCATATTCCAGTAAAGGATTCCCAGGTTGTTCAGGCTCCAGGCATAATCTGGATGCTCTTTATGAAGTACTTGTTCGCGGATACTTTTGGCCTCCAGGTAGAGTGGCTCCGCATCTTCAAAGCGGCCTGAAAGACTGAATACCCGTCCCCGATTGAACAAACAAAGCGCGTACGCTGCGCTCTTTTCCCCAAACTGCTCCAAGGCTATTTTTTGTGCGAGCTCCCCTACTTGGGTAGCCTCATCGAACTTCTGCTCCCCGGTCAGTTTCCGGGAAACCCAGATCAAACTATCCACCTGCCGCAAAATGGTGGAATCCACTAACTGGCCAAAGGAAAGAACCGTGTTTAGGCAAAAGCAAAATGCAAATAAATGCTTCATAGTCAGGGCGTTTAAAAAGCGGGAAAGGAGCGATACCTAAATACTCATTTTTCTGTCTGTGCTGTGAATTTACCAACCCAAAGCGTCTGGTATCCACCATCTTCTTCAGGAGGGCGTTGTTGCCCTACCACGAAATAATACAGCCCTGGACGAAGGCGGAGTTGTTGGCTTAAATCAATACGGTATCGTTCTTCTCCGTCAGGTTCAAAGCGGAATAATTTATTGAAGAGGGCTTGTTTGTTTTCCCAGTCTTTGGGGCGATTCGAGTAAATAAACAACCGAACGGGTTGGAGAATTGCCAGGGAGTCCGCATTTAAAGTTCCTGTTACCGGCAAGGTGATCATGCCATTTTGCAGATGAAATACTGCATCAGTTGTCGGGCTGGACAAGGAGATCTCCAGGCCTTCAGCACCACGGATACCTCCGATACGGGCTTCCAAGTCAGGATTGGGCACAAAATCTTTTGGATTGCCCCTTGCAATGGGTCGCCGGGGCGCATCCTCGACCACAGATGGGTTTTGTGTCGGGGCAGGAGAGGTCTCCACACGTGGCTCATCGGGTTGATTCTGTTCGGGCTGTTGTACAGGAACAGGTTCAGAAGGTACGGGTTGTCCATCGCCCCACCCATACCAAAGGACGATGCCGGCAACTACTAACAGCGCCAGCAATATGCCCAAACGAAGCCAGCCAGAATTTTTTAGAGCGACCAATGGCTTTTCCAAAGGCCGGGTAATTTCTGGTGGCACCGGGGCAAGTAGGATATCGTCCAGTGCAGCATGCAGGCGCAATTCACCCGGATCGCCCAAGTGACGCTGCATCGCTTGCTGAAACTCCAGCGTTGCCCGGAACTCGGCATCCCTTGCCAGGAGACTATCCACCCGCTGCCGTTCTGCTTCGGAGACATCATCATCGAGGTAGCGCTCGATCAAATCGTGTAGAGTTTCTTTTTTCATCATTAAAGCATCGAAAACGGTGAAAGATTACAGTAATTCGGGGTAGGCCGGGTCGTTTTTGGCCAGCTCGGTCAGGCGGTCTTTGCATTGGCGTTTACGCCGCTTTGCATAGCCTTCACTTCCAAAACCCATTTGGGTGGCAATAGACTCCATCGGGATCTTTTGGAAGAACATTTCGAGCACTTTCTGGCAGTCTTCCCCCAACTGGCGGAATGCGCGCCAAAAGAGTTTCCCTTGCTCTACCTGCAAAAGGTCCGCTTCCAAGGAGCTGTCGTCCGCTATATATTTGGTATCCTCCGTTAAGGTGACCTCTGCAGTAGCAGATTTTTTTGTGCGACGGTTGAGCAACAAGTTGCGGCAGATGCCATAGAAGTAAGTGCTGAACTTGCTGCTGAGCTGAAAATCAGGTTGCCGGGCCTTTTGATACACGAGCAGCACTGCATCCTGGAAGAGGTCTTTGGCATCCGCTTCCGTTCCACCGTAGTCACGGATCAGGCCGCGAATGACAGGGAGTTGCTGTT
>JBJXGO010000240.1:0-2945 GCA_046160345.1 Saprospiraceae bacterium
CATTGTCTTCTGATTTATTTGATAAGGCTAACTCTGGATAACGTTCTATTAAGTTCTCCAATTCATTTAAACTTAAAACCCATATCGGGTAAATGATTTTATTCGAGTAATATTTCCAAAACGTTCGCCAATTGCTTAATCCCTGTTCAATAATTGTTCGCTTGGCTTTGTCATTTGAAATCTTTGTTATTGTATAGGAAAAGCCAACAAGAAATATGATAAGCCAAAAAAATGGAATTGTAAGAGAGAAATAAAATTTTACTGCAATTGTTAATCCAATGCAAACTATAAATAAGAAATGAGGGAAAGCCCCAATCGTGAATGGTATTACTAAAAGCAACAGTAACATTTCATAAGTCCAGATTCTTAAACTCCAATATACAATTAATACACCCACAATATTACTAATTCGTTGTATTGATTTCCATCTGTTGAATTCAGGTGCATCAAGCATTATACGAACTCTTTTTTCTTCTAAGACAAATGGATTGACATCCCATTTAATTTTCTGATTTGATTGAATTTGATGATGAAAATCTAGTTCGGTAATGTTTTTAGGAAATGTTACATCAGAATCAAGAATGATTTGAAGTTCAACATCTGTAAGTCTTGGGATGTTTTCGGACATTTTAATTATTGCCGCTGATGTTTGCATTACATTATTTCTGCTACAAATTATTACCATTGCCTATTGTCAACAAGCTATATTATTTACTTAAACCTCTCACTCACCACCAACTCCTTACTCCCCGCCATATAAGTATAAAACCCTTCACCACTTTTTACTCCCAGCTTACCGGCGGTAACCATATTTATTAATAAGGGACATGGCGCATATTTAGGGTTTCCAAAACCATCATGCAGCACATTTAAAATAGAATAACAAACATCCAAACCAATAAAATCGGCGAGTTGTAGTGGCCCCATCGGGTGGGCCATACCGAGTTTCATTACGGTGTCTATTTCTTCTACTCCGGCTACGCCTTCATACAAACTGTAAATTGCTTCGTTTATCATCGGCATCAGTATGCGGTTGGCAATAAAGCCGGGATAGTCATTTACCACACAGGGTACTTTACCAAGTTGTTTGCTTAGTTCAACAATAGTATCGGTTACATCTTTGCTGGTAGCATAGCCATTAATAATTTCCACCAGCTTCATCACCGGCACAGGGTTCATAAAGTGCATACCGATTACTTTACTGGCCCTGCCGGTTACGGCTGCAATTTTAGTAATGGAAATGCTCGACGTATTCGTAGCAAGTATCGCTTCTTTGGGTGCATACTTATCCAGATTTTCAAATATTTGTAGTTTCAATGTTACATTTTCAGTAGCGGCCTCCACCACTAGTGCCGCATCTTTCACTCCTTCAATAATGTTTGATTGAGTTTTGATATTAGATAGGGTAGTAGCTTTCTGTTCTTCAGTGATGCTGCCTTTTGCCACCTGCCGGTCAAGATTTTTTGTAATGGTGGCAACGGCCCTGTCCAATTGCGCCAGCGATACATCCACTATTGTTCCTTTAAAACCTGCTTGTGCAAATACATGTGCAATACCATTGCCCATGGTGCCTGCGCCGATGACGGAGATGCCCCCTGTTATAGTCATATAGTTCAGTTTTTCTTTTGCCCCTAAAGGGGAGTTATTAAAAACTCTTTTATGGGAAAAGTAGTTGATTGTTTATAAATCAAAAGTAAGCATTTAGGATTCTTCCCCCTCCCTGTCCAAAGGAGTCCTTCAAGGAGGGGCGAATTGGAGAAAAACTACAGCTGGTAACAAAATAAAAAAAAATTCCTATCAGAAATGTTGCAAATGAAAATGACACATAGACCTAAGTTCCCCCTTTTGGAACATCCCGATTATTTCGGGAAGGGGACAGGGGCGTTGTAGGAGGTTAATTCTTATTCTTAAAATCTCCCCGTTTCCATGACTCAATAAAACTGGCCCAGGCGGCAGGGTTAAAGATGTTCATCGGAGGAGTTTGTCCCTGGTAAGTGGCACGGGTAGCAATTTTATTGAACTGCACCCTTGTTGCTTCGCCGCCATCACCGGGAACACCTCGCATCAGAACACGGCGTTTAGCGGCACTGGTATTTTGCCGGGCAATTTCAATATCATCGTCAGGTACTTTGGTGTTGGCAAAGTCCCGGGCAAATTGTTCCTGCGTAGGTCTGGGGCGAATAATAGTGGCGGGTAAATAAACCGTGTCAATCACCATTAACTGAACAACGCTGTATTGATTGCCCTCCAATGTGCGGGGGATGGAAATTGTTTTGGGCTTGTAAGTAACATGGGAAAATTCCACCTGATCGCCTTTCAGCACCACGATAGAGAAAACACCCTGTGCGTTGGAAATGGTTCCCCGGTTCTGGCCTTTCACCATCACACTCACGGCTGGGATACCTACCAGGCTGTCTGCCGTCATAATGATACCATATAATTGCACCACAGAATCACGGGATGTTTCAAACTGGGCTTTGGCAGTTTGCGAAAAAATAAGAAGTAGTAAGCCTGTATTAAGTAGAGTTTTCTTCACTACGTCAAAAATAAAGACAAGTTGCTGATTTCGTAAAACAAATTGCCCTCTTCATTGGTTAACTTTGTCATTAATAAAGACTTTTAACAAATACTTGGAAAATGACGAAGGAAAAAATACTGGAAGCGTTGAGTAATGTACAAGAGCCTGACCTGGGAAAGGATTTGGTGACATTGAACATGGTGAAAGATATTGAGATCGATGGTAATAATGTTTCATTTACTATTGTGTTGACTACACCTGCCTGCCCTATGAAAGATCTGATGGACAATGCAAGTACCAATGCCATCAAACTACTGGTGAATAAAGAGGAGAATGTTAAAGTCAACTTTACTTCTAACACTACTACCAAAAGGACTGATGCAGGTACCATATTGCCAAAAGTGAAAAATATTATTGCTGTGGTAAG
>JBJXGO010000241.1:0-3175 GCA_046160345.1 Saprospiraceae bacterium
CCTTTAATTTTATCTGTTCTGGAGTTTTTGAATTTAGAGGAATTTCACAAAACAAACAAGATACTATACTTATAACGGATGGCAGATTTGATGTACGGTATTCTCCAGAATAAGATTCCGATTCAAACTCATCCTCAGAGGATAAAGATACCCAAACTGGTACTCGGTTTGGCCTTCATTCTTATTTCTTAACTCAAAATCATTTTCACGATGAAAAAGTTTTCCCAACTCGCCCTGCTGCTTGCAGGGTTGGGCTGGCTGGCGGAGCCATGCCATACCCAAAGCCTCGAAGCACACTTTCGCGCTACGTTCGCTGCACTTGACCAGAGCCAGATTTCTTCTGGTATCCTGATGCAGCAGACCCCAATCTTCCTTTCGCCCGTGCCTTATGACGGGCAAAACACTGCCGATTCCCTGCGGCTCAGCCTTGACCAGTTCGGGGTGTTGTACGGCCAATTCCGAGGGGCGGCTTGCGGCACTTCTTTCCTGCCCGAGCCATCTGTATACCTCGACCGGGTGCGCAAACGCTATTCAGCAGGCGATACGGTGCCGCTGATGTTCATGGCAACTCGCTATGATTATGTGCGCAAAGGGGCTATGGCAGAAGGGCTGTTCGGTTGGGATGGCGAGCGGCTGCGCGATGCGGCTGCTCGCAGAAAATCGCCTTACGCGCAAGATACCTGCTTTGCCTTCACCGCATTGAGGCAAGAAGTGGAAGGGCTTAGCGTCCGATTCCAGCTCCCCGGCAAATTGACCTTCAACAACCTCGGCTTGGATATTTCGCAAGTACAAGTGGACTTCGGTGATGGCCGCGGCTTCCAAAACCTCAGGAAAAGCGAAACGGTAGAAGTGCGCTATCCCGAAGGGGGCCGTAAAACTGTTACACTCCGCTATCAACCTGCCAGGGGGCAAATATTCACTGCAAACACTTTTATTGACGTGATTTATTTGGCGCTCAGTGAAAGGGCATACCCAGATTCTCCTGATGTAGTTGTTCCCATCGCAGGTTGCACCATGAGCTTTTTCTACTCCTGCGATGACAAAAAGATTCGGAGACCCTTGATTGTAGCAGAAGGTTTTGGAGGACAGTTTACCAGTTTTAAAAAGATGCTTGACCTTTTAAACCAAAATATAGGTGGAACTGCTACCCTCAAAGACTGGTTAAACGAACGCGAATACGACCTGATCTGGATAGACTGGAACGATGCGGGCGCCTCCATCAGCAACAATGCTTACCACCTGGCCAATGCAATCGAGTATATCAACCAACAGAAGCACGCCAACGGCAGCAGCGAACCAAACGTACTGATCGGGGCGAGCATGGGTGGACTCATCGGTAAGTATGCCTTGCTGAAAATGCACAACTTTGAGGGCAAGGACTCGGAGGTGGGTAAGTTTTTCACGTATGACTCTCCGCTGAGCGCAGGTGCAAATGTGCCCTTAGGGATTCAAGCAGCCATCCGGGATGTGGTGCACTTGGCTGGAAATGTGGGCGTAAGCACTGCTTCTTTCGACGGTATTTTGCAACTGCTTGATTCTGAATCTGCCCGAGATATGATCATGGTTCAAGTGGTGCCTGAATACATCAACGACAATTTCTACCTGACTACCTCTACGGCAGATCACGATGCTTTCTATGATGAATTGGCAGATTTGGAGGCTACTAGGCCTCTCTCGGCCATAACCCGGCATATTGCTTTGTCCAATGGTGCCAGTGCTGGGATCTTGCAACAGAATATGCCTTCGGGAGAGATATTGCGATTGGATCTCAATATTGACGAAGTAGAAGATGCCCCTTGGGAAATTTTCTATAATATCCACATCCACATAAAAGCATGGAGTGCCATCGCGGGGGTTACGCACATTTACGAACAACGGACAACGGTAGAAAACTGGTTCGGGGGAACAGAACTTTTCAGCACCGATTTTGACTTAGCAGCTCCAATGGTGCTTGACAATGCGCCTGGCGGTGTTTCTGATTTAGGTCTGCCGCTCATTAAGAACAAGGTTAATGAGTTTATTGACAATATCGATCACCTTAACGGTTCTAATTTCGAGGTGTTGATTGATAAATTTTGCTTTATCCCCACAGTTGGCTCGCTCAATAATCCAATGGGCACTAATGTTACCAACCCCACTCCTATGACTGGTAGTGTTTCGGACAGGGCTACCGCTTCTACGGATGCTTCGGTATCATCGGCCTACCCGCCGATGCTGCCCGAATTCAATCAAGACCATGTCAGCATGAACCCACGGATAGCAACTATCATAACGAATGAGCTAGAACCTCCGCCTGCTGGTGAGTTACAGCCTTTGCTTGGCAGTGGTATTATTTACAATTTTGGCCAAGGGGCCTCCTCAACCCCACTTGAATCCGCCCCGGCCTCCACTCCGCACGAAATATCACATGATGTGACAGTACAAAATGGAGGCGAATTATGGGTGAATAGAAACAACCGAATTGCCTACATTGACAACCCCGCGAACCCAATCAATCGGCAACCGCAACCATTCATGGTTGCTATACCCGGGGCTGATTGCGGGGAGGAAGAAAGCGTGGTAGTAAGCATTGAGAACCAAAGCAAGTTTTTGGTAGGTCAAAATTCTGTTCAAAATACTGGAACCGTTTGGTTCAGCAATGAAAGCGAATTGCTTGTGCAAAATGGTGGGTCGGTAGTAATTGAAGACAAATCGTCCATTCGTTTCAGCGGAGGAAGCCTAATGGATATGTTTGGAGGTTCCACCACTTTGCTGAAGAACAACGCAAAATTGACCGTTGAAGATGGAAGCACTATGCGCGTACAATCAGGTGCTACGCTCCATCTACAAGGCAATTCGCAAATTTTGATAGGACAGGGCGGGACGCTTGTTCTTGAGCCGGGCGCAATCATCAACCTCGAATCTTATGGTTCAGAAATCCGCATCGAAGGCACCTTGGTGATCAACGGCGACATCACCTTTCAAGGCTACGGCTATTTCCATTTCGCAGGCGGTAAGCTCGAATTCGGCCCCGGCGTGACCAACTTCAAACTTACCGGACGAGGCCTTGGCCACCGCTTTGTACGGCTGAGCGGCGGTCTCTCCATTGAGCCGAACCACGGCGTTATATGGAAGCAGGGCAAAATGGAAACTAATTGGGGCAGCTTGTACATCAACGAGGGCGGCAGGTGCCTCA
>JBJXGO010000242.1:0-9320 GCA_046160345.1 Saprospiraceae bacterium
ATTGCCAGGCGAGTTCATTGGCAGACTCCGAGCCTCCGCTAAGCACAAATAAATCCAGATCGTTGTCTGCATCAACATCGAAGAAAAGCGCGCCGTGGTCCTCGTATTGTTTGTCATTTTCAAACACATCGGCCGAGCTGGAGCGGAAAGCGCCTGCGGCGGTTTGCAAAAAAACCGCTCCAGCTTGTTTGGAAGCATTTCCGACAAAAAAATCTTCCAGACCGTCGCCATTCAGGTCGGCCTGAGCGGTGAGGGGGCCGAGGTCGGTCAGCGTCCAGGGGTTTAGTACCCAGGTTTCAAAGTCAATGAAGTTGTTTTCTTTGTGTTCAAAAACAAGTCCCATGCCAGCTGCATTTTTTTCAGAAAACAGGGTAGGGGAAGTGTAATCGCCGGCCTTTGCAGCTCCGGAGGGTAAAGGAACGAGGTGTGTGACATATCCGGACGCATCGCTCCATTTTAGTTGCAATCGCTGGTTGGCCGGCACATTGGTCAGGGTTTGGGTCTTGCCATCTGGCCAACGGACCGTAAGGCGCTCCACCTGTGCCGTTTGGCCAAGGCCGAAATGCACGAGGTGCTCCACCGAAGAAAAAATACCGTGGGTAGGATTGAGTTCAAAATATTGTTTAATGCCCTGATATTCAATCAGAACCGAAGCGCCCACAGCAAAAGGGTTAGCAGGGCTTCCTTGTAATTTAGCCTGCAGGAAATTGCTGCTGTTCTGTTCTCGTGTGAGATTTTTGTAGATAAAAGCAGGGTCTTCGAGGTTATTGACCACGAGGTCGAGGTCGCCATCTGCATCAAAATCGGCCCAGGCGCCACCGCTCGACCAGGAACCGGGCATCGTCATCCAGTCGCCGCTCTTGTCTTCAAATTGCCAATTGCCCTTGTTCTGGAAAACCATGTTGCGCACCTTGTACGATGTCAACATGTCCAGGTAGGGCAAGATGTTTTTGTCTTTTCCTTTGATTTTTTTGGCCACTTCAGGCAGCAAAAAATCGTTGTAATCACGGTCAGTCAGATCCCTGCGGTACCCGTTGGCAACATGTAGGTCTTTGAAGCCGTCGTTGTCGAGGTCGGCCAGCAGGCAGCTCCAGGACCAATCCGTTTTGTACACCCCGGCGAGGCAGGCCAGGTCGCTGAAAGTGCCGTTTCCGTTGTTGCGCTGCAGCACGTTGCGGGCCACGGGCCGGAGGTAGCCGTTTTGGATCAGCGTGAGATAGCGGCTAAGCGAATTGGTGCCCCTGAGCAGTTTTTGGCGATAATTGTTGGTGGGAAGCATATCTACGGCCATCAGATCCACGCGGGCATCATTGTCAAAATCAGTCAAATCAGCCCCCATCGTACTATTGGCGGTATGTTGAAAATAACGACTGACTTGATCCGTAAATCTAAGGCTTCCCGCTCCAGATGGCGAGCCTGTCTTGCCAGCAGGTTGGGGGTTGGGGCCGAGGCCGTTGTTGATGAAAAGGTTGTCGGGATGAAGAAAGTCGTTGCCGACATAAATATCGAGCCAGCCATCAGTGTTCAGGTCCGTTACGCCCACACTAAGCCCAAAGCCAAAATTTTGAATGCCTGCCTGTTTGGATATATTAACAAACTTTACACCCTCGTTATTGGGGAGGGCAGGGGAGGGGCTGTCATTTCGGTACAAATTGTCCGCATCGTGCTCCACAATAGGGGTAAGGTCTGGCATTGGGGTTTTGCCGTCAGGGGCGTATTTGAGCAGGATTCGGTTGGCATGGTCCAGGTCGGTGGGGTGGTTTATAATGAAACAATCGAGATCGCCGTCGTTGTCGGCATCAAAGAAATTTGCCCCCGAATTGGGGCCTTTATCAGCGAGGCCATACGCTTTGGCGCGTTCGGTAAAAGCCCCGCTCCAGCCCTCCCCATTTGGGAGTGGGCCGTTGTTTATGAATAATTTTGATTCTCTGCCCGCTACCTCCGTGCCTGCGCGACACACATAGAGGTCGAGCCATCCGTCGGCGTTCACATCTACTGCAGTTGCGGCTGTTTCAAAACCGTCTTCGCTGCCCACACCTGCTGCGTCGGTGATGTCTTTGAATTTGAAATTTCCCTGGTTGAGGTATAAGCGGTTTTTGCCGTTTGAGCATACAAAATAAATGTCGGGCAGATTGTCGTTGTTCACGTCTGCCACCGCCAGACCACCGCCATTGTACTGGTTGATATTCAGGAGGAGGTTGTGCTCGTTGTCTTCCAGGATTTGGTTCTGAAAATCAATGCCTGTCTCTGCAGTGGAGAGCAGTTGGAGGCGGGGTTTTTTTGCGGTAAGTGTAGGCTCCGAGCCTGAATCAGCGGCAAGATCAGGTACTTTGCTATTGCCCCGAGCCCCGAAGAAATAATAAGCACAACAGGCCATTGTAAGCAACCCAAGCCCCCAAAGGAGGTATCTGCGACGGGGCGTGGACTTGCCCGTTGGAGTAGCGAAGGGGTGGAAGCCTTCCTTCGGGCGACCGGCAGGGGAAATGGAAGCTGGGCGTTTTGTCTTTTTGCTCATAGTTATTTTAACGTGAGTTTTGGATAAGTATCTACCCTGTCTTTCAAAAAAAGCCGCATCGCGGCGGCATTATGGTAGCGTTAGCGTTGAATAATTTACGGAACCGCATAGCGGTGGCATTTTAATCGCTGTAATAATGTCACCGCTACGCGGTTCTACCATCTTTCTGCCCCTTGGGCTACCATAATGTCGCCGCTATGCGGCTTTTTTTGACTTTGGAAATTTAAAACCTATCCAAAACTCACGTTATTTATGGCGTGAAATGCTTGGCCTTGGCACTTAGAATCTATGCGAATCAAGGGTTGAATATTGGTTCGCTCAATCTCGCAGGTTTAGCGCAAAAGTAGCGCAACGAACAGAGAACAATTAGCACAGAATTTTAGAAAAATAAAAAGACCCCTCTGTTTTCACACCATATAATATTTAATAGGTGTAAGTAGAGGGGTCATTAGGCGATGAAGTGATGAGGTGTTTTCCAAAATCGAAAGATAAAGTACAGTGGCATCACTCCATCACTTCATCACTCCATCACTTCATCACTTCATCACTTCATCACTTCATAAGTTCACTGCTTTCCCGCCGCTTGTTGGTTCGCTTCGGCGAAAATGCGCTCGAACTCGGCCTGCAATCCTGCGAAGTCTACTTTTGCCGCAGTTAGTTGCTCGCCAGCGGTATGCATCTGCTTCTGGAGCGTTTCAAATTCTTTTTGAGCAGCCTCCACTTTCGCTGTCCCGGTGCCCAACTTTTCCGAAAGCGATTCGAGTTGGGCAATGCCACGATCAATTTCTTCGTAAGGGTCAGTGAATACCCGGATGCCCTCATGGATTTTCATCACCTGGGCTTTCTTTTCATCCCCAAGCCCGCTATAATTTTGCTTGATCTTTCTTACAAAGAGATTGGTCTCCTGGAATGTCGAGTCAAATTTGCTCAACAGCGCCTTTGATGCGAGGACCTCAGCCAGAATTTGAGCGTTGAGGGTGTTGGGATCAGAGGCTGCGGCAGTAGAGCTGTCGGCGCCGCCGCCTTGGCAAGCTGCCATCAAAAATAAGCAGAGCGCGAAAAGCGCGAAAACGGGATACTTCATGTGCTGTTTGAAATATTAGGTTTGGAAATTTTATCTGAAGTGGCAAAAGTACGGAACAGATTTTAATCAGGGGGGCAGGTTTCAGCCGCAAAGAAACATGCCCCTCAATTTTTTTCCACACTCAAATTATTTTTTACCTTCGCCCTCCGAATAAATAACACTTACTGGACTAAGTCGCCAACTATGAAATACCTGAGCTTCCTACTCATCTGCTCCTTTTTACTCCACAATTGTTCCAATACCCCAGCCAAAGAGACTCCAGCCGACACTTCCGCAGATCAATCCGCACAGGTACCTGCAGTCGCAAACACCACTTCAATTATTTGTGTATCGGGCCTGCTGCAATGCCGTGACTCAGTGGCAGTGCTTATTGAAACAGTGGCTGACACAGCCGCCAGGCAATTCAATTTGATTGATAAAACCAAAACCTTACTGTCGCTCCACAACAAGGCCACGGAGCCGGTGCATCATGTTGTCGAAATGTCCCGGGCGGTCGTGTGCGGTGAGGTTGTCTTCGCCAACAAAGAAGCGAGGTTGTTAACGATGGAAGTACATCGTGTTGAGTCGGTGGTAGCCAAGACCATAGAGAATTTTGGCTTGTCGTTCGAATTCTGGTGCGAAGGTTCAGATCCTGCTGATTGGCGTGTTGAAATCTCCAACTATATAGGCTTTATCTATTACGAGAACGCAGGCGATGCCACCGGCAGGTTTTGTCCGTGGTACCCGGCAAAGGTCAGCGGCAACAAATGGACTTACGACATCCCGGACAACACGGGTCAATACGGTACTTTGTCCTTGGTCATAAAAAAAGAAAAATATACGAATGCCAAAACCCAAAAAGCCTACGACTACTCCTGTGAATTGAAGGTGGACGGAAAGACCTTGAAAGGCGGGGCCGTCCGTGGAACTGCAAATGTGTTGGGGCCAATCGTTCCCGGCCAAAACTAGACCGTATCCTAGCAAAACCACCCCGGTAAAAAAAATTTTCCCAATAGCTACCGCTTGTTAAAACCTTCATCCTATATTTGCACAACCTTTTGAGAAAAAGGCATTTTTTTAATCCGTAACCGATATAATTTTCATGAGCAAAGTTGTCCCGCCCTCAGGCGGGAAGGCAGTCTCCCCTTCGGATCCTTCCCTTTCTCCTCTGCTCAAAATTTTAACATCCCTTATCCGATTTTGCGTCGCAGCAATCGCCCTTTTGGCATGATTGTTGGTTTCAAATGGATACAACAGGACACTCAGGTCTAGTAAGACTTGAATGCGCTCAGAGGAATTTTTAATCTGTTTAATCTTATGAAAAGAAACTGTACACAGTTTTTAATTTGTACTTCTTGATAAAAGGCATTAGACGTTGAGGCACTCCCTCAACCTCTGATGCCTTTTGTTTTTACAATAATTTTTTCACTTAATTTTTCAACAAACTTTTTCATTATGACTCAATTGCTAATCAACAAGTTGAGGGGGCTAGCGGGCAGTTTTGCCTTGCTTGTCGGTTTCCTCGTTTTGGGCTCTGTTGACGCGAGTGCGCAAACAGCTTCGGCTGCACCCGCAGTCAACCCGGAGACCTCGATCGCTCAATATTTGGGCGTGAACGCATGCGTGTTGGGCACAGCTACCAACGTACAAGGCGGAATTGCTTCCCTTGATGCACAGATGATAGCGCTGAAGGCTTCAAACCCATCCTCTATGTATGACAAATTAAGACTCAATTACTATCAGGCCGTGATACGTGACGTGCGCGACTACGATATCTATCCTGAGATTGCGCTTTTGTCTAACTTGAAGTTTGCCCCGAGAGTAACCGGTGGAAACCCATCTGTTCAGCAGTTTGCTGGCTTGTACAATACTACCAAGGTGCTCTTTGGTATGTGCCAATAACCTTTTTTTATTCACTCTTTACTTTTTAAGATAAAACTTAAATCGTAGTCTTTCTCATGAAAAGAAGAATCATTACCTCTCTTAAATTCCTCCTTGCAGGAGTGCTGTTTATGAGCGCATTGCCCGCCGCCCAGGCACTTATCACGGCGACGGTCACCAGCCCTCAGACAAACTATACTCCTGGGGTAAATAACACTTTCACGTTCAACATCACGACCACCAGCGGTGGTGCGGAGTGGGTTGACAAGTACGAATTCACCTTCCCTGCAGGTGTTACCTTCGTGTCCAGCCCTCAAGGCTCCGGTGCAGGTGGTTGTAACACCAATGCGGGCGTACGATCCATCTGCGCTCCTAGCGTGAGCTGGCATCGCCCTACTGTCCCCTGCGCTGGCAACTTTGCGCGTACCGGCTGCGGCGTTTACTTCGCCCCCGGCGTCAACTCCTTCGATATCACGGTTGCGGTTCCAGCAGGCTTTACCGGCCCGCTCACGGTAAACCTCGCATGCTATGGCGACGGTTTTGGTGCGGTGCCGCACGAAGATCTGGTGAACCAGGTTACCTTCCAGCAAGTACTTCCACCTAACCCGTGCGTATTCACTTGCCCTGCAGACATCAATATCAACCTTGATCCAGGTGCTTGCGATGCGGTGATTAACTACAACCTTCCTACTTTCGCAGGCGACTGTGATGTATTGGTTGCTAGCCCGTTCAGCATGACGCAAAACCTGGTCATTGGCAATATTAACAATGCCTGGGACTGCGGATGTGTTCCTACGAGCCATTGGCGCGTTTATACAAACGGCCCTGCTCAGTTTACCATCAACCGATTGGAGATGGGCAACTGGAACCCGGGCACTATTAATGTGTTCGTCCATGCCTACACAGGGCCTGTTGGCGGTGTGCTCAACCAGACCTTGATGACGCCTCTGGGCAGCTCCGGGCCTACTGCCCTACCTGGTGGCCAAGTCATCACCAACGTGAACCTTCCGAATATCGTGATCGCTCCCGGTCAGGTTTTTGTGGTTGAACAACGCAAAGTGGCGGGTATTTTCCTAACGGCTGTTAACAGCTCGGGTCAAACTGCCCCAAGTTATATCTCTTGCTGCTCTACAAACGCTCCACCACTCCCGTGTAACGGAGCCATTTGCCCAAACACTTACGCCAATCTTGGCTTTGGTGGTTCTCACTTGATCCAGAGGTTGCACGGTACTACGCTACAGCTGTTTCCTCCAACGATTGTTCCTGACCCAAATAATATTCCAAGTGGCGGAACTTTCCCAATTGGCCCTCATCAAGTCTGCTTCGATCTGGTCAACCCAACTACTGGGGTGATTATTGACGACTGCTGCTTCAATGTTAATATACTCGAGTTCCCGAACCCAATCAGTTCTTTGGTTTGCAACGACCTCGTGTACATTTCGCTTGACGAAGACTGCTACTACTGCCTCGGCGCAGACGGTATCCTCGAAGGTGGCCCATACCACTGCTACGATGACTACATTGTGGAAGTGGACCGGACCCTGCCTTACGGCAACGGCCCATGGGAGCCTGCATGCTTTACCAATGCAGACGTAGGCAAGACCTACCAAGTGCGCGTGACTGACTCTGATCCGCCTTTCAACAGATGCTGGGGCAACGTGAAAATCGAAGACAAACTTGCACCAATACTCGTTTGCGAAGACGCGCTGCTGCCTTGCAATTTCCCGAGCTACGCACCAGATTATGTGCAAACCGCTACCTTCACCTTGAGGTTTGCTGCTTCTGCTGGCGATCTGCCTAAGACTATTGCTTCTAACGCGGAATTTACCTTCCCGATTGATGTACCTGTTAATGCAATTGTGAACGACGTTGACCTTCGCATGTTGATCGAAAACGGCGTTTGGTCTGCTACAGAGTTCGAGATTGATGCACCTGCTGCACCACTTTGGAACCACCCGGCTGTTGCCGGTTGTGGTCCAGGTTGGGATATTTTTGCACGTTACGACGATGAGGGTCTTGTTTCTAACCTTTGCGTTAATTACGACGACGACCTAAGATTCAACGACATGGCGGTATTTGGCTTTGACCCGCTCGACATTATCGACGGCTCACAAGCTCAAGGAACCTGGAACGTAAGGGTTGAAAATGATGACTTTATTGGTTGGGGTGAGGATATTACAGTTGAAATCCTCGAACTGTACATCAACCTTACAGGCGACTTCTCGGCTGGCTTCCCTAACCAGTTGGCGTTCCCATGTGTTCAGAGCCTTGGCAACCAGCAGTACCTCGTGCCAGCAGGCTGTGGTACTCCTCAGTTGGACAACTGCTCTGATGTTACTTTGAGCTACCTCGACACACATATTCCTGACGACTGTGCTTCCGGCTTAACCGGTCACATCAACCGTAAGTGGACTGCAAAAGATGCTTCCGGGAATACAAGCACATGTCTCCAGCGTATTGACCTGCTCCGCCCAACTTTGGCGGACGTAACGCTGCCTCCTGATTACGATGGTATTGACGCTCCGTTCTTCCTTTGCACAGACGGCATTCCTTACGTAAACGGCCACCCGAACCCGACTCCAGATTGGATCGAAAGCCAGGGCTTGCAGGGTTACCCATGGATTTTTGGTCAAATTGACGGTTGCTCAATCAACTATGAGTACCACGACTGGCCTATCGTTGTTTGTGACGGTACTATCAAGTATCGCCGCGAATGGACGGTAATTGACTGGTGTATAGGCGACGGCTTTATCTATAACCAAATCCTCAAGGTTGTTGACGACCAAGGCCCGGCTATGGATTGCCCAGCGAACCTAACGATTTCAACCGATCCATTTACTTGCTGCGCTACTTTCAACCTTCCTGACGTCATTGTGGAAGACAACTGCAGCAATATCGCTGACCTCAGCGGTATGATTGTGATCCGTGACCAGTACACAGGCACAGTAATTAATATGGTGCCGATTGACGGTCAGCTTCAGGACTTCCCCGGCAACAACTGGTGGGACCGCGACACGCTTGCCAACTTCGGCTGGGCTCCTTGCCTGCCTATCGGCAATCACACAGTAACTTATATTGTTGAAGACGACTGCGGAAACACTACACAGTGCAACTTCAACATAACGGTTCGCGACTACACTCCTCCAGTGGCTGCTTGCGACGAGACCACCACGGTTGCCATCGGCATTGACGATCCTTTCGATTGTTACGGCCCAGCTGGCCCGCCAAACCAAGGCCCTGCCGCCCTTGACGCTTGCGAATTCGCCGGTGTTACTTGGGTTAGAGCTACTACTTTCGACGACGGTTCTTACGACAACTGTAACAACGTGAGGTTCACGATTCGCCGCATGGCTCCGTACTCCGACTGTATCAACGGCCTGAACCAGGTGCGTGGCTTCCTGCCTTGCAACTCTATACTCCCGACGTTCCCAAGCGAGTTCGAGCGCGCTATCAGCGAGTACGACTCCATCAAGTTCTACTGCTGCGAGGTGGGTCTTCCTGCCCAGACAGTTATCCTGCGTGTGTACCAAGTTGACGTTAATGGCCTCATCATGGTAAACCCTGACGGCACTCCTATCTTTAACGAGTGCATGATCCAGGTGGAAGTACAGGACAAGCTGAAGCCAGTTTGTCTGCCTCCTGCCCACGTAACGGTGAACTGCGAGAGCTTCGACCCAAGCCTCTGGGCTTACGGCAAAGCACAAGTTGCCGACAACTGCTGCCTCGACACCTCACTGGTGTACCAGGGCCAGTGCGGTCTGACGCACACGACGAACATGAACCTGTTCGACACAGTATGTAACCGCGGCACGATCACCCGCACGTTCCGTGCATGGGACTGCCACGGCTTCAGCAGCCAGT
>JBJXGO010000243.1:0-35135 GCA_046160345.1 Saprospiraceae bacterium
TATCGACCCCAAAATTGCTTATATCTATACCAAGGGGAAGGTTTAAGTTTGAGATAGAAGTGAAATTGTACAAACTTGCATCCCAATTAATTGTGAACTGAACACCCGCAACCGTTGTAAAATTCAAGGCCGTAATATCTATTCTAAAATTCCCGCTACAAGAAGCATTTGTACTGTTTGCGATGATAGTCAGGTCAGTGGTATTGATATCAAATTCAACGGTCACCTTAAAAGAACAGGTTGCTGTCGTGTTGCCAGCGTCGGTTGCCTGATAGGTAACGGTACTGGTACCGATATTAAAAAGACCTCCGCTAGCGTCTGCATCGTCCGGATAACTGCCTGTGGTTGCTCCTGTCACATTCCAGCCAACGAGTGAAATAGCGCAATTATCGTCCACAGATACCGGTGAAATGCCTTGTACAGCAGTAGAGCCCGGTGCTTGTACAGTAATGTCTGTTGGACAAGTAATAGAGGGCGGCAGGGTATCAACAACCGTAATGGAAGCATCGAAGGTTATCAGCGTTGTTTCTTCTGGCGGAAAAACTGTTCCTGTAAACGCCAATGCCTGGGTTGGGTTATTACCAAAATCTACTGACCCGGTGCCTAATACGTTGTAGGTCAAGGTAAACAATGTCTCGCCGCCCGGCAAAGTGGCACCGGTGAAAGTGCTGCTAGTCCAGACAAAAGAAAACACACCTGAGGCTGTCGAGTCGGTATTGAAATTACTCTGGTCAATATCCAACGTAGCGTTCATATTGCTGATCGAAACAAATTCGAGGCCAGCCGGCAGCCACTCCATTGAAAACTGTAAGCCTGCGATACTGTCAAAGTTGAAAGCAAGCACATCAATCGAAATTGTCTCGCCGCAGGAGGCAAAGTTGTTCGGATTGGCTATCAGGGTCAAATCGTTTGTTGAAATCGAAAATTCCACAAGAATGTCAAAGGAGCATGTGGCGGTATTGCCGCCCGCATCTGTTGCCTTATAAGTAACTGTGCTCAGACCAACATTGAACAAGGCATTGCTCGCATCAGGGTCGGTCGGGAAATTAGCAAAAGTAGCTCCGGCAGATGCCCAGCCAACAGTGGGCGTTCCACAGTTGTCCATAAAGACAGCCGGAATGTTAGGTATTGCAATCGGCCCCGACCAGCCGGTCACTACGCTTGCCGGGCAACTGATACTCGGGCCAATGCCGTCAATCGGTTTGATCAAACCAGGATAAGTTTCTACTAATAGCTGGTTAAACTGATTGTCGAAAACGGCGATGTCAGTTGGATCGTTTACAAAAGAAATTGGGGCCGGAGTTCCTCCAATTCGCCTGAAGGCAATTTTAAACAGTACTGTATTTGAAGGAAGACTTAGCCCTGCCAAATCGGTCCATGCAAAAGTTAGTTTATTAAAGGCACCAGACGCAGGCAATGTATCAAATCCTGCTCCCCCTTGAAACTGAGGGTGTACCATCGTCACATAGGCGTAATCAAGCCGTAAAGTATCCCATTCAAGGGTGAATTGCAATCCTGAGACATTGGTGAAATTGTCCAAATAAACTGGTACCAGAAAAGTATCGGTCGAAATACAAGGCACTTCCAGCGTATCGGCTCTTAGGATGACTGCCTGTGCAGCGGATTTGGTTGCAAAAACCCCTGCTGCAAGCAGAAACAGGATTAATAAAATATTTCTCATGGTGTTCAATGTCAAACTATTAAAGATGGAGGGTAAGCATTGATGAATGTTGAATAGTGAGGCAGTGCCTTGTGGGCACCGCCTCACCCAGGTCTTATTCAATCAATCAAAATCATCTTCTTGCGATCACTGTGCTTTGGAGTTTCCAGTTCGTAATAGAACACTCCATTTGAACCAAAATCGCCTTTTTGGAAACGAATTACATTCATTCCTTCGCCAAATTCGCCAATTACGGTTTTCACCAGGCGCCCTTCGGCACTATATACACGCAAGGTAGCACGACCAGGCTCCGGCAAAGTAAACGAAATGCTCGTTTCCGAAGTGAATGGATTGGGCTGATTCTGATAGAGCGCAAACATCTTGCTTTCAGTTCCATCTGTGGATACGGAAGCGACAAATTCAAACTCAACAGGAATGGATTTGCCTGTTTCGTCAATCGCCAAAGCTTCGGTAATAGAAGAACTGCTTTGCAATACGTCCGACAAACTTGGAACACTCTTCAATACCCTGAACGTCAGGGAGAACAAGGTCTCATTGTCGTTGAAAGTGCTAGGTTTGTTTCCTATCCACAAGGTACTGAGCAAACCATCCACAAGGTAATCTGTGCCAAAGTTATCTTCCGTCATACCTGGCAAAACGCCTTCATGAATGTCTTGCAACTCAAGCACTTCCGGATCGAACCCAATGGTCATTTGATAGGCCTGTGCGTTCGTAAAGTCCAAGGCTTTGAATGGAACGGTTACAATTTCACCCATTTGCAAAGCGCGTTCGTCCAATCTAAATTTCAATGCCTCGGCATTTTCTGTACCACCACCGCCATTTGTCAAGCTAGGTATCACCGAACCATTCACATCACCCACGAGTACCGCCACAATGTTGTCACTCAGGAAATCAACCATAACGTTGTTATGCGTAATGATAGTTGCGGGCGCGGGATTGTTCAAAGGATTGGGCATCGGAGCAGCCGGATTGCCTAAAGGCAGTGGCATGAACTGGTGGAAACCAGAAATAAATTTCCAATCCGGCCCAACCTGGTTCCCTTGGTTGTCAGTAAAGTGTGCGCCGTTACCAAGCACATATTTTTGTACCAGTGCGTAGTCCAGCAAGTTCACTCTTTGGTCGCCATTTATATCGGCTGCCACCCATTGAAAGCCATTGTTGAAGGCCACTTGCAACGCGGCATGTGCCTGAATACCAAGCATATCGCCCACATTTATTTGCTGATTTTTCACGGTAGCAATTTTGCTTCCCGAAACCATGGTGTTCGAGCCGCTTGCTACGAAGAAACTATAAACAGCATCCGGCAAGGCCGTCAAATCCGTATCGTTGGCCGTACCACCCAAGGTAAGGGTTACACCTGGTACAGGTTTCACAGGGGCCTTCCAGGTGAATACATTACCTGCTACCTCAAGGTCGTTGGGAGCAACGCACCCGATTGTGGCTGAGCCGCTATTGAAATTGACCATAGGCGCCTGGTTGGTCCCGTCCTGAAGGAATATTAAAACAGGCAAAGCAGAGGCAACAATATTGCTGGAGGTGCCTACAGCTGCATTGCTGAGTTGAATCTGTATATTGAATAGCACGGAACCGTCCGGCAGGTTCGTAGGAATCTGGTTGGGCTGTGCCCAGAAAACAGTATTCACGCCTGCAATCAGACCTGTAAGCGCCGCGTTTACGTTTGTTATTCCAGTGATGTTGCCCGCAACGCCATTGCTCAGTGCCAAGCCAAAATTGAAACCTGTAACGTTAATAAAATTGCTTGCCGAAACAGGGATGCTAATGATTTGTCCCTGACAATCGTTATCTGTTCCTACGGTGAGGGTAATTTTTGCCCCTGCATTAACAATAACCGTATCCAAGGAAATACAACCGCTGTTTACATCTGTTACGGAAACCGTATAGGTGCCAGCGGCGAGGCCGCTAACAACAGCTGTAGTGTCGCTATTGCTCCACAAATAGGAGAATAGTCCTGTACCACCCGTTGCTACTGCAGTTCCTGTTCCATTGTCAGCCCCGAAATACGATTCAGGGGTGCCGGAAGCACTGAGGTTAAAACCTGAGTTTACACCCAAAGTCACTTGTACTTGCACTGCGCAAGTATTGGTGTTGCCGTAAATATCCATAGCGGTCAATACAACCGTTTGTGCTCCTAGGTCTCCACAATCAAACATGTTTTGAGAGAGGAATGTGGTGTCAATGGCACAGTTGTCAATGCTGCCCAGGTCAATATCATTTGCGTCGATTATAGCTTCACCATTGGTGCCAAGCGATATCACAACGTTGTTGTTGCAAACCATGGTCGGCACACTGTTGTCAATTACCTGTATGAAAATTGAATCAATACCCACATTGCCACAAACATCTATTGCTGCAAAATGTACCCAATAATCACCAATCGGATAGTCACCACTGATTATAAATGAATTGTCACCAAACGGTGCGTCGTTCGTTACCAAAAGCAAACTGTCCGGGGAGCAATCTTCGAGGAATTGCGCCACATTCAGGACAAGTGGAACTGAGCAGGTTAAATTCGGAGGGAATTGGGAGGTGTTCAATATCAAGGTGTCAGGCATGCCGGCAAACTCAGGGTCTGTGATATCAACCACTTTAATAAGCCTCGTATGGATGTTCACATTCCCACAATCGTCGGTTGCCGTCCAGGTACGCACTATGGTATAATCAAACAGTCCACAATCACCCTGTGCTATGGAGATGGTATCGACTGTGAGCACCACATCCACATTTGGATCACAATTGTCTGTAGCACCAACCGGAATTACCGCAATGGAGCCATCGCTGCAACTCACGGTAACATTTGGTGGGAGGGTCGTAAATACCGGCTTAACAGTATCCTGAATACTCAGCAACTGGTTGCAGGTAGAAACATTATCGGCCAAATCTATTACTTTCCAGGTGCGTGTGAGCACCTGGCAAATGTTGCCCACTCCGCCGCCGATCGCATCCGAATAAGAGATCGAATCGTCTATAATTGGGCAGTTGTCAATAGCCGTAGCAATTCCTTGTACTGCGGGCGTCAGAATGTCCGTGCACTGCACAGTTTTGTTTGGCGGGCAAGTAATGGTTGGCGACACATTGTCCTGAATTACGATATAGGTCAGGCACATTGACATATTACCCACATCATCCGCCACGAACAGTTTGACTCCATGTTGCGTCATACCGTCGGCGTCAGTGCAATTGTACTCAAGTGTAGCGCTAGGGGCTACCAGTGGATTCTGGTCGAGGCGCTGAATCAGCAGGCCAAGCGCATCAGAACAGTTGTCGTAACTGTTGTTGTTGAACTGGTTTACGGTCACATTAACAGTGCCGGAGGGTTGCAGCGAAGCACTTACACCGTTGATACAAACTGCTGTGGGAGGCGTGACATCATTCACCTTGATGGTAACATCTTTTGTTGAACTGTTGCCGCATTTGTCAGTAGCCGTGAAACGTACAACATAGGTGCCCACCGGATAATTCGGCGCACTGATATTTGAGCCGGCAGGAATTACAAATGTATTACCCACTGGTGCAGAAATCAAGGAATTCGTTATGGTCAAGTCTGCTGCTGCCTCGCAGTCTGAGACAAATGCTGCCATGTTGAACGAAACGGCTGCACTGCAAACCTGTGCGTTGGGTGCTGTGTTCGCAACAATTGTGGCTGGCGTATTCACTGCAAAAACAGGCGCCTGAGTATCAGCCACAATAATCTTTTGGGTACGGGTAGCCGTGTTGCCAGAATCGTCTGTCGCCGTCCAGGTGCGGGTAACTACATAACTGTAAAGCGAGCAACCCGAGACAGTTTGCGTGCTGTTTTCAGCCAGCGTGATATTCACCACCAGATCACATTGATCAATGGCTAATTGTGGAAATGCAGCTGCAGGGGGGACTGCTGAACATGCCTGAATAACCGTGTCCATTTGTCCTGCCGACCAAGGGCCAACAAAAGTAGGAGGCGTCACGTCTTTGATCGTCACCGTAGGCGAAGGGGCCGCAAGGGTAATATTTCCGTTAATGTCAGTAGCCGCAAAGACGATCGGGTTCACACCATTGTTGGCAAGGTTGGCACAAGTAAGTTGAATGGAGTTAACATATTGGAAATTCGGGGCCGTTCCGATTCGGATGGATACACCTACTGGTCCACAACCGTCCTGGTCAAAACTACCATTGTTCAACTGAGCGGCCGTTACTGTTACAACGCCCATGGCATTCAAGTTAAGGACTAGCGATTGGGCAATGGCTACCGGGCCTACAAGGTCCACATTGATGAATACATTTTGTGGCTGTGTCGTAGTGTTGTTTTGAGGGTCTGTGTAAGACCAAGTTATGACGTAACTGCCCGGATTCAGGACGTAGCGCGGTGGCCCGCCTGGCATCAGGGGTGGCAGAATCATCATTACCTGTACGGATGGAGTGCCATAAATAGTATCAAAATCAACACCGTTGCAATCTTTGGCCAGCGGCGCAAACACCGTATCCTTGGTACAGTTGCTGGTGATGTCAGGCAAGTTTGTTATCAAAGGCACGGGAGATTGACCATCCACTAAAGTAACCGTAAAGTTGCAAGGCACCGAGGGAGGGTGATTTGCGAAAATATCCGATGCCTGTAATTGCACAACAAATGAGTTGCCAGGCACTACGGGTACCTGAAGCGACACTAAAGAGCCTGCAGGAGGGGTTTGGGTAATTGTCACATTGTTGATACAGTTATCCAAAATTGAAGCAGGAGAATAAACAGGTATCGTTGCTGCGTTTGCACAAGCAGATGAAATTGAAAGGCTTGTGTTGGGCGGGCAGGTTATAACCGGGGTTTGTGTATCTTCAATTCTAACGGTGAATGAACAAACGCTCACGTTTGCACCCTGTGTGGCGGTGTATTTCACCACGGTTTCTCCAACGGGGAATTGCGCAACCACATTGGGCGACACCGGTGGGAAGGCCACAAATGGGTTTATCAAATTCACAAACTGCTGTACTGAGTTAGGGGTCATTGGGTTATTGTCGTTGTCAATAACTTCAGTTACCGTGAAAGCGCCGCAGTCGGTAATATCATTCAAAACAGGGCGTGTCCAGGTGAATATCTGGTCGCAGTTGTTGGTTGTGTTTGGCAAAACGTAGATTTTGCCACAACGGCCTGCCGGATCTGCTGCATAAAAATTCTGGAAAACGGGGGCCTGATTATCTGTCACAATAATGGTAACAACCTTGGTGGTCAAATTGCCACAACCGTCTGAAGCGGTCAAGGTAACCACATTGTTGCCGATGGGAAAACTTGAAACTGGCAGCGTGAACGTACCTGCAGCAAGTGTCAAAACCCCTGAAGAGGGCGCGCCGCTCGCTGGTACAAGGCTGTACCCGATACCCGAAACTCCGTTGCAGGCATCAGAAACATCCGTGATATTCACCACGTTCAAGGTGTAATTGCCCGTACAAGCCAATGAATTGGCTACATTGATGTTTACAATGCCTGTTGGTAAAAATGCAGGATTGAATACCGGGCCTACAATGTCCTGAACCGTGATTACCTGACTTACTGATACCGTATTGGCAGCGAGGTCAGTAGCTACCCAGGTGCGGGTAATGGTAAAGGTGCAGGTTCCCGGGCTAAATACTTGCCCTGAAAATGTAACCGTTGCTGTACCGCAGTTATCGGTCGCAGTTGGGTTCGTCACCGGAGGAATAGCGTTACAAGCCACTGTGACGCTTGCCGGAACACCCGCAAATACTGGAGGGGTAACATCTTGCACCGTGACCGTAAAAGTGCAGGTGCTGCTGTTTACTGGCGAGCCAATATCAGATGCGCGCAAAGTAACGGTCGTTACTCCCAGGGGAAGCGAGGGGATGTTCGCCAGATTGCCGGTCACACCGTTGTTTAAGAGCGCAAATGCAATTGGCGCAGGAGGATTGAGGTCATATTCATAAGTGGCAATAGAACAGTTATCCGTTGCTACTGCACTACCTGTTAAGGATCCCTGGCAAACTGTATTAGCATTTACAGTTGTGTTTGCCGGACAATTAAAGCTGGGAGCAGTGATATCTTTTACAGTTACGACACAAGTTTTGGAATTGGTGTTGCCTGCATTGTCCGAGATCGTCAAGACATAATTGTTGGCACCGAGATTGGCACAAGTATAGGTTACGGGTGTGCTAACATAGGTGTACCCACAATTGTCTGTGCTCGCATCGTCCACATTGGCCGGAGTTACGGTAACTGAACCTGCGCCAATGGTAGCACTCAAATTTACGGTGATATCCTTACACTTAGCTACAGGGTTCTGATTGTCCACCGCATGTACGTTAAAAACATAGGTGTAGAGGTTTCCAGCTACGTCTTTTACCACATAAGTTACTGGCGTAATCCCACCATTGTCTGCACTAAAAATCGTAACATTGGAAAAAGCCGATTGCGAAACGATGGTTACAGCCCCTGGACAATTATCAGAAAACAATGGGGTGTTCCAAATTGCTTTTGCGGAACATGAACCCAGGTTTGGAACGTTTGCCAAAATAGTATCACCGGGTGTTGGTCCTGGATTTGGGCCGGTTGCGTAAATAGGTGGCGTTTGATCTTGAACACTTACCGTAAAATTGCATACCCGAATGTTGCCAGAGCCGTCTGTTGCGCGAACCGTAACAGAGTTGTTCCCTGCCGGGAATACAATACTGCTCATATTTACAGGAGTACTAACATATAAACCCAACGGAGTAAACCCAATGGGGAGGCCATTTACCTGGTAGTCAAAAGTTAGGCCACATGGATCCATAGCATTGTCAAAATACTCCATGACTGCAGGACTTGATGTCCCCACGTTGAAAATCAAGCCTGGTACTGTACCATTACAATTAGCGCCAGCTGGCACCACAAAGGAAGAGGGGCAACCAATAACAGGCAGTGTAATGTCTGACACAAAAACGGTGGTGACGCAAGTATGCATATTATTTGCATTGTCTGTCACCTTAAGCGTAACATTCTGGTTGCCCAATTGATTGCAATCGAACAGGTTTGGACTTACACTCATGCTCTGAATGCCACAGTTGTCGGTAGAGCCGTTGTTGATAAGGGCAGGAGTAACCACTGCCACGCCCAATGAAGGGTCGAGCGTAATAGCTGCCGGACCCACCACACATTTAGCTACTGGATTTTCGGTTTCGGCTACGGCTACCGTAATATTCAGGGTGGTAGATTGACCGTTGCTGTCCGTCACCCTGTAACGCAATGTAGTAGGCGGCAACACTCCAATTGGGAAATTCGCGCTCACAGGTGTCGTGCGATGAAGCGGGTTGGAATTGTCGTATATATATGGTGTTACCCCGTTGTCAAAAAAGAAATCGCCAGGGTAAGGATTGCCATCAGGCATAATAGGTTGAAGTTCTGCAATGGTAAAAGTTGCAGGACAGTTGTCTGATACACAGTGTGTATAGTCATACGGCATCGGTGGCGCAGGACAGGGCAAAATGCTCGGACGGTACCAGGAAACGTTTTGAGAACAGGTACCTGGAGCATTGTTCACAGAAAAGGAACTTTGGTAAATTACCAGGCTGGGAGCCATTGCCAGAACGGCTGGTGGCTGATTGTCAACCACGGTCACATTAAAGGAGCAAGTGTGCATCAGTCCGGCGCCATCGGTTACCGTATATTGAATACTGGTGGTACCCAACGCAAAAATGGCACCCGATACATTGGATGGCGTAGAAGTGCCGGGCCCTATCAGCGCCGGCCCGCCAACGTGCGCCCAGGTAAGGCTTGAAACCGAACAGTTGTCTGTAGCCGTTGCATTCAGGCCAGTTACTACAGCCTGGCAAACACCAGGATCTGTGTTATAAGTGGCCGCAGGAGTTGGACAGGTCACTACTGGATTGGTCTGGTCAGTTACATCCACTGTGAACATACAATTTACAGAAGGATTCACCCCGTCATTAATGGTATAGGTAACATTGGTCACCCCCAGCGAGAAAGGATAACCATTCAAGTTGCCAGGACCGGTTATATTGTTAGTCAAGGTAGCAAGCAATGCGGCATCGGAGGCGCAGTTATCTGCTACCATTGCATTGCTGACTCCAAGTCCCGCTCCAATCCATTGACAAGTGCCGTTTGCGGGAGCATTGGGGGCCACCACGTTTGCCGGGCACATTATGGTTGGGGGTGTAGCGTCATTTACAGTCACCGTGAAGGAACAAGATGCCTGACTTGCTGTGGGCAGCGCGTCGTCTTCAACCGTCCAGGTTACATTCGTAACTCCCAAACCAAATACAATGCCGTTTACTGTACTGCCACCGTTACCATTAGTAGCACCTGTTAATGTATAGGTGATATTTGTTGCACAATTATCATTCGCCGTTACCCAGTCAAATTCTCCGCCTGCAGCTGTCCAACTGCAAGTCGGGTCAGCAACGCGCAGCTGGTTTGCAACGCAGGTGATCGTAGGCGGTATGTTGTCAATCACGTTTATTGTAATGGGAACAATAGTAGCGCCAGGGCCCATATCATCGCCAATAGCAGGATTACCGCCAGCTCTTACATGCCAGGTTTGTGGAGAAGTAGCCACGTCTGCGCAAGAAAACGGAATGGGTGCATTGGTATAGGAAGCAAGCACTGCCGGGGTTTGACTTAGCCAGAAGTAGCACATAGGGTCCTTTACAAATCCATTTGCATTCAAGACGGCTTCGTTCAAACTAGCGTTGCCAAATGCATCCAGGGTTAGGTTAATCACTATCGGCCCAGGAGGAAATGCGGTAAAATCCGAACACTGTGCCCTCAATCCGGCCATTGCGGCCAGTGTAAAGCACAGCACGAGCAGCCCTTGCGCCACCCGGCGCGGAGTAGTTGAGATGTTCATGGTCAAAAAATTAGTGGATGAGGAAAAAGGTGAGATGCATAGCATCTTTGAGAAGGAGTGTATTGAACTCTTCATCAATGTAAATCGGTTTGGAATTGACAAATGTTTTTGGACGCTGGACGATGTAAGTTGGGATGTAGGAGAAAGATGCCCTTGATCTAAATTCCTGCTGTCGGTAGTCCAAAAAAGTTTACAGTTCAAGTTTCGAGTATTTTCAGTGAATTAAATGATGTATTGAAGAATTGGGAAACCAAGAAACCAGGATTTTTAGAAGGAACATGCTTGTGGAAATTGCACAAGATTTTTCTTCGATCCTACCACTCAATACCAATTCCAACTCAACTTTTCAAAAAATTCGGGAAACACTTGAAACCAACCATAAAGGCGGTAAGGATTACGGATTAAATAGAGCAGAAAATATTGAAATTAAAAAATTATTTATTTCGTCTTTTCCGCTCGCTAAACTTTTTGAGGCGCAAGGATACTGCTAAAATCGTCAAACGACGAAACACTATTTTTGAGGCTTGTGCTTAATCTTCTGCGCAACGCTTTGTATGTCAGCAAATTACGCTTGGCCAATGTAGTGATAAAATCCAGTTGCAATTTTCAGGACTTTGGGGTTATGTCGTCTGTCTTGCAGAGTTGGGTAGGTAAAACCAAAAACCGTACCAATTTTGGAGTAGTGCTTTTTTGGGCCGACACTTCTTTACCCTATTGCACTATGGCCGATTACCGACACCTTGTGGTCGGAAATAAAAAAGCCGCTCGCTTGGTTGCCAAGTTGAGCGGCTTTCGAATATGGTTTTTTCTAATTACAGAATGATCGGCTGTTTTTTCAAAGCATTCAAAACAGAAAATACCTGTCAATAAAAAATTTTACTATTGACCCTTTACGGCAGGTTGTTCTTTGGACCTAACTTCCCCCTTTATTTCAATAAAAGTTTCCGTAGGGTTGGTATTGGCAGTAATCGTCACACGCTTGCTTTGTTGACCGGGTTTACCCTTGGAGTTGAACTCAACTTTAATTTCGCCAGTCCCACCTGCAGGGATCGGTTCTTTTGGCCAGGTTGGAACTGTGCAACCACATGACCCTTTACAATTGTGGATGACAAGTGGCTCGCCGCCTGTGTTTTTGAATTTGTAATTGTGTTTTACAATTTCTCCTTCGTCAATTGTACCAAAATCAAATACGGGCTGTTCATATTGGATCGTGGTGGCCGCACCAGCAGGGGCCGTTACAACATTTTGGTTCGTTCCGGGTATATTGCCAGATTGTTGGGCTGCATTGAATGATGCCGCAGACTCATTAATTTTTTCAGCCTCTGAGGGACTGAACCAATTTTGAAAACCGCCGCCTACAAGGTTTGCAACCAAAAGAATTGCGAGCAACGCAAGAAGGCCAATTTGGACTTGTTTATTCCTTTCCATGCAAGAAGAGTTATTTATAGTGAAAGACTAGAATGGATGACTTATTTCGTGGCTCAAAAGTAGGCACCTTCAAAGCCTTGCCGTTTCATAGTGTATTGGTTTGCAAAAGTTTAACAGCAAACCACGATCTATAATTAATAAACAACCGATCAACCCGTCAACCTTTTCCAAAAGCTTAAGACAAGGCCGAACATCATCATAATGCTGCCGATCCAAACCCAATTGATGCCCGGGAAAATTATGGCCTCCAGCACGATATAATCAGATCTCGCTGCATTTTCAGCTATTTCCACCGGAATACCTGATTGATTATCAGGTGTTTGGGCCACTCCAATAGTAAGAAGACCAGCTTGGGGATCAATATTCTCAAACCTAAAATGTAATCCAAGGGAAGGGGCCTCGTCTTTGAGGCTGAAAGGTAGGCTGTTCCGTATAAGGTAAACCGGGGAAGCACTTGCTTTTTCTCCATTAGGGGCCGTGACCTCCAATCCCGCAGCCACAGCAATATCGCCTTCTTCCGGGGCATAGGAAGCGTGTTGCACATCTTTAAGTACTTTGGAAAAATGGATTTTGAATCCTGAAAACTCAAAATAATCCCCTTCCTTAACCTTATAATTAACATAGTTCAGCGCATCCTCTGCCTTCAGGATATGTTCCATAGATGCTTCATTTAGTCTGACCTTCATTTGCAATTGCCCTATCTCGGATTGCAAAGAAAATCCTCCTTTTGCTGGACGGAGATAAAGCATGGGGTTGGCAGGATATGCCTTTGGGTCGTCCAATGCAAAAGCGCGCATTTTCAGGCCCACAGCAAGGTCGCCTTTTGTAGCTTGATATTCAGGATGTTGTGGGGTTTTCGTTACAGCGTCCACTACGAGGTAGTGCTCTTTTGTAAATATTGTGTCGCCAACTACAGCCTCATACTTTCCATATTTAAGACTGTCCTCCTGTTGCTTTGCAAATTCCGGGTCAAGTTCGGCTTTTGGAAGGGAGGATACCAGGGTGAACACGTCGTAATTCCAATAATGTTGGGTAGATGGATTGTTTGCAACCACCTTTGAAAACTGACGGTCATACATCACATTGGGGCTCAACGTAAAATTTTCGCCAGTTGGATTGCCGCTTTCATCTCTGCGCTCGAAATGTACGCTGAAACTGCGCGTTTGCCTTTCAAGGGTATCAGAGGTATAGGTAGCATTGAATCCCCTCATAGGCATAGGCGAATCTTTCATAAGAATAACACTCCGTCTAAGTGCTTCATCATCAGCGCCTTCAATCAAGCCTTCCATGGCAAATGTATTGACCGAGATCCAATCTTTTCCTAACCCGGTACTCAGAACGCCTAAAAGAAACAAGCCAAATCCCATATGTGAAACTGCTGATCCGGCCAGCTTCAAATTTCCTTTCATCACCGTTAGCAAGTAGTCCATATTGGCCACAACACTGAACATGGCCGCAAACAAAAAGATGAATAGTTGCCAGGCCCTGACTTCTATCCACATCGAATTGAGAAATGTAAGGATAGCCGCACCAATGGCTGCCACCCCAATATGAAGCCCAAAGACCCTGGCGTGTGCCACCCAGTTGCGTTCGTTGTAGCGCATCCATTGAGCAACTCCGGTAAGCATGCCAATAAATACTGCAATCCAGAGCTGATACCGATTGTGGTGTTCTATGGGGTCTTTTAAGGCCGCGCCTACGTAATCAGGGGTGAAGACTTGTACAATTTTGTTCCACACGGGAAGTGAAGTCGCACCGGTCATTAATAGCCCTGAAAAAAGAAATACCAAAGCACCAATGAACATCCAAAACTCACGGGAATTTGTTTTTTCCTCCCCTTTTATTTCCGGAACATCATTGTATCTGTAAATCCACAACCATAACGCCAGAAAGGAAAAGAGCCCGATCAACACGATCAACTGCAAACCAAGCCCCATTTCAGTAAAAGAATGTACCGATGTATCGCCTAAAATCCCGCTACGGGTAAGATAGGTTGAGTACAGGATCATAATAAATGTGAGCAGATAGAATCCATAGGTACTTCGGATGGAGTACCCTGTGCTGCGAGCCACAAGGTTGGTGTGTATGCCTGCCAGAAGAATAAGCCAAGGCACCAGGGAGGTGTTTTCGACAGGGTCCCAGGCCCAATATCCTGCGAATGACAGTGCTTCATAAGCCCAGGCTGCACCCATAAGTATCCCGGTTCCAAGGATTGCAGCCGAAAAAAGCGACCAACTCAAGGCTGGCTTTAACCATGCTTTGTGTTCCCGCAGCCAAAGCCCCGAAATAGCAAATGCAAAAGGGACAATTGTACTGGCAAAACCCAGGAACAAGGTAGGTGGGTGGATGGTCATCCAGTAGTTTTGAAGGAGAGGGTTCAGCCCGTTTCCTTTTATCTTCCCAAGGTAATCGGCCTGATTGAATATAGGAGCATCCATCACATCCCGCAATAAATCAAAAGGACTTGCGCCAAAACGGAACTCATTGAAATACAATCCCAAAAGCATAGACGCAATAAGGGTTTCTGCCAACGCAACAACTGCCAAAACCGGCGCCTCCCATTTGCCTGCGCGAAACATCAACACTATACCTAAAATGATATGCCAAAAACTCCAAAGTAAAAAACTGCCTTGTTGTTCCTTCCAAAATGCCGAAAATACATATTGCACAGGAAGATCGTCTGACACATTGGCCCATGCATAATGATATTCGTACATTTTGCCGGTGAGTATCCAAAACAGCATTCCGATAATGCCGAAAGTGGCCAGACCATGAAAAAGGTATGTATAACGCCCCAATTTCCGCCACCCATGATATTGAACTGATTCACGGTGTTTTGTGGCCATGAAAAAAGAAACGGAGGCCATGAGCGCAGCCACAAAAGACAGCACGGCACAAAGATGTCCGATTTGGCCAGGAAGAAGGTGTTCGCCGAGGTATTGCATAGGAGGCGGTAGTTTTTGCGCTGCAAAAGTAGCCAAAAAAAGCAGGCTTGAAATAATCAGTTCAACTATCAAATAAAAGCCTGTCCAAATTTAACTTTGCATCATGAAAATCACGTTTTACGGCCATTCCTGCTTCCTTGCCGAAGCGGGCGGAAAGCAAATCCTTTTTGATCCGTTTATCACAGGCAACCCACTCGCGACCTCAGTGGATGTAAATGCAATTCGCTGCGATTATATCCTGCTTACCCACGGGCACGTTGATCATTGTGCTGATTTAGAAAACATAGTTCAAAACAACCCGGATGTACGCATTGTTGGCATTTGGGAAATTCACAACAGATACAGCCAGATGGGCTTTAAAACCCACCCGATGAATATTGGGGGCTGGTGGAGTTTTGAGTTTGGACGGGTAAAAATGGTAAATGCGGTTCACAGCAGTAGTTGGCCTGAAGGAGCCTATGCCGGGTCTCCGGCAGGCTTCGTGCTCGATACTCCTGATGGTGTGTTTTATTTTGCAGGAGACACGGCATTGACCATGGATATGCAATTGATCCCAATGACCTGCCCAAAGTTGGATTTGGCTATTTTGCCAGTTGGTTCCAATTTTACCATGGACTACCACGATGCCCTGATTGCCAGTGATTTTATTCAATGCAACCGTATCATCGGCTGTCATTTCGATACTTTTGGGTTCCTGAGCATTGACCATGCGGCAGCCAGGTCGGCCTTTGCCGCAAAAAACAAGGAATTGATTTTGATGGAGATTGGAGCGGTTTTAGGTTTGTAAAAACAGTGACCTCGGAGGTCTTCGAAGACCTCCGAGGTCACTGTTTTTACAAACCCAATGCTTCGCGTTCCGGTTTTTTCAAAGATCTGGCCACCAAATCATACGAGTGGTCAATTAATTCCCGAAGCAAGCTTCCAGGAAGGCTGCCTTCAAAATCTACCGTGTTCCAGTGTATTTTGTTCATATGCCAACCAGGTTGAATCTCAGGGTATTGCTCCCTAAGCTCGATTGCCCGGTCGGGGTCGCATTTAAGATTGACCTTAAATCGGTCGCTATCTAGCCCTGTTATGGCAAATATTTTGCCGCCCACTCTCATCACCAGTGTTTCCGGACCAAATGGGAAGTCTTCTGAGGTGGCAATTTTCGCCAGGCAGAATTCGCGAAACTGCTCGATGTTCATTGCTTGTATTTTTTTTCAAATCGCTGGTAAAGTTGCTTGTGCCTGTTGTCCAAATTGATAGTACGTCCTTGAATAAAAGCAGCAGTCACCTTGCATGTTCGCATATCAAGCGCATCGCCTTCCGAGATGAAAAGCGTGGCGTCTTTGCCGGTCTCAAGGGAGCCGCAAGTTTTGTCAATACCGAGAATTTTGGCGGTATTCAATGTTAGCGCACTGATGGCTGCTTCTTTTGGAAGGCCATAACCGACTGCTTGCCCAGCTTGGAAGGAAAGGTTGCGCTGTTGCCAGAAACCATCATTCGAGAAAGCAAACAAAACGCCTTTTTCCTGCAACAAGGCAGCAGTTTTAAAGGTTTGGTCCACATCCTCGTCTTCTCGAGAAGGCAGGCTTTGTGTTTTTCCAAGGAGAATTGGGACCTGGTGCGCCTTTAAAAAATCCGGGATAAGCCAGGCATCATTGGCTCCAGCAAGCACTTTTTTCAGGCTATAGTTTTCAGCAAAAAGTACTGCTTCCTGAATAGTTTTAAGGTTGTCGCAGTGGATATAGAGGGTAGTTTTTTGTTCAAAAAGGCCGCGCATCGCCTCAAACTTGAAATTTTTTACTTCTGGCGCAGGTTGTTGGGCATATGAGCTCGCCTCGTCAAAAAAGCGACGAAGTGCCAATACATCTTTATCGTACTGTTCATTTTTTTTGATTCCAGGGTTTCCTGTTTCAAAACCGCCAAATATGCGCATTTGAGGCCACTCAAGATGAATACCCTCGTCAGGATAATAGGCTGCATCTTCCCAGTTCCAGGCATCGAGTTGTACCACGGAGGAGCTGCCTGAAATGGTGCCGCCCCGAGGAGCCACCTGGGCTATCAATACCCCATTGGAACGAACCGTAGGGATAACCTCCGAATCAGCATTATAGGCTGCCAAAGCGCGAAGATTCGGATTGTACTGACCAATATCAGCATAATCCGCTGTAGCACGTGCGGCTTCTATCTCTACCAGTCCGAGGTTGGTCAGGGGAGCTATGAAACCGGGGTAAACATGTTTTCCTGTAGCATCATAAACGGTAGCATACTTCGAACGGTCAATACGGATGGTTGTAGCGTCGGCCACAAGGGTTAGTTTGCCAGCCTCAAAACCCACCGCACTATTGGCTATTACACTGCCATTGCCCAGGTGCGCGGTTGCGCCCATGATAAGTATGGCGCCCGATTGTACTGGAGCGGGAGCAGGAGGCTGTGCCAAAATTGGGCTAAATTGGGCAAGCAGCGTCAGGAGAATAAGGTAAAGGCGTATGTTCATGGTGATATTGTTTTTATAATAGGCACTTAATGTCTCAAAGTGGTATCACGCCCAGCCATTTTATTCGCAGTCCAAGCAAAGATACAGGCTGTCCAGAAAGAGAACATAGAATAAATGAGTGCCGGTTTAACCATTTCAGGGTTGCCAAGCATATTGCCTGCAATCAGAAAGGCAAGAGTTGTATTTTGAACTCCGCTTTCCATGGCCCCCGTCAGGCGGGAGGGATGTGGTATTCTCATGTATTGCAGAGCAAAATAGCCAACGAGCAAACATGCCGTGTTTTGCAAAAAGCCAACCGGTAAAATAAGCAGAATGTCTCTTCCCGTCAATCCTGTGCCGCCTACACTTTCGCTTCCAAAAAGTTTAACAGCAAAAACAATGGCTAATAAGCCCAGCATGACATATTTAGCAGGTTTGCTGATCCGTTCGGCGACAACCGGTCTCAATTTTCTAAGCAAAACCCCAAACATTGCAGGGATAATGGTGATAAAAAATATGTGGCCTACGGTATCCCAAAAGGGCAAATGCAAATCAGAAGATTTGTCCAGGAAAATGCTAAGGGCAATATTGACAACAATTGGTATCGAAAACAAAGTAAGGATACTGTTGACTGTGGTAAGCGAAAGCGAAAGTGCCACGTTTCCGCGCCATAAATAGGTAAGAAAACCAGAAGTGGCCCCACCCGGACTTGCAGCAAGAATTATAAAACCAACCTTTATTTCAGCAGGGATAGGCAAGGCTAATGTGATTATAAAGGCAATGACAGGCAGCGCAAGCATCTGTACCGTGAGCGCAGTAAAAAAGGCACGCGGGTGCCTGACTACCCGCATGAAATCGGAGAAAGTGAGCGATAAGCCCACACCGAACATCACGAGTGCCAATACTGAACCAACGGAAAGGTCAACAAAGAAAGCTGGGTTCAAAAGAGGAACGAGTTTTATTTCTGCACAAAAGTAAATCCCTACAGTTGGTAACGACAATCATTTTTAACAATGATTTTGATTTTTTGCAAATGCGATAGTTTGCCTTACATTTGATGCATTATTTTTTCACTAACCAAAATTTAACATCATGAAAAAACTTTTCACACTCACCTGTCTTTTCTTCATCGGACTAGTTTTTCAGGCTAACGCCCAATTTTTGGTCGGAGGTAATGTCGGTTTTTCTTCCATGAAGGAAACCGAAGAGTTTGGTACAGACAAAGAAGAATCCAAAACCACATTTGTTACTGTTATCCCGCGACTAGGGTATGTATTTGGGAATAAATGGGCCGGTATAGACGTAGGTATGACTTCAGTCAAGTCTGAATTTCCCGATTTCCAAGGCGGCACCACCGAGGACAAATTGAATCTGATCAGCATCAGCCCGTTTTTCCGTTGTATCAAAAAGCCAACAGATAATATGGGGATTTGGCTGGAAGCCCAAGCAGGTGCAGCCTTTGGGAAGGATGAAGAAGATGGACGGGAGGAGAACAAATACTCTATAATCCATGCCGGTATCCGACCAGGGGTGATTTTTTATGTCGGAAACAATTTGACCTTTGAGGCTTCCTTCGGTCGATTGGGCTTTAATCAGACAACCGTTAAAGATGCTGATAATTCTGACTCAAAAACAACCACTTCCAGATTTGGACTTGACCTGAACAACAACAACTTTAACATAGGCATTTTGGGAGAAAGTCTGAGCATTACCAGTGGATTCTTATTTGGTGTGAACTGGACCTTCGGTGCTGCTGAAGCGAATTAAGTTGACTTGAAAGTATAGCCATGTAGCGGCAGATGTTTCGTAGAAGGGGGAATAAACCCTTTTAAGGCATCCGCTGCTACATGGCTTTTTTATTTGGAACGACCTGTATTTGAAAACATGATTATTACCGCCCTTCTTCAATCTTAACAAAAAAGAGCAGCCCAGCTTCGTCAATAACCCCGAGCAAGGCACCAGTATCATCCGTCACCGCCACAATACCAAAACCCCGTTGTCTGATTAATCCACTGACTTTTACCAAGGAATCCTCCACATGCACCACTTCGGGCCTTTGCAAATATTGGTTTATTTCAGTCGTCACATCAGGTTTTCGCATGGCTCGAACAATGTCGTCTTCCTCTAAGATCCCTACCAGTCTATCGTTAATGTCAAAAACCAGAAAATTGCGCTCTAACCCATGCCGCAACGTTTCTATGGCCGTGAGCATCCAATCGTTGGACCGCAAGCGGGTAAAATTCGGCCGTAGCACATCCCGTGCTTTATACCTGGAAAGCAGGTCCTCTGTCTGTACATTGTCGTTTTCTGCACGTGCTGCATAAATCACAAAAATACCCAAAATGCTGAGCATAAAATCACTGCTCCACAAGCCAGCTGCTACCAACATCAAGGCAATCGCCTGGCCCAACCATGATGCAATTTTGGTGGCACGTGGCCTACCCAACCACATGGAAAGCAGGGCCCTAAAAACCCGCCCCCCATCCATCGGAAAAGCGGGTATCATATTGAAAAGCACCAAAACCACATTGGTTATCGCCAAATAAATAAAGAAATGGACTGTCGGCGACATCAGATAACCCGATTCGGTAGCGATCTCCTCTCCTATGTCCCTGGTCTGGACGGCCGATAAAAACATCTCTCCGAAGCCGCCTTCCTCAACTGTAAAACTCAAGACAAAAAACAATAATGTAGCGATCACCACATTGACAGCAGGGCCAGCAATGGCTACTATAAACTCTTGAAAAGGCTTTTCGGGCATCCGTTCCAAACGTGCGACACCACCAATTGGCATCAAAACAATATCCCTTGTCTTCACGCCATACCTTCGGGCAGCAATTGCATGTCCATATTCATGGAGCAATACACACAGAAACAAGGACATAAAAAGCGTGGTCAGCCAGATTGTCTGGACAGTGCCAAGCCCTTCACTTTGAGCATGCCAAAGTATATAAATGAATATAAGGCCAAAGGTCCAATGCAAAAACACAGGGATTCCAAGCCAGGTAAAAATTTTAAACGAACCACGCATTGATCTGGGAGGGCGTAAGTAACCTGCCTATTTCCTGCTTTTGCCGGGATATTGGCGGGTAATTGTGAAAATTAGAGGGGCTTAATTGCCAGTATAATGTACTGATAATCAAGCATGTCTTTATCGATTTTTGAAATTTTGAATCCAGCAGTCACCAACTCACGCTCCACCTGAGCAAGGGATACTTTATATTGTTCGGGCGGGCCAACAGGTAAGTTGTTCTTTTTGAAGTCTATGACAAGCAATTGCCCGCCTGGGGATACGCCTTTATAAAGGGTTTTTAAATATTGGGGTCGGTTTTCGATGTAGGCGTAGGTGTTTACAATTACCACATTGTCTGCTTCGTTCGGCTCAAGCAAGGGGTCATCAAATTTTGCGAGCCTTGTTTCAAAACGGTCACGGTACAAAAGAGGGAGTCGAACCTTTACGCTGTCAAGAAAATCTATGAAACGGGGGTCAATATCGATGCCGATCACTTTTTTTGCTTTTGGCACCAGACGAAAGGCAAAATATCCCGTTCCAGCGCCAATATCAGCCACGGTTTCGTCCTTAATATCGCCGAGGAAAGAGATCACCAATTCTGGTTTTTGCCAAATCCCCCGGTCTTTGTCTTCAAAATCTGCTACAAGACTCTCAAAATTACCTTCGCCCATTTTAGGCAACTGAAGGGGCTCAGAAACCGTGGTAGCAGGGGTGGGTTTTTCCTGAAAAAGCGTTGAATCGTCGGTGCTTGGGCGTTGTTCGTTTTTACACGAAAATAAAGCAAGCAATGAGAAAAAAAACGTAGCAGTGTGCTTCATGTGTTGGATGTGTAAAACAGAACAGCACAAATGTAGGGAAGTTCAACGAAACGATGCACGAGCAACTATCTTTGCGCTAGCTTGTCGGCCTGCAGCATTATCACCTTGATCAATTTCAACTCATTGACCACATTCAATCCATTGGCCACATTTCTAAAACCCATTTCAACGCCTGCGGGACTAGCCTTTTGGTCTGCGAATCTGCTTGTGGTAAGCATGGTTGTATCACCGTTCCTGCTTTCCATTAGCATGTGGTTTTTGGTGTTTGCCGCTTGGTGGCACACCGCTCAAACCCTGGGTTACTCCCTCCGCTATCTTCGAACATGGTGGGAGGTGCTAAAAACTTCATTTTTTCGGCTATACCGCCGTCACGATCTTGTAATTTTGACCTTGCTCCTGATTGCACCCACACTGAGCTGTTTTTGGTCGGACGATAAGGCCTATTGGCTGCGATTAGTGCAAACACGACTGCCATTCCTTGTACTGCCCTGGGCTCTGGCCAATTTTCCTTACCTGTCGGAAAAGCGTTGTAAATCAGTGCTTTATCTTCTGGTTTGGTTTATAGTGTGTATGTGCATTGGAGTAGGGATCAATTTTGTTCTTCATTACGATTCCATCCTTGAAGGGCTTGGGCGAGGGAACCCTGTCCCGGTGCCCCGTTCGCACGTTCGATTCAGTCTGATATTGGCAACCGCAATTCTATCGGGAGGCTGGCTATGGAAACAGAAGTTTTGGATCTGGCATACCTGGGAGCGATATTCAATGGCGGCTGCAGTGGTATTTTTATTTGTTTTTCTGCACTTTTTGTCCGTTAGAAGTGGGTTGTTCGCCCTGTATAGCGCTTTGATCTTTTTGCTGTTCCGATATATTTGGGTCAGCAAAAAACGGCTCATTGGTGTAGCAGGCCTGTGCATGCTTGTTGCCGTCTTTTGGATCGCCAAGGAGACAGTACCAAGTTTAAAAACCCGGATTTACTACATGAAATATGACTGGGAACGTTTCACTAACAGTGATGACGGGCACCTCTACTCCGATGGCATGCGATGGATATCGCTCCAGTCTGGCTGGGACCTTTGGCAACAAAATCCTTGGTTGGGCACTGGAGCGGGCGATCTTTACAATGAAACAAGACGTAATGTTTCCGAACGGTACCCCGATTATAGTGAAGATTTTCGGCTGCCACACAATGAATTTATTTTCATAATGGCAAGTACTGGCCTGTTGGGCTTGACGCTTAGCCTGTTGGCCTTTTTTTGGCCGATTTGCGCCGCCCCGAAAAATGCCCTTTATTTAGGATTTCAAATAATGGCATTTACTTCGTTTATGATTGAATGTACCATTGAAAACGCGATCGGGGTGGCCTGGTTCCTGTTTTATTCTTTGTGGATATCTTTATGTACGCTAAAAAATCCTTCGGTCAGCATTTCTTAAAAGATGAAAGCATCGCCGAGCGAATCAGCGACAGCCTGCTTCAAGCAACCCTGACAGGGCAGGTCCTTGAAGTTGGTCCAGGCATGGGCATGTTGACCAAATACCTGCTAAAACACCCTGAATATCAGACCACTGCAGTAGAAGCCGACCAGGACATGGTGGAATATCTGGGCAAAAACTATCCTGAATTAGCCCAAAAGCACTTGATTTTCAAGGACTTTCTTGATTTTGACGCCCCTGCCTATTTTGAGAAAAAACAATTTTGCCTCATTGGCAACTACCCCTACAACATCTCTTCACAAATTCTTTTCAAACTCCTCGATTGGCGCGACCAAATTCCGGAAATGGTTGGTATGTTTCAAAAAGAAGTTGCTGACCGAATTGTTTCAAAACCGGGCTCTAAAGTTTATGGCATTACCAGTGTATTGGCTCAGGCATTTTTCAAAACAGAACTGCTCTTTATCGTCAAGCCTGGCGCTTTCAATCCCCCACCCAAGGTTGTTTCCGCAGTTATTCGCCTTACCCGAAAAGAGGGATTTTCTTTGGAATGCGACGAAAAACTCTTTAGAACCATTGTCAAAACAGCATTCGGGCAACGTCGGAAAATGTTGAGAAACACACTCAAAAACTTCTTGCCCGGTCAAATGTTGATGGAGGACGCCTATTTTGAAAAACGCCCTGAAACCTTGGGCTGGGAAGAATATGTTGTGTTGACCAATAGAGTGTCTTCGCTCAAGATCATGCAATAAACTCAAGCACCTTAGCATAATGAGCACCAACGACAAACATAAGCCAAATCCAACCTATTATGACCTGGTGTATGCAGTAGTACGGCAGGTACCCCGTGGCCGCGTTACCAATTACGGTGCTATTGCAGATTTTATAGCACTGGGCTCCTCGCGAATGGTCGGCTGGGCCTTGAACAATTGCCACCATATCGATAATGTACCAGCGCACCGGGTAGTCAACCGAAAAGGCGAGTTGAGCGGACGACATCATTTTGAAACCCCGACCCTGATGCAAGAATTACTTGAAAGTGAAGGGATTAAAGTGGAAAATGATTGCGTAGTTGCCTTCAAAGCGCATTTCTGGCACCCCAGTGAACTAGGGGAAAATTGGGAAGCTTTTGAATAATCTCGAAAAAATGACATTCAAGGTGCTGATCTAACGGTACCTTCGCACTTTAGGATGCTTAATTTGCAACAAACCTGGCCATATCATCGCATCGGTGCTTGGACATTCGTGCTGCTTTTCACGGCTTTTTGGTCGCTGAAAACGACGCATGTGCTTGTGTCTCATCACCATGATGGATCAGAACATCCCGTTTGCGAAGCCGCACACGATCCAAACAGCGCCCACATCCACGATGAGCGCTGGGCCACTGAGGATTGCACACTTTGCGCTTTTGTAGTTTCCGTTTCGGAACCCTTTTTCCTGCTCAAATTACCCGCTTTTTTTGCCAAACTTCCTGAATCGCAGACGCCTGTTTTCTACCATGCGCCCGTTTTTTCCAAAAAGATCAGCGATTCTTCCATGCGCCGAGGGCCGCCTCATTGCTTGATCGGTCGATCGCTGATCTGTTTGCCGCTGAATGTACTACTGGTATGCTGTTAGCGATCTTGGCACTCTCCTGAATATCAAAATTCGGGTATTTCCAATTATTTAATTTTTCATCTCATGCTTAAAAGCAAAGCCGTATGGCTGGGCTTTTACTCGCTTTCTAGCATAATTGGGCTAAAAGCACAGGATTGTCACCTCGCCCTCCGAGGTCAGGTCACTGAATTGGAACAAAATGAGCCATTGGCCTTTGCAAGTGTTTTCGTCAAAGAACTCGGCAAATCCACCATTACCGACGAGAATGGTTGGTTCATGATCCCAAACCTGTGCGAAAAAACGGCATATACCATAGAAGTGCGTCACATCGAGTGTGCCCATTTTACACAAATTGTGGAGCTCACAGAAAATGCACAAGTGGACTTCCATTTGACCCACAGCGCGATCTTAAACGAAGTGGTGGTTAAAGAAAAGGCCCTGCCGCCTCCAAAAGCTCAGGCAGAAAGTGTTGTAAATCAGATAGATCTGGAATCCAGCAAGGGAGTTAGCCTGGCGGAAACACTCAAAAGACTGCCGGGTGTCAGTTCGCTCAATACCGGTTCTACCATTGCGAAACCAGTTATCCAGGGGCTGCACTCCAACCGCATCGCTATTGTGACCAATGGGGTGACGCTCGAAGGCCAACAGTGGGGCAGCGAGCACGCCCCGGAGATAGACCCTTTCACAGCAGGCAAGGTTTCGGTGATCAAAGGAGCCGCAGGTTTGCGTTATGGCGTTGGCGCTATGGGCGGAGCGGTAATTCTGGAACCGGCGCCGTTGCGGGAAGCCGATGGCCTCGGCGGGTGGTTCAATGTCGGCACTTTTTCCAATGGCTTGGGAGCAGTATTGTCGGGCACGGCAGATTGGCGTTTGCCGGGAAAATCGCTGGCCATTCGAGTGCAAGGCACTGGAAAACGAAGCGGAAACCTTCGGACGCCCGACTATTTTCTGGGCAATACCGGGGCTTCAGAACTTAATTTTTCGACCATGGCAGGTTGGCAAAACGGACACTGGGAACACGAATTGAGCGCTTCCCGTTTTGCTCAAAAAATTGGCATACTCCGGGCGGCACATATCAGCGACACGGCAACCTTGCGCGAAGCCATCCGAAGTGACGTCCCGCTTCAAAATGATGACCGTTTTACCTGGGATATCCTCCGGCCCTATCAAGACATTCAGCACAATATGCTGAAATACAAGACTTTATTTCGCTTTTCTGAAAAATGGAAAATGACGGGGCAATACACCTGGCAATACAACAACCGCCGCGAATTTGATGCACATCCGCCTAAAAGCGATCCGCAGGATTTGAGTAAAAAACCACAGCAATCCTTCCGAATTTGGACAAATACCCTGGATTTGGCACTGGAGCACCTGCCTATCAGCCATTGGCAAGGTGGAATGGGCATTCAAGGCATCCATCAACTGAACTACATTGGCAAAGGCGGCTCTTTGCCTGATTATCAAATGTTTGGAGGCTCTGTCTGGGGCATGGAACGCTGGCGACGCTTCCCGGTGCCCTGGGAATTTGAAGCCGGGATACGCTACGATTTTCGCCGGGCAATAGTGACGACCGAAGGCAATGGCAATATGGATCTGGACACGGCCCTGGTTTACCACAATGTTTCGGGGTCTCTGGGAGGAATATTTCATGTTGGTAATAATCTTTCCATAACCCTCCATACCGGTCTAGCCTGGCGACCACCTCATGTGAACGAGCTTTTCGCCCGGGGGGTCCACCACGGAGCCGCTACTTACGAACGCGGCGATGCTTCACTTTTACCAGAAAAGTCCTGGAATTCAAACCTCTCGATCCAATATCGCAAAGGCAGAAAAGCCGCGTCACTTACTGTTTATCGCAATCAGATCCGTGATTTTATCTATATTCAGTCGCTGGATTCCATCATCGTTACGGTACGTGGTCCCTTTCCGTTTTACCAATATGCCCAGGCACAAAGCGTTGTCATTCAGGGGATTGATGCAGATCTTGTCGTGCCAGTTTTTAAGGATCTGGCATTTGAAGGACGTGTTTCGCTGCTGCGAGGCTGGAAGGAATCTGACTTTGAAACCAGTCGGGATTGGCTGCCGCTGATGCCCGTGGACAAGATCCAATACGGGCTTCAATGGGCAAAGACCAAAGGAACAGCAAGCCCCGAACCTGGGAATTACTTAAAATTGCTCGCTTCCACTTCCTTGCGCCAAACCAGGATTCCGATCGAGGGTTTATTGAAAGATGCCCCAGCTGGATTTACGACCCTAAACCTGGAGGCTGGATATCATTTTGACCTGTCGTATTCGAAAAGAAAATTCCCGCTTCACATTGGGCTAAGTGTTCAAAACCTTAGCAACCTTCGTTATCGCGAATACCTCAATTTTTTTCGATATTTTACAGATGAAACTGGTATCAACTTCGCCTTACGGGCAAAGTTGACCTTTGGAAAGTGATGCGTCCCGGTTTTGTGAACCAAGTTTATCCTAAAACCTCAAGTCCAAAGAAAATTTCATTTCAATTCATTTACATCATTTAAACACATAAAAGATGAAATTCTACAGCATTTTTCTGGCCTTCACCGTAGCTGCTTCCGTTTTTACCAGTTGCAAAAAAGACAACAATACAGAATCTGAAAACATCACAAAAGTGGTAGTTCACCTTACCGCTCCCGGCTTTGATCAGGAGTTCGAAGTGGTAGAAACCAATGGCGACGGTGTATGGGATTCCTATGATGAGATCATATTGCCTTCCCTGACTGGTGATATCAATTGTGAGCTCCATCTTTACGACGGAGCCGAGGAGTTAAACGCTGAAATCGAAAGCGAAAGCAATGCTCACCTCTTTACCTTCAAGGTATCCGGTGCAGATCTGAACATTAAACCCAACGATTCTGATGGCAATGGCAAACCCTTCAATCTCAATACTTTATGGGATGCGGGAGATGCTTCAAATGGTTCAGTTCAAATCAAACTGCATCATGAGCCGAGCGATAAGACAGCTAACGAGCCTGGTGGGGAAATTGATCTGGATGTAACGTTTGTAGTGAAGATCCAGTAAGACCATTTTTGATATGGGAGGCATTTAGGAACGTGTTTTACAAAACCATTGCCCTTGTCGAAAAAAATTAAAATTGCCTTTTTTGCTGAAATTCTCATCGAAGACTTTGATGGGGCAAGCCGGACCATGTTCCAGCTGATCCACCGGATTCCGGCGGACAAGTTTGAGTTCTTGTTTATTTGCGGCGTTGGGCCAGATTCTATCGCCGGCTTTGATTGCCTGCGTATCCCAGCCGTAACCATTCCTATCAACAAGACGTATAAAATGGCCATTCCCTGGTTTTCTGGTGGCCGAATGCGCAGGAAGTTGCAGGAATTTCAACCGGATGTAGTCCATATAGCCACGCCTTCTTTGTTGGGTGAATTTGCCCTGAAATATGCCAACCGGCACCAAATACCGGTGTTGACCATTTATCACACCCATTTCATTTCCTACGTTGATTATTATTTGAAATCTAGCCCTAGACTGGCCAATTTTATTCAAGTCATTATCGCTAAAAATCAAGGGGCGTTTTACCGCCGGTGTACCCGCGTTTATGTACCCTCGGAAGAAATGAGCTCAGCCCTTTTGTCGTGGCAAGTGCCGCCAAATCGCCTTAAACTTTGGCAAAGAGGAATTGACACACAACTTTTTAACCCAAATAAAAGTAACAAAAAAGCCATTCAAACCCTGGTGGGCAATGAAAAGCCCGTGATTTTGTTTGCCAGTCGCTTGGTTTGGGAGAAAAACCTGGAAACACTATGCAACATTTATCAACTCAGCCAGGATAAAAATCTCCCTTACAATTTTCTGGTCGTGGGCGATGGGGTAGCTTTAGAAGCCTGCAAGCGCCGAATGCCCAAAGCTGTTTTTACTGGAAAAGCAGATCACGAACAACTATCGGTCTATTATGCTTCAGCAGATGTGTTCCTTTTCACTTCAATCTCCGAATCTTTTGGCAATGTAGTGGTAGAGGCTATGGCATCGGGTTTGCCCTGCATCATTGCAGACGGCGGCGGTTCCAGAAATTTTATCCGACAAGGGGAAAATGGGTTTTTATGCCCGCCAAATGACGCGGCGGAATATTTGCAGAAAATCGTTCTTTTGGTTCAAAATACCGAATTGTATCAGCAATTTGTAAAGGAAGGCCTTCGCTACAGCAAATCTCTTAGTTGGGACGAGCTGGCTGACACCTATTTTCAAGACCTTGCCGCCCTGGCTGCCAGCCAATCAAAAAATTCAAGGCCATGAAACCCTATCTTAAAATTGCACTTAGCCTGTTGATTCTGGTGTTTCTTGGCTTTTTTGTCCGCGCAACCGATTGGCAGGGCGTGTTGAGATCGGTGCAACAAGTAGGATTCAACTTTATTTTTCTTTTGTTTGTAACCTTTGTTTCGGCCTGGTTAAGCGTAATGGCCTGGCGGTATTGTTTGCCAAAGGAAGCAGGCTACATTTCGGCATGGAAGTTTTTCTGGATTCGCCAAATTGGTGAAAATATTGCCATTCTCAATCCAGCAAGTGTAGTTGGCGGCGAAGCGATGAAGATTTATATGCTTGGAAATCTTGGGATTGACAAAAGACTGGCACTGCATTCAATTCTGCTCTCGAGGGCATTGACCATTTTGAGTCAACTGCTGATGCTTTTGATCGCAGGAATATGTTTTTTGGCAATTACATCAGACCATTATTCCTGGCCAGGCTACCATTGGTTATGGATACTCCTTCTTCCTGCCGCATTGATTCAAATCATTGTTTTTTCCCGAAACAAGGCGTTCAAAGGCAAAGTCCATTCCGTTTTACAGCGATTGGGTTTGTTGAACAAGTATCTGGAAATCAGGAATTATGTTGGCGAATTATGGCATGAACTGCGTACGTTTTACAAGGAAAACCGTCGCTCCATGCTATTGTCTTTTGTGGCATCCTGCCTGCATTGGATCGTGGGTTCTTTGGAATTTTATTTTATCCTGCTCTATTTGGGTGTAAAGACCAGCATTGCAAAAGCCCTGCTGGTTGATATGGGTGTTATTGTGTTCAAAACTGCTGGAGCATTTATTCCGGGGCAAATCGGGGTGGAGGAATACGGCAACAAAGTAATGCTGGCCATCATCGGCATTGCAGGCAACACCATTTGGATAACTGCCTCCATTTTGCGCCGCGCCAGGCAGTTGTTTTGGATGGCATTAAGCTTGATAGTTTATATTATTTTTTTTCGAAAAACACAGCCTGACCCAGCATAATGATCATGGAAATTTTGTTTATTACCCACAAGTATCCGCCCAAAATTGGTGGAATGGAAAAGCAAAGCTATGAGCTCACACAGGGTATGAAACGCTTTGCCACGGTCCACCTGCTTTGCTGCGATGGATCTGAGTCAAAAGTCTATTTTTTTTGGAGGCTTAAACGCCGCATTCGAGAAAAACTCCGACAATACCCGGGCATTTCAATCCTCCATTTTAACGACGGGCTTGCAGCCGCGTTTTGTTCAGGTAAAGATGATTTCCCTGGCCTTATTCGCTCTGTGACGCTTCATGGCCTGGATGTAGTGTTCCCCAATTCCTTTTATCAAAACACCATTCTGCCTCGATTCAGAAATTTCCAATCCATAATTGCGGTAAGCCACGCCACCGCGCAAGCCTGCATTCAGCGAGGCTTAAGTCCTGAAAAAATCACCGTCATACCCAATGGCGTAGATCATGAAATAGCAGCATTCAAGCCAGATACCCCCGTTCGAATTGCGTTTGAAAAAAAATACGGGGCCTTGTTGAAAGACAAAAAAAACCTGATTATGATGGGTCGGCCTGTGTTGCGAAAAGGGTTTTCCTGGTTTTTAAGGTCCGTATTGCCTGCATTTCCTCAAGACCATCAAGTACTTATCATTGGGCCATTTCGCTCCAAGAGGCCATTTTCATATTATTTGTTGCGTCTTTTACCCGTCAGTTTTAAAAAGCAACTTGAATTGATGTTCGGAATGCCTTCTGACGAAGAAAACCTGCGCAAGATGTTGTCCTCCCCTCAATTGGAAACCCGATTACAGCACTTAGGCAAACTCCCTTTCACCGACATATTGCAAATCATGTCGGCATCGCACGCCTTTATTATGCCAAATATCAAAGTTGAAGGAGATATGGAAGGTTTCGGTTTGGTCTGCCTGGAGGCAAATCTATGCGGGCTTCCGGTTTTCGCAGCAAATTTGGAAGGGATAAAAGAGGCCGTCAAAGATCAAAAAAATGGCAGGCTGATTCCCAGCCAGCATACTGAAAGTTGGCTGGAAGCATTATCGAGCCTGCAAACCAACCCTTCCGAACTCCGTAAATCGGGCTTACAGGCAAGGCAATTTGTATTGGATAATTATGGTTGGGAAAAGATGACCGAGATGTATTTCAAGCACTTTCAGGATATAGGTCATTCTATAGTTTTTTGATGGGTGATTCATCCAGGATATTTGAAGGAGTCAAGGCAACTTTGCCTGCCATTGCAGCAACATTAAGTAAAAAATCACATAGCCAAAGCCGAAAAGAGTGAAAAAACGCTCTTTGAAATAACTAAATACCTATTAATAATTAGAATTTAATGAATAATCTAATTTAATTAAAAAATTAAACTTAAATTTAAAACCTTTGTTGACCTTCCTGAAGAACTTGGGCGGCAAGCTCCATAAAGGCAAGAAATAATTAAACTATATATACTGTGACAGCTGTAAAAAGAACAGAAGAGAACATCCTTGAAGCAGCAAGGGAGGTTTTCATGCAAAAAGGATTTGCAGCAGCGCGTATGTGCGAGATTGCCAAAACCGCCAATATCAATCAGGCCTTGTTGCATTATTATTTTAGGAAGAAAGACAAGTTGTTCGGAATTATCTTTGAACAAGAATCCAGGAAATTTCACACAGACTTTTTGTCCATTTTAAACTCAAATCAGCCTTTTTTTGACAAATTGAGGCAAATGGTAAGGATTGACATCAAAAAAAATGCTGCGGCGCCTTTTATACCTATTTTTATCCTCAATGAAATGCACAGCAATCCTGAACGCCTTGAACAATTTTTAGGGGCAACACAACGACATGCTGAATTGTTTGGTGTTTTCAGTCGTTTGGTAGAAGAGGAAAAACTGGCAGGAAGAATTCGGGCCGTTTCCCCAAAACAATTATTTTTGACTATTCTAGGGCTTACTATGTTTCCTTTTTTAGCCCAACCTATGATGAGTCGTGTGCTGGATATTGACAAAAATGGCTTTGACCAGTTGTTAGTTGACCGAATTGATTACGCCAGTGATATGCTCATTCGCTCTTTGCAAATATAAATCATCAAGGGCCCCAACTACAATCACCTGATTTTGCATTTATTCCATTGAAAAAACCCCATTTATTCAGCTTGCCAATCGTTACAGAGAAAGCAAGTTTTAATTTTTAATCCAGCCCAATAAACTGTACTGAAAAAACCCCTTATTTGCCAAATAATTTACACCGCTCTCTTTGAATGTACTACATCTAACAAAACTTAAAGGTATGGACCAGAACCTTATACAAAAAATTCGCGGTTACGATGCCCCTGATCGCCTGAAAAAAGCAAATTTGTACCCTTACTTTCGAGTCATCGAATCTGAACAGGACACCGAAGTAATAATTGATGGAAAACCAGTATTGATGTTTGGGTCCAACAGTTACCTTGGATTGACCAATCACCCAAAGCTCAAGGAAGCCGCCAACAAAGCCATTCAGTTGTATGGAACCGGATGCGCTGGATCACGCTTCCTGAACGGTACGCTCAAAATACACATTGAATTGGAAGAAGCGCTGGCCGATTACCTGCGTAAAGAAGCTGTCTTGTTATACAGTACTGGCTTTCAGGCAAACCTTGGAGCAATTGCACCGCTTGCCGGGCGCAACGATTATATTTACATAGACGAGCTCGTGCACGCCTCTATAATTGACGGCACTCGATTGTCCTTTGGAAAGGTGGTAAAATACCGGCACAACGACATGAATTCGCTCGAAAAACAACTGCAGCGTGCCGAAGGTGACGGCTCAAAAATCATCGTCATGGACGGGATTTTCAGTATGGAGGGCGATATTGCCAACCTGCCTGGGATTGTCAAACTCGCTGAACAATATGACGCAACGCTTATTGTTGATGACGCTCACGCCATTGGAGTGATCGGTATAAATGGGCGTGGTACCGGCGACCATTTTGGCTTGCAGGAAAAGGTAGATATCATTGTAGGAACCTTCTCCAAATCACTGGCTTCTCTGGGCGGTTTTGTAGCGTCAGATTATGACATGATCAACTACTTGAAACACAACTCTCGCGCCCTTATTTTTAGTGCAAGCATGACTCCTGCTGCTGCTGCAAGCGCCCTGGCCGCCCTTCAAATTATACGTGAGGAGCCTGAACGCATCGAAAAACTTTGGCAAAACACGCATTATGCCATGGCACAGTTGAAAAGCGCCGGTTTTGAGATCGGAAAAAGCGAGTCTCCAATTTTGCCCATTTATATCCGTGACAACTTCAAAACCTTCCAGTTCGCTCGAATGATGGCAGATGATGGAGTTTTTGTCAACCCGGTCGTTTCGCCTGCCGTAAGAAGTACCGACTCGCTGATTCGGTTCTCCTTAATGGCTACCCATACATTTGAACAAATTGATCGGGCCGTAGAAATTATGCACCACAACGCACATCAATTGGAGTTGCATGAAAACAATCCCCACGACGCTTCAAATCTGCTTCCAACATGAAAACCGATCTTGCCCTTCACCCTACACTTTCGGTAAAGGTTGAAAAAGTTGAAGGTTCCAAGGCCTTGAAGCAGTTCATTGACTTTCCACACACACTTTATACAGGCGACCCGAACTATGTTCCTGAACTTTTTTTGTCGCAGGAAGCATTGTTAAACAAACAAAAAAGTCCATTTTTTCAACATTCCAGGGCTGATTATTTTCTGGCCCGTTCGGCAGAAGGGGAAATTTTAGGGCGTATAGCAGCCATTGATAATCAGAATTATACTGCTTTTACTGGTGAAAAAACAGGCTTTTTTGGTTTTTTTGAGGTGATTGAAAATTTTGATGTCGCAAAAATATTGCTCGACACTGCCTCAGATTGGTTGCGCCAACGAGGATTTGACAGGATGATCGGCCCCACAAATTTTTCTACCAATGAGTCGTGTGGTGTATTGATCGAGAATTTTGATGAACCTCCATATGTGCTGACAACTTACAACTATCCCTACTACACTGATTTTTTAGAACAATATGGGTTTGTAAAAAACTCCGACTTGCTCAGTTATGAACTTTTCCCAGAAAATCTAACTTCTCAATTAAAGGAATTAAGTGGCCGGCTGGAAAAACGCCTTGCGCAAAGTGGCGTTACGATTCGCAACATCAATATGAAACAATTCGATCAGGAAGTTGATAAATTTTTACCAATTTACAATGCTTCCTGGGATAAAAATCTGGGGTTTGTGCCGATGACGGAAGCAGAGGTGCGGCAGATGGGTAAAGACCTTAAGATGGCAATTGACCCCGATTTCGTTTATTTTGCTGAAAAAGACGGCAAAACCATTGGCATTGCGCTTTCGCTTCCGAATCTCAATGAGGTGTTTATTAAAATTGCGCGTGGAAGGTTGTTCCCAACAGGACTGTTCAAATTTCTGTTTGGAAAAAAATCCATCAAGAGCGTGCGGGTGATCGCGCTGGGCATATTGCCTGAATACCGCAGGATCGGGCTGGATGTTTGCTTTTATGTGCGCTCTTACGAAACCGCGCTTCGCAAAGGCATCAAACGCGCTGAAGCGTCCTGGATACTGGAAAACAATGACCTCATGAACCGCGCACTTTTGCAGATCAAAGGAAAAGTATACCGCAAACACCGGATCTACGAAAAATCGCTTTAATTTATGGCTCGTATTCTTATCACCGGAGCCAGTGGTTTCATTGGCGGCTACCTCGTAGATCAGGCACTTAAAAATGGTCATGAGGTAACCGCTGCGGTGCGCCCGGCGAGTGACCGCAGCCGGCTTATTGACGCCCGGATAAAATTGCTGGAGTTACCATTGGGAAATGTTGGGGCAATGACGGCCATCCTGAAATCAGAAGGGCGTTATGACTGGGTAGTTCATAATGCGGGCGTGACCAAAGCCTTGTCAAGGGCTGGTTTTCAAGAAGGTAACACCGAAAACACCCGGCGCCTCGCAACAGCACTGCTGGATATCGGATCGTTACCAGAAAAATTTTTGTTCGTCAGCAGCCTTGCCGCTCTGGGTCCGGCAACTATCGAAAATCAAATAATACATGCCGGACAAACCCCACAACCGATTACACCCTACGGCGAAAGCAAACGCGAAACAGAACTGTTTCTGGAATCCCTTCCAGGGGAATTTCCCTGGGTAGTGGTGCAACCGACTGCGGTTTATGGGCCCTGGGAACGGGACATACTAAGTTTCATCAAGTTGGCAAATATGGGTCTTGAACTGACCATTGGCAGGCAATCCCAGCGCCTAAGCTTCGTCCACGCCGCCGATGTTGCCAAATCGATTTTTCACGTTCTTGAAAACCAAAACCCTGTCTTACAACGAAAATACATCATTTCAGATGGCAACGCTTACAAAACTGAAGACTTGGGAGAAGCGGTACGAGCAGCATTAGGAGGAAAAAAGACACTTAAAATTCGTTTGCCAATCGGATTTATCAAGCAAGTGGCCAGAATATCAGAGACCATCGGTCGTTGGCAAAACAAACCGTCTGCGCTCAGTCTTGATAAAATCCCTGAATTAAGCGCAGAAAACTGGCATTGCGATGCTGCCCCACTTTTTGAAGAGCTTAAATTCAAACCAGAGTTTGATCTGTATCGCGGCATGAAAGACACCGTGGAGTGGTATCGCAAAGCCGGTTGGCTCTAATTTTTAATAA
>JBJXGO010000244.1:0-25663 GCA_046160345.1 Saprospiraceae bacterium
CATTCATTACCTCGGCTGACACGTTAAGTGCCAGCAGCGCGGTCAACACCAGATACATTAGGTTGATCATCAGTTGCCGCGGCTCCTTTGGTATTGACATAAGTCTTTAAGTTTTTGATTGTGAAACTGAAAGGTTAGTTACCAAATGCATCGCCTTACTGACGACCAATGTTGGCCATAGCAGAGAGCATGTTTCCGTAAACCGTGTTAAGGGAGCCAAGATTCTTATTCAGCGCACCCAATTGATCTTTGTAAGCTTTTACATCTTCAGCGGACTTGGCCATGTCAGCCATAGCCTCGTTCATTTTTGTGTAAAAATTGCTCATTGATTTGATCTGGTCAGAAGTGCCAGAGAAATCAACTTCTTGCAGTGCTTTGAGTGCACCCATGCTTTTCGACATAGATTGCATCTCTGTCAACATGCCGCCTAATTGACGCTCGATCACGTCGCCGTGAAGTGGCGTGCCCATATCGATGTCTATCGGGCCAGCAGTAAGAGGTTGGAGGCGTGATTCATAGTCTTCCAAACCTGGGTAAAGTTTGTGCCAGTAGTAGTCTGGCTCTGGTGGAATAATACCCAACATTAAGAAGATAATTACCTCGATGCTCATGCCGAGAATCAGCATTTCGGAAGCGCCCTCCCAAGATTCGAGTTTGAAAAGTGCACCTGCAAGCACGAATGCAGCACCTACACCAATTGCGAGATTTTTGAAGTACTTGAACGACTTCGATTTAACAAAACTCATTGTTCTTTAATGTTTTAGCAGTTACTGAATGATTTTTAACTTGACAGTTTCACTAGGTTTTGAAAGGCGGCGCAAAGGTAGAAATCAATAAAACATCATGAATCAAAACATCGATTAAATTGGAGGCTAGCCTCCACATTTGTCCACTATTGGCAAACCAATGAAGATGCTTATTGATTTTTCTGTCGAATTTTTGGAACGATTTGCCAAAGGGCAAAAGCGAAGAAAGGGATAAATCAAAAAAGAAGGGCAAAACGCAAGAACTGTCAATTAATTATATGTTAACAGATATTTCTTGCTTTTTGCCCTTTTTAATCTCTTGATTTAGAAGTCGTTGATTGAACGGCCAAGGAATGTGAGCACACATCTGAAGCCAATATAGCACTTCGTTGTGTCCTGATATTCGTATGTGCGATTGGGCGTTTGGAGGAAGTAGGCAACATCTTTCCAGGAACCTCCACGTATCACCTTACGCTTTGCCGTTTTTGGGTCATCCTCCTTGGCATCATACCGCACGTCTGGATTCAAATCGTGGATAAAGGAGTAAGAGTTCTCAAAAAAGGCAGATTCAGTCCATTCAGCCACATTGCCAGACATGCAATAGAGACCGTAGTCGTTCGGGTAGTACCCGTCAGCTTTTACGGTGTAAAGACCGCCATCTTCAGGATATACACCACGGCCAGGCTTAAAGTTGGCCAAAAGGCAGCCTTTGGCATTGCGGGTGTAGTAAGAACCCCAAGGATAAGAGGCTTCTTCTTTACCACCGCGAGCGGCATATTCCCACTCATGTTCGGTTGGGAGGCGGAAATCTTCTGACATTTCTTCTGTTTCCCCAGCCATGTTCCAGATTTTGGTGCGCCAGTAGCAGAATGCTTTTGCCATTTTCCAGTTTACACCCACCACAGGATAATCATCAAAGGCAGGGTGCCAAAAGTAGTTCCGTGACATCGGCTCATTATAGGAATACGAATAGTCACGAATCCAAGTGAGTGTGTCTGGATAAATCTTAATGGTTTCGCGGCGGACAAAGCTCGTGCGGTTAACTTCTTTTCCCGCTGGAGAATGTGCTGCTCCTTGCCAGTCAAACCATTGGAACTCGAAAGCGATCTTGTTCACATCGATTTCTTTGCGTCCTGCGAAGCGCTCATTGGCAGGGTAATAAAGTTCTTCCAAAGCGCCTTCACCGCCTTCCTCGGCATCGCCTCTCCAATCAATGTCGCCGCGAGCTTCCCAATCAAGACTTGGCTTGGGTGGAAACTGGTCGTTTTCCGATTCTTCCAAAACAAGGTCCAACTTACGAAGCGCGAGGGAGTCCACCACCCAGTCAACAAATTGACGGTATTCATTATTGGTGATTTCCGTATCGTCCATAAAGAATCCCTGGATCGAAATCGTTTTGGGTTGAGCAACCAATGAACGGCTGATGTCTTCATCGCCAGAACCAATGGTCAGTGAACCGGAGGGGACATAAACCATACCGTATGGGTTAATCCCTTTCCATTTTGGACGGTTGGCCACACCTACTAGTTGACCACCTTCGCTGCGGCCGCATGAGACGGCCAATGCTGCAAGAAATAGCAGCAGAAGAAATGAATGCTGTAGTTTTTTCATGTTAAACACCCGTGTTTTCCTACTTAAATATGTTCGGTTTGGAAAATGTGCCCGTAAAGGTAGGCAGAGGATTATACAAATTGTGAAAACTTTTCTGAATAAAATTTGGTCGGCTTCCAAGCGAGGTCTCTTTTGAATTCGCTAACAAACGCCGTTTTAACCTTTCATTGTATCCAAATGCGTTTTTTTTAAGGATAAATTGAAGGAGGCTCAAATGTCGGCTTTTTGTCAAAACTCAAACCATCTTTCTTGTTAATTTTCAAAAAAAACGTGGGTTGTAAATTATTGGCGGCAATTTACCCACCCCAATAGGCCTGTTTAAGCTGTATCGTATCAAAAGTTCTTGACTTCCCCGGTTGGCTGCGTTGAGGGCCGAAAGCGGGATATCATAGGCAAAAGCCAAGCTTGTTTTGTCGTTCAACTTAAATCCAACGAACAAAACGGCAGCATCTGTGGTAGTTTTTCCAAAGCCCCGCATTGAAACGCCGGCAAAAGTATTTTCACGCCAACGAGCCATGGCAGAAATTTCTATTTGTGTCTCCTTCAAGTCACTTTTAACTAATCCGGATGGTTTCAAACTCAGGTTTTCTCCGAATCGGAACGTGTAAGCGCTGTACAAAAAATAATGCTGTACCGGTTGAAGGCCAAATCCCCCATTTCCTTTATCCTTTAGTTTAGTGGCAAAAACAGGTTGGGCCGAAACGCCCAACTCCCATTTTTTGGACTGTAAAAACGCGCCCGCCTCAAAAACAGGTGAAGAAGCACTCACTTTACCCTCAGGCAAAACCAATTCGTTGTGCGAAAAATTTGGTTCGACATAGGTGCCTTCCGGAGCGCGGAGTTTGGTTCCGTCCAGTTTGTACTGCAACAAACCCGCGCTTAAACCAAAGGAAAGGAGCGCGTTCCGACGCAGGTCTATTTGATAACTGTAGCTCATGATGCCCATGGTGGTACTATGCGCTCCAATCACATCATTTTCTATGCGGAGGCCCACGCCGCTACTGAGGGCATATACAGGGAGGTGGGCGTTCACGTGCTGGGTGGCAGGGGCCCCCGACAAGCCCGACCATTGTTGGCGGTACACCCCAGTAGCGACGAGCGTATTTTCAAGGCCCGCATAAGCCGGGTTATGTGCAAAAGGGTTGAGTGCGTATAAGCTGTACTGGGACACCTGCTGGGCAGCAAGCCAGCCGAAGCTGGACACATATAATATAAGTGTGCAGTAGTATTTCATGTTCGGGATGATTAAAGGTTCTTAGGAGAGGTGAAAGTAAGGGGATGTCATGAATTTACCAATGCCCAAAATTCATCAACCGTACAAACAGGTCTTTGGCACGCAAAATTCCGACAAACATATACGAGTGCATCTGGTCCACCAGGCTTGCCTGCTAAAAGGGTCTGCGTATTATCCGGCAAAAGACTGGCAGCGATCACTTTGTTTGGCAAAAAACCGGATTGAATGCTCAGTGCTTTTTCTAAAGCGTTTTCGCCAATAATAGCAATTTCATGCATAGGATAGGTCTCGTTCAACATTGCAGTAGCCCAACGTTGGAACGAGAGGGGATATTTTTCTACCGTTTCACGCATGGCCGCAAGCATATTTGAGGCTCTTTCCCGCCATTCAGGCCGGTCGAGCAGAATACCGAGCTGTTGAAGGTTGTGTACCATGGTACTGTTTCCAGAAGGGGTAGCATTGTCATATAGGTCCTTTTTCCGAAAAAGTATATCCGTTTGATCTTTATCCGTAAAATAGAACATCCCGGAATCGACATCCTGGAAATGCTCAATTACATAGTCCGTGCATTCGCCGGCAAGTTGCAAATAGCCGTACTCAAACGTAACCTGATAAACATCCACAAGCGCTGCAATGAGGTAAGCATAGTCCTCAAGAAAGGCAAAGGGCTGTGAAGCGCTGTGGCGCCAGCCTGGCTCTCCCTGGGACCCGTTGTTATTTTGAAAATTGCTTCGCAAATATTCAATGTTTCTTACGGCGGCCTGCAGGTATTCCTCTTGTCCAAGCGCTGTGTAGGCTGAGACGTAGGCTGAAGCCATAAGCGCATTCCATCCCAACAGGATTTTGTTGTCCAAACCTGGCCAAATGCGTTTTGATCGCTGTTCAAGTAATTTTTCTGCACTTGCATTCAGGCGTACTCGCAGGTCTTTCACCTTTATATTATGGTCTGCGGAAAAATCTTCATCAGTATGAGGCCTGAAAAGGATATTCTTTTCTTCCCAGTTCCCGTGTTCTGTCACACCATAGTAGTTGCAAAACAACTCGGACTCTGTTCCAAGAATATTTTTGATCTCTGCCAGATCCCACACAAAGAACTTTCCCTCTACCCCTTCCGAATCTGCGTCCTGGGCAGAATAAAACCCGCCTTCAGGGCTTGTCATTTCGCGGGCTATGTATGCAAGGGTTTGTTCTATAATGGGCGCCGGTTCAAAACTGGTTGAAGGCGGTTGGTGTTTGTACAACCTATGAGCTTCTGAAAGTACACTTACAAGCAAAGCATTATCGTAGAGCATTTTTTCAAAATGCGGCACCAGCCAGGCCCGGTCTGTAGCATAACGGGCAAATCCTCCCCCAATTTGGTCGTAGATCCCGCCGCGCGCCATTTTATCCAGGGAAAAAAATGCGTGTTGAATTGCCTCCTGATTGCCTGAAAAGTAGTACCAGTTCAGCAACCATTGCAAGGCCATGGTGGATGGGAATTTAGGCGCCCCGCCAAACCCGCCCTCTAATGGATCAAATTGAGAGCGAATTCGTTTAAAAATGCTTTCAAAATCAAAAACCGGGTTGTCTGATAGGTCCGGTTGAAGAAAAATGGCATCGTTGCGCTGGATATTGAGGAGCAATTTATCTGCCTGCTCCACCGCAATTTCCCGCTTGTTTGCCCAAATGCCCGCAATGTGCTGCAAAAGCTGCGACCAAGCCGGGCGATTGTGCGCAGGGCGCGGTGGAAAATAAGTGCCCGCATAAAAAGGCTTGGCATCCGGAGTCAAAAAGCAGTTCAGCGGCCAGCCTCCAGAGCCCGTGAGCAATTGGCACGCTTCCATATATATAGCGTCCACATCTGGGCGCTCCTCACGATCTACTTTGATATTGATGAAATGTTCGTTCATATAAGCCGCAACTTCTTCATCCTCAAATGACTCGCGCTCCATCACGTGACACCAATGGCAGGTGCTGTAACCAATACTGACCAATATGGGTTTCTGTTCGGTACGAGCTCGTGCAAATGCTTCTGGTTTCCAGGCATACCAATCAACCGGATTGTGTGCATGCTGGAGGAGATAGGGAGAGGACTCGTATTGGAGGTGGTTCATAGATTAAACTTCAAAAGGCGAAACAGGAGAACTGGAAAATTTATATCACCGAGTGTCCAATCGTCTCAGGCAAATCGGGTATTTGGTCTGCAATTTTTTCACGTGCGCTGATAATTTCGACCAGGCGGCGGGTGGTACGGCGACGTATTTGGCGTTCCAGATCTTTGTTCGGATCTTTCAAGATATACTGAAACTTCATGACCACCAAGTCTTTTTTGACCTCGGCAACACGAAGATAATGGCTTTCTGGTTTGATCAAATCTTGAAATGGGCTAAGCGTTTCAATCAGGATCGCTTCCAGTTCCTCGACATTTTTCAAGTGCTTGAGGTCAATTTCAAAATCAATACTGGTCCGTTTAATTTCCCGCTTGGTATAGTTGATCACTTCAGAGATGAGCAACAAAGAATTGGGGATGTAGATCATGTCATCATCGTCATTAAGCAAGTGGATGTTTTGCAAGGTAATATCGGTTATTTTACCACGATGCAATCCTATCCGAACGTTGTCGCCAATGCCGAGTTGTCCCGAAAACGTGACGATCATCCCGTTTATCATGTTCGAGATATAGTCTTTGGTCAAAATGGCTATTCCAGCAAAAATTATGGACAATGAGGTGAACAACTGGCGAACATCAATACGGAACAGCGACAGAAGCCCTACGATCAACCCCATAACCAGGAGCAAAATATAAATTTGTCCTACGCCAATGATAAAGTTGTCGTCGCGGGTTATTTTGTGGCGGCGGCGGTACCAGCGTGTGGCTCCAAACTGCACAAAATCCAAAAGCATTAAAAACAAGGCAATGCTCGCCAGCGTATTTACGTAATAATCCAGCGACTCGCTATACTTCGACCCTTTATAGAACTTAGACACGTCCCATTCGCCCAGGCGGACAAGCAGGAGCGTTGCAAACAGTGCAAGTTTGAATAGAAGGATGAGGTATTTCATAGATTCAGGACAAAGGTATTACTCCATCACCGACTCCACGGTTTGTAGCGGCAGCCCGAAAGCGTCTGCAACACCTTTATACACCACTTTTCCTCCTACTATATTGAGGCCCAGTTTGAGTTCTGCATTGTCGATGCAGGCTTTTTTCCAGCCTTTTTCAGCGAGCTGAAGTGCATAAGGCAGGGTTGCATTGGTCAGGGCAAGTGTGGAGGTAAAGGGTACTGCCCCTGGCATATTCGCCACGCAATAGTGCACCACATCGTCAATAATATAGGTAGGGTCGGCATGGGTGGTTGGTCGCGTAGTTTCGATACATCCGCCCTGATCCACGGCCACGTCCACGACCACAGTACCTGGCCGCATAAGTTTGAGCATATCACGGGTGATAAGATTGGGGGCTTTTGCTCCTGGAAGCAATACTGCGCCTACTATAAGGTCGTGTGTTTGAATGAGTTGGCGAATGTTATACTCATTGGAATATTGGGTGACTACATTGGCAGGCATTACATCGCTCAGGTACCGCAACCGGGTTAGGTTCACGTCCAAAATCGTGACCATCGCGCCGAGGCCGGCAGCCATTTTAGCCGCCTGGGTCCCTACTATGCCGCCACCCAAAATAAGCACCTTTCCCGGAGGAACTCCCGGCACGCCTCCCAACAGAACGCCCCTGCCTTTTGCGGGTTTTTCCAGATATTTTGCGCCCTCCTGGATGGCCATACGGCCAGCCACTTCCGACATCGGAATGAGCAGCGGCAATTGACGGTCTTTGGTTTCTACCGTTTCGTAGGCAAGGCAAATAGGCTTGCGTTCGATCATTGCCCTTGTCAGTTCTTCGCTTGACGCAAAGTGAAAGTACGTGAAAATCAATTGGTTGGCTCTGCATCGTGCATACTCTTCAGCAATAGGTTCTTTAACTTTCATTATCATTTCAGCCTTGGCCCATACTTCGTCTGCAGTGGCGAGCATTTGCGCCCCAGCACTTAAATAGTCTTTATCATCAAAACCGCTGCCTTCGCCTGCTGTGCTTTGAACAAACACTGAATGGCCGCGCCGTGTAAACTCCATTGCGCCGGCTGGAGTGAGTGCCACGCGGTTTTCATTGCTTTTTATCTCTTTTGGTACGCCGATAATCATGAGATGAGTGATTTTTATACCCTCCTTCGTCCCGATCCCTCGGATCTTTGGGGGGTGAAATGGTTAGAAAATTTTTAAAAGTGATGCTTGCTGCTTAAGCCTCCCGCTATGGCGGATAGCGCAGCAAAGGTAGAAATCTCGTTTTCGGAGATGCCAGATTTTTTGGTAAATATCGTAAGGAATGTTCAGTCCAAGGTCCAATATCCGTCGAGGCATTACCTTTGCAAACTTTTTGACCCAAATGCGAGTTTTATTTTCGCAGTGCCGTCCCTCAAAAAACAGAAAAGAATTCCCGCAGAAGCATGGATTTACCTGTTCAAAATTTTGATTTTCAATGACTATTACATTAAACAAAGTAGTGGCCGTACACTACACACTCACTGAAGGTTCAGCTGATGGACAACTAGTTGAATCAACCAACGGTGGCGAACCACTCACTTTTATTTTTGGCATAGGTAGTATGATTCCTGCTTTTGAAGCCAATTTGGCTGGATTAAGTAAAGGCGACACCTTTGCTTTTGGTATCCCTGCTGCCCAAGCTTACGGTGTTTATAATGACAATGCATTGCAAGAAGTGCCCAAGCAAATGTTTGAACACGAAGGCAAAATCCCGGATGGCCTGCTTGAAATTGGCAATATGTTGCCCCTTCAAGATCAGGAAGGAAACCGGTTTCAAGGTATGGTAGCACACGTGGGCCTGGACAAAGTAAAACTTGACTTCAATCACCCCATGGCAGGAGTTGACCTTTTTTTTACAGGCAGCGTAGAGTCAGTGCGTGATGCCGATCCTTCCGAGATTGCGCACGGACATGTACACGGAGCAGGCGGCCACCATCATTGATAGCCCCTAATTGCCTGATTTTCACATAAAAAATGATTGACCAGGACGAACAACCCAAGGAAAATACCAGTCACGTTGTTGATATTTGGTCGCGAACCATCGTAGCCCTTTTGATTGGTGTGCTCATTGGCGCCGTAATATCCCTCACTGGGCTGAGCACTTTGGCTGATCATCTTGTACCGCTTATAATCGGGTTTGTGGTGTTTGTGATGTTTATGGCTGGGATATCTTTTATCCTTGTGCAGAATAAAGAAAAGATATTGCACAAACTCTTTGGCGTGAGCGACACAGACTTGAGCGATGTAAAAGACAATGCGCTATTGTTGTTTACCAATTCCTGGAAAAGAGAATTTCCGGCTGCCAAGGAAAACTTCCACGCGCTTTTTACCAAAATCTTCGCCTGGTACTCCTGGATGAGTTTTCGGCGTTGGATTTTGCTCGTTTTCCAGATGCTTTTCGTAGGTTTCGGAGGTCTGCTTGGCACGATGCTGCTTTACAACCAGAATAAACTGCTGACCCAGCAAAACCTCCTGCTTCAAAACCAAAACTATCGGCTCGACCAACAAACCTACCTCCAGGAAGCGGATCGGCGCAGCTCGCTCATTTTTCTGATGGGCAACCTGCTGGACGCCATGGACCGGGAGTTAAAAAGCGATGTTGGCCAGCCAGGTGTCCGTGACCTTTCTCCTCAAATTATAGGCCGGGTAGTGGCCCTTAGCAAAAGCCTCCGGCCATACCGGTATTTGGAAAGTGACTCTCTGGTGGCGCAGGAACTTAGCCCTGAACGAGGCCAACTCTTATTGAGTATCGTGAACAGTCAGATCGACAACAGTTCTTTGCGCCGAATTTTTCAGTTTTCAGATTTTTCCTATGCCGACCTGCAGGGATCTGTGTTTTCCGGAGAATACCTCAGTGGCATCAATCTAAGCCATGCAAATCTCCGCAACGCGACCCTCGACGAAACGGACCTGAGCCGAGCAGACCTAAGTGGTGCAGACTTAAGCGATGCCGTACTGGCTCGCGGTAACCTGCAAGAGGCGCGGTTCCGGCAATCCAACCTGACCAATGCCTACTTTGAATCTGCCAACCTAAAACAAGCCAATTTCTATGGCGCAAACATGCGCGACGCAAACCTGGCTGGAACCTTGCTCCAGCAAACTCATTTTACCAAAGCAGACCTTACCAAGGCAAACCTGTTCGGCGCGTCTGTGCTGCGCACCGGATTTAATCAGGCTGTTTTAGATAGCGCCATAGTAAATAATTACGATTGGATTGGCCAATTGCCCGCTATTGATAAAGACTCAATACGCGGCCTGAATTACCTGATATCCAATTATAGAGTGGATTCAGTACAGACCATTCTAGGGAGGCGGTTTTTACTGCTGAAAAAAGATTTGGGGAATTAAAACAGCTGATTCAACGCAAAAAACAACACCAGATAGATCCAAAGCCCATCGAGAAAATGCCAGTAAATTGTAAGCAGGCGGAGGTTAAGGCGTTTTTCGGGATCTGAAAAATAGACCAGCACCGTAACCGGATCCACCATATTCTTTTTTGCGGCTTGATAAAAACCGATCAAAAAAGGGAGTCCAGCCAAAACGTGGGCCAGGTGGACAAAGGAAATTACGTACAAAAAGCCCGTGGTTGTGGAGCTGCTCAGGTTGATATTCTGTTGAAAAAGCCACCACCATGCAAAGGCTTGCATAACCGTAAAAAATAGCGAAAGCCAAATTGTGATCCTGAGGTATTTATGGTATCCTATGGTGTCGTCAGAAAGGTAGCAACGTTTGGAACGGATCATTGTCCAGCTGCTGGTGAGCAGAATAACCGTATTGAAAACAAAGAGAAAAGGTACCTGCACCGAAGGCACGGAATTGGTAACCCGGATGTAAATATAGGCCGCTGTAAGTGCCAAAAACAAGAATGCCAGGCCGAACAACAGGATGAACAGCATCACATTTTTGGGGTGAAACAGGAATTCGTTTTGCCTTTTATCCATGTTTTAAAAAGTAATTAGTCCTATCGCAGTGATTGCCAGTGCTATCCCAAGCCAATTTAGCCTTGAAAGCCGCTCCCGAAACATTGTTACAGCCCCAATGGTTGTGACAATAATGATTCCCACATTGGCAACGGGAAACACAAACGAGCCCTCCAGCCCGCTACTCAGCGCCAGCAGCATGAAAAGCATCGAGCCATAGTTAGGGATGCCTAAAATTATCCCTGCCGCAACGTTTTTCCACAAAAATTGCAATCGGCCAGTGGCCCAGCCAAGCAGCATCAGGGGCAATCCAATTGCACCTGCCGTACCCAAAATTGTAATAATAAAAGTCGGTTCACTCAAATCGGCCAAACCTTCGTTCTGAACCCGAACAAGCAACACTTCAAGCAATCCTGCCAAAACCCAGGTTGCAAAGGGAATCCAGAGCAAATTTTTTGGAGTATGTACCCCGGAACTCCGTTCCGGGGAAGAATCACCCAGGCGATCTGCCCCGGAACGGAGTTCCGGGGTACGAGGCCAATTGACCAGAATGATAGAGGCTAGTGCAAAAACAAATCCGGCTATTTTCAGCCCTCCTGCTGATTCATGGTAAGCAAAAATTGCAAATGGGACAGTCATCAGGATGGACATTTTTTGCATGATTTGCCCAATAGTTACCCCAAAATGACGCACCGTAAGTGCGGCCATGTTGAATCCACTCACAAATACCAACCCCAAAATCAGGGCATAAGGCATCCAGGGTGTTTCAAAATTGTCAGCCTGAACCGGGAAATGTCCGAGCTGGATCCAACCGCAACAAAAACAGGTGATATAATTGAACACAATGGCCTGAAAACCATCCACGCCGAAACGTGCAAAAAGTTTGAAAATAAAGCCCAGTAGCACCGAACAGGCCACCGTTAGGATGAGATAAAGCATCGATGGTTTAAAATTAGTGGCGAAGGTAAAAAAATGGGATGGCGGATATCGGCCCGTTCTGTATTGAGTATTTTTTTTTAGGATTTATGCATAAAATACTTTGGTTAAATTCTACATTTGTGCGGGCAGATGCAATGCTGCTCTTTAATCTCCACCTAATAAGTTCTTTAACCCGTTATTTCATGGTCAAAACTGCTACACCGCTGGTGTCAGTTATCGTGCTTGATATACTCAACGCATAACCTGATGCTTTACGACGAGGGTGTCTAAGAGAATTAAGAGACACCCTCGTTTCGTAATCCTGACAGTAAAGACCATTAATCCCGACCGTAGAAATGTGGCTGTTTGATGCCCCTCTGTTAAAAAGTCAATGGACGGATTTCAAACAGCCACTACCTTTGCCCTTAAAAAACCACCTTGCACACTTCCAATCAGTCATTATTGAAACTGGCCAAGCTTCGCGGCCAGCCAGAGATATTCCATTCCATTCAGGGGGAGGGTAAGAGCATTGGTATTCCATCCATTTTTGTGCGCACTTCAATGTGCAATCTCCATTGTATTTGGTGCGATACAGATTATACCTGGAATTGGGCAGGCACCCGTTTTTCGCACCTTAACGACCAGGATCCCAGCTACAAAAAATTTGTAAAAAAAGAATGGATCATTGAGTGCGAACTATCTGCCGTGGCAAAAAAAGTGGCTGCGTTCGCTTGCAACAATGTCATCCTTACCGGCGGAGAGCCTATGATGCAACAGCAGGCGCTTGCAGATTTAATGCATCTACTTAGCACAAAATCAATCGATTACCGTTTTGAGGTAGAAACGAATGGCACCCTCTCCCCTACCCCGGCATTTGATGCCGTAATACACCAATACAACGTGTCGCCAAAATTGGAAAATAGTGCCAATCCGCGTCGTTTACGGGAAAAGCCAGCCGCGCTCCGCTTTTTTGCGGCTTCGCCCAAGGCTAATTTCAAATTTGTGATAGCCAAAAAAACCGATCTCGAAGAGGTTTTGGGCTTCCTGAATAATTATGCTATTGTTCCAGAAAAGGTTTGGCTTATGCCCGAAGGAACTTCCGCAGAGAGCCTTGCCCGTCGCCGCGAATGGTTGGTAGAAATCTGCAAAAACAATAACTTTCGATATTCGGATCGCTTGCATGTGCAGATTTGGGGAAATTTGAAGGGCGTGTAAGTAGCTGCACAAAACGACTCAATCAAAATCAATTAATTGTTCTTGCCGGATGGAGTAGGCAGCAATTGTCCAGGATTTGTAGATTTGCAGCAATTTCCACCTCAATTACCCGGCGAAGCCCAACATGAATTGGAGGGCCTCATTCACCCAAACACTCATTCACTCAATAATACAATCACCATGTCAGTCAATATCGACCAGGCCAAGCAGCGTGCCAAAAGTATATTCCGTCGCATTTTGTGGGTCATTTTTGGAGCATTCCTCCTCTTTTGCATCGGCTACTTCATTTACAGCCAACTTTCTTATTCCGACGGTTACCGCTCGGGGCAATTGGTTAAAATATCCCGGCGTGGCGTCATTTTTAAAACACACGAAGGTACCCTCAACCTTTCGCCCAACGGCATGATGACTGCTTGGGAGTTTTCCGTGAAGGACGGCAAAACCTCCTTCCAATTGCGGGAATTTGAGGGAAAACTGATCCGTGTCCATTATGAACAGCGTTATCAGACTTTTTTCTGGCAAGGAGATACGGAATATATCGTAGATTCGGTCGAATTAGTGCAATAGGTTTTTGGACCTTGGTCAGCCAATTTCACGCTCTATATTTCCTAAACGCCCACCAGCCGCAGATACAGAATATAAGTGCCGCTATTGCAGTGTATTGTACCCCAAGGGGGTTTTCTGTGCTTTTACCAAAGAGCAGCAGGGATGGAAAAATTAAATTGGCGAGCGAAATGCCCATTTTCATGGTGAATGCGCTTACACCGAAAAACATACCCGCCAATTGTTTTCCACTTTCCTGTTCTTCCCGCTCCACCTCATCGCCAATAATGGCGTTGGGCAAAATGCCAAATACTGCCAAGGGGCCAGCCGCCGCTATTGCCAAACTGTAAAGGAGCCACTCTTTTGGCAATGGAATGACCTTTACAATGGCTACAACGGAAAATATAGCTCCAAAAACCAAATATGCCGAAAGCATAGCACGGCGTTTACCCCATTTTTTTACCAACAGATTCATTGGAAGATAAAGCAGAAAACTTGTCAAAAAACTTAACAGCGAAAACGTGAAGGCCATGCTTTTGTCCAGGCCCAGCAACAAAGTTGTATAAAAGCCTATACCCAGTTGAATGAATGTTAGTGCCAGCCAATACAAAAGAAACGAAGCTAAAAACCAGCGAAAGTTCCGATTCCCAAACACCGCGGACAAGGCCTGACGAAGGCTGTGCTCGCTTGCGGTTTGCCGGGCGTAGCGATTTTCATTTAGAAAAATTGCGGGCAAAAGCATAAAAATCAGGGCAATGGCATGAAGTGCCAGCATGGTAGTTTGAAAAGACTGCAAAGGCGTTTGCCCTATTTGCTCGAACACCCCTTGAAGCGCATAAGCACTGTTGCCCAGTACAAAACCCAAGGCCCAGGCAACAGAAAGGAGTGTGCTTATGAGCAAACGATCTTGGGGAGTATGGCCAAGTTCAGCCAAAAGTGCATTGTAGGGAATGACATACAAGGCAAAAAAGAAATAGTACAATGCGATAACAATAGCCAGCCAAAGGAAATTGGAGGAACTTTCAGATGTGTTTGGTGGAAAAAAGACCAGGATTGCAAACAGGGCAAATGGTACCGCTCCAAGCAACATAAACCAGCGCCTTTTCCCAAATGCAGTTTTTTTTCGGTCACTCCAATTGGCCACAAGCGGATCAACGATGCCGTCCAATATCCTGCCACCAGCGCTGACTATGCCAATCAAAGTCAACACGCCCAGTACAGAACCCTGATAAATGAGCGAAGGGAAAATCGGCTCGCCCTGCTCCGGAGGCATGTAAAAATAAACCAGCAAATTGCCCACAGCGAAACTCGCCAACGACCAACCCAATTGGCCTACTGCGTACAAGATCAGGATGTTGAGGCCGGGTCGGATTGGGACGAGGGGCTGTAAGGGAGAGCGGGTGTGTCGTTTTGCCATTTGCAATGAAAGTTGAAATGGCAAAACAAGCGATAAAACGCCAATAATCCTTGTAATGTTTACACCTAAACTATTCTGTTAATCCCAAATCTTTCAAAATTCCCTTGACAAGTCGGTTATGGCGATTCTCGATATAATGGGCATCAATTTTAGGCAAATTCGCAAGTTCTTGAGTTATAGGCAACATGGTTTTGTGATAAATTATCTTCTTTTTTGAAAAATCAAAGTTTCGTGCAGCAGAATTCTTGTCCTTTGTAAGTAGTGTCATGTTACCTAGTCGATAAGTATATTGAGAAACAAATACTTGATCAAAATCAGTTTTCCAATTTGTCCCATTTTCGGGGGACTGTGGAATAATGTGTTCAAGCGAAGCCTTCTCAAAAAGCAATTTTTGATCAATAAGATCATCGTCATTCATTGCTTCTTGTATCCAAATCCATTTGCTTATGAGCAATTTACCTGCATCGTTGTCTAAGCTTCCTTCTTCAATGGCCTTCTTTAATGATTCTTTAATTGAATTTGGTGCTAGCACAGCAACTGCTTTCGAAGTTCCATCTATCTCTCGCAGATTTGAAATTGCTCCATAAACAGGGCCCGACACAAACCGGCCAACTAAAACTTTATTGAGCAAAAAGATTTCATAAGCGTTTACAAGGTCAAAAACAGCATCTTCTTTACCCTCGAATTGTCGCCAAAGTGCCAGCAGGAAATTCAACGTGTAACGATTGTTTCCAGCATTCAGCAGCACATTTATCTTTGATCTAAGAAAGGGATTCTCTACATCAGCGTTTACAATAGTAGTGAAATAGCCCAAATCGCGTTCTATATCAGCATAGAGAATCTCGATTTTACGCATCGAGGGTTGATCTGAATATTTTTTTTCGTAGATATCCTTCAAATCATTGAAAGCTGAATATTGCTGTTGGCCAACTTTGACACTCTCCACCCACCGAGCCAAAAAATCATCCCGAAGGTCAAAATTCTCCTCCAAAGCAGTCCATTTTTCGGTCGGGTCTATACTGGCATACTTACCACCCTCGTTTTTGAGTGCATCAAATTTCTGAATAATGAAGTTTCGGAAAAGATCTTTGTTTGAGAGTGGCAAACCTCGATTATTTAAAATCTCAAAAATATGGTAAGCGATATCGAAACTATCTGTCATGATACGAACGACAGAAACCCTGTTTTTGATAAAATCCAAAAAATTGTTTAGCTGTTCAGCGTTCTCTTCGGTAAAATGGCCGTCGGTCAGAAAATTTTCTTGAAGCTTCTCCACGAAGTAATCTTTGTTTTTGAAATACCGCCCCGCAACCTCCAATTGTTCTCGCTTAGCGCTTTTGTAATCTGCTTCCCGAAAGGCCCCACAATCGATTGTACTTGAAAAAACACTATCATAGTCAAAACCATTTGATTTTTCAATCTTGACTTTTTTTTCTACCGTTTTTGCTCCGAACAGTTTTTCATTGAAGGTTAATTCATCAATTAGTGAAACTACTTTGTCCGTAAATCTGGACAAATTATCATCAGTCAATTTTTGTTTAGTTTGTTGTACAAAACACTTAATTGCGGCAAAAAGCAACACCATTGTAGTCAGCCGTTGCTGTCCGTCAACTACCTGGTAAATGCGGTTGCCATTTCCAATCAGCACCATTGAGCCGAAAAAGTAAGTTTCTCGTTTGCCATCAAGAAAATAGGTGTATAGGTCATTCCACATGGAATTGACTTGATTGTTTTTATCACTTTTGCCTTCACAGCCCCATGAATAAGGGCGTTGATACTCTGGGATAATGTATTTTATTTCCCGGGCGAAAAGATCATTGATGACCTTATGTTCTGGTGTAAACTTGACTTCCATGTCACAAAATTAGCAAAACTTAGTAAAATGAGCGTATCATTATCACTTCGGCAAATCATTTAACCCCTAAAAAACCGAGCTCCCGGTCATTGTCGTAAACATCTCCAAAGCTTTCATTCCCAGTACAGAATTGCCTTTTTTATTTAGTTCAGGGCTCCAGGCTGTGATACTGTACTGCCCCGGTAACAAGGCTGCAATTCCGCCACCCACGCCGCTTTTCCCGGGCAAACCTACTGCAAAGGTGAACTCCCCTGCCTCATCATAAAAACCGCAGGTTTGCATCACAGCATTGAGCCGTTTGGTCTGGCTTGATGTTAGAAGCCGCTCCCGGCTTTGAGGTTCGATGCCGTGTTGAGAAAAGACCTGCATAGCCTGAGAAAGATCACAGCAACTCATTTCAACCGAACATTGATGAGCGGGTTGCGAGGAATCCCTTTTTCATACTCCAATTGCATCAAAGAATTGAAGGCATTGCCGGAAGGTTCCACCCCAACCCTTTGCCACAATGCTTCACCGAGGAGGCCAAAAGCCCTGCTCAGCGCAAACACCTTGGAAATACTTTGAATAGAAAATCTGGTGCGGCTATCGCCATACTCGTAGCATTTCCCGTCATTAAGTTTTAGACAAAGTCCAAACTGATTGGGAGGCACCTTTCCGAGTTCCGGGATGTAATCGGCCACCTTACCTTGTCCAAACAACGTTTGAAGCTCCGTGGCGATGTTTTGAATAATTTTGGGATAATCCATGCGGCGAAAATAATTGAGATATCGGGATATTGAGATATTGGGATTGGCTGTGACATTTGCTGCACTACCTTTGCCGCTCTACTCAAAAAACCGATATCTTATTTTTGAACCTTTTATGCTCCTTCAAGGAATCCTGCTTGGCCTTTCGCTCAGTTTTTTGATTGGACCTTTGATGTTTGCCATTGTCGAGGCGGGCATTGCCCAAGGTTTTCGCGCGGGTGTTTCGGTAGCTGCAGGCATTTGGACGAGCGATGTGCTCTATGTCCTGATTGCCTTTTATTGGGTGGACGCCATGGAAGCGTTGGTCGCATTGCCCCATTTCAGGATGATGGCGGGCCTGGCAGGTGGTTTGTTGCTGGCTGGGTTTGGCTCAGGGATTTTGTGGAAAACACGAAATACGGTTCAATTACCAGATAATTTGCAACCAGATGTTTCGGTGGCCAGCGTTAAAAAAAACCCCTACATCTGGTGGTGGGTGCGCGGATTTATTTTGAATACAATAAACCCTGGCACTGTATTTTTTTGGCTGGGTATTGTCACCGCAGTAGTGGTGCCCAGCGGTTGGAGCAAACAAGAGATGTTGATCTTTTTTGGAGGAATGCTGTTCTCCTTAGTCCTGACCGATATCCTGAAAGCCTGGGCCGCTAAACGCTTGAGACAGTTCCTTACACCCGGGCACATTCGCAAAATCCAGCACGGTTTAGGTATGCTTATGCTGGGGTTTGCGATTGTTTTGGTTGTTCGGGCGATAATTTACTAACGAATATCGTCTTCATTGGGCAAAATGGGCGAAATTCGAAAGTCAATTATCGGAAATCCCCGATTTTTGTCTCATTAACAGATGTTACACAGGTAAATTCTGCGTACTATTTGCCAATAAATAAATTAACACATCAACATCCATAACCATGCGGCTATTCTTTTCCATCTTGTTAACCGCGCTTTGCGCTACGCTTTTTGCTCAAAAAGTCCCCTATCATTTCCAATCCGTCTCACCTGACGCTGTGGTTTTGCCTGAAACCGCTCAACGTGAGTTCGAACCTCTGGTCTATTCGGCTTTCAAACTCGATTACGCTTCGCTGGTAGCCCAACTAAACGGGGCCCCTAAAGAATTCAGTGCCGATGCCAAACAACGCATTTGTGTGGTGGCCTTGCCGTTGGCAAATGGCCGAATGGAAGAGTTTGTGGTGCTGAAAACAAGTCCAATTGCGTACGAATTAGAAGCATTGCACCCGGAAATTTTAACCCTGACGGGAAGTTCGTTGCACCATCCCGGTTTGCGTGTGCGCATCACAGTAACGCCCCACTGGGGTTTCAAAGCCATGATCCTTCACCCCGACAAAAACATAGAGCGCATTCGACCCATAGCTCTGGGGCAGAACCTTTATTATATGGCATATGACCCCATCTATGAACCAAGCGATCCAGTTCTCAGCACTTTGAAAAGGGGATTTGAGACTCCTCTGGATCTTTCAGCCTTAAAAGAAGCAGGCAATCCACGCTTTTCCGCGGGAGCGCCAAAACCGGAAGACGGTGAGCAGTTGGAAGGGCTCGTTGTACTGAAAAAATACAAATTTGCTTGTGCATGCACGGGTGAGTTCTCCGTAAGTCTTGGGGGCAACAAAGATGTTATTTTCCAAAAAGTTACAGAAATTACCAACGACTTAAATGCCATTTACGAACGCGACCTCAATATCCGATTGGAGCTTATCCCTGAATCCTACGATATTATTTTCCTAGACCCAAACACAGACCCCTATCCTGGCACCGACGTAGGTGGATGGATGGCTGCCAATCCGAGTGCTATGTACAACGTGCTCGGTTCTGACAGCAAGTACGATATTGGGCACGTTTTCGCAAAATATTTGGGCGGGCCAGCCATTGGTGTGGCTGGAGGTACTGGCTGCATGCAGACAAAAGGTCGAGGCTGTTCCGCTGGTGACCCGCCTTACAACAACTTCTTTTTTACGGTAGTTGGTCAGGAGATCGGTCACATGTGGAACGGTGGGCATACTTTCAACCAATGCAACATCATGGACCAATTCACGTATGCATCTGCTTGTGAACCAGGGAGTGGAAGCACTATCATGTCGTATAACGGGGCTTGCGGATCAAACAATATTAGTGGTGGCAATGCGCTCTATTATCATGTTTGCTCTATTGCAGAAATTCGCAATTTCGTGGAAAACCAGGAAGGTGCAAGCTGTGGAGTAAATATTGTGACAGCAAACAATGACCCTATTCCCAACGCTGATTATCCTGAAAACCTTTTCATTCCCATCAGCACACCTTTTGAATTGACGGGTACGGCGGTGGACCCCGATGGTGACCCTATGACCTATTGCTGGGATGAAATAGACTTAGGCGCCACCACCACACTCGGAAACCCGGTAGGTGATTCACCTGCATTCAGATGGTTCACCCCAACCACCAATCCTTCGCGTACTTTTCCGCGCATTCAGAATGTAATTTCCAGCATCAACAGCCCGGAAGAAGTGTTGCCCACCTATAACCGAAACCTCACTTTTGTATTTGTAGTGCGCGACAACCAGGTTGGGGGTGGCGGCATTGGGTACGACACGGCCTATTTACAGTCCACCACCTCGGCAGGGCCCTTTCGATTGAGCTATCCCAATCTTGCAGGAACAATATGGTATGTGGGCGAGCAGCAAACCGTCACCTGGGATGTAGCGAATACCGACAATTCGACAGTAAATTGCCAAAAAGTGAACATTCGGCTCAGCACCGATGGAGGCCTTACTTATCCTGTTACCCTGGCCTCAGGAGTGCCCAACATCGGCAAAGCCTGTATAACCGTTCCGAACAATATCAGCAATTTTATCCGCATCCGGGTAGAGGCTGCTGATAATGTGTTTTTTGATATTTCCAACGCCAGTTTCAAAATTCAGGCACCCAGCGCTCCCAAATTCTCGCTTTGCGCTGCAACGCTGCAAGAACTGGTTTGTTTGCCAGCCAGCTTCAGCACAGAGATCAGCACCGCCACAATTGGAGGCTTTTCTGGCGATGTCACCCTTACTGCCACAGGATTGCCCAATGGCGCCTCGGCAGTTTTCAGCCCCAATCCGGTACCTGCAGGAAGCTCCGCTACCCTTACGGTTTCCTTGCCAGTCAATTCGCCCGAAGAGAGCTTCGATGTGACGGTGCAAGGCACTTCTGGCGCTGGCACCTCGTCCTCGGTCATCACTTTGACTTCCGTCCGCAATGACTTTTCGGCTATAGCGCCTGTTGCTCCTGCTAATGGCGCCTCGGGCGTAAATACAAAGCCATTGCTTCAGTGGAGTACAGCGGTAGATGCCAATTTTTACGAAGTAGAATTGGCTACCAACCCTTCTTTTGCTCCTAATACCATCGTGGCCTCAAAACTAAACTCGACTACCGGGAGCTTCCAGGTTTCTGATGCCTTGGTTGAAGGCGGTGTTTATTTCTGGCGCGTTCGTCCAAAAAATGAATGTGGGAATGGAGCATGGTCAGAAACCCAGTTGTTTGTAGTAACTGTATTAAGCTGCACTTCACTGGAAGCCAACGATCTGCCCAAAAGTATTTCGCCGAACGGAACGCCAACTATCGAGTCAAAAATCAACTTGATCGCGGGCGGACAGATCAGCGATATAAACGTGACAAAAGTGTCGGGCTACCACACTTATTTTAAGGATTTGGAGGTTCGTTTGATCAGCCCTTTGGGCACCGATGTGTTGCTTTGGAAGGACAAATGTGGCAGTACGGATGGTGAGTTCAATATCAGTTTTGACGATGGCGCAGCAGCCGTATTTAGCTGTCCGCCCCCCACCAACAATGCAGCCTCCAAACCAAACGGTTTGCTCAGCCAATTTAACAATCAGAATGCCGCAGGTGAATGGATCTTGCGTGTGAAAGACAATAACATAACAGGTGGCGGCGCATTGAATGGTTTTGGTCTCCAAATCTGTTCCAATCAAGCCACTAACCCACCGATAATCACTGTAAACAATGTGCTGCACCCTGCTTCCGGCAATAATGCCGCGATCGACGCCAATTTCCTAAAGGCAGAAGACGCCAACAATACCCCCACACAATTGATTTTCACGCTCATCAGTGTGCCTAAAAACGGTGTGCTGGAAAGCAATGGGTTTGTGATGCCGGTGGGAGGCCAGTTTAACCAATCTGATATTGACAATGGTTTGTTGCGATATTTTGATTATGGTTGGAATGCCGGCACAGACGATTTCCGCTTTGTAGTTTCCGATGGGGAAGGTGGCATGGCTACCGGCGTGTTCCAAATATCGCCGCTTGTGAACACCAAAGACCTGCTTAGCAATCTGGCCTTCGATCTCTCGCCTAATCCGGCAGATGCGGTGATTCGTCTTTCGCTCCAGGAGCCGCTCCTTTCCGAGGCCCGTATTTCGATGTACAACACCGCCGGGCAACAGCTGCGCAGCTGGACGCTGGGGGCGGGAAGTGCTTTTCTTTCCATGCAAATCGCAGATTTGCCCAAGGGCGTTTATGCCGTTTCAATTGAAAATGAATCCGTTAAGGGGGTAAAAAAAGTGGTACTGCGGTAAGAAAAAATTGCACACTCTAACGTAAGTTTGGATAGGTTTTGTTTGCCAATTCACAAAAGCCGCATCGCGGCGACATTATGATAGCGTAAGCGTCGAAAGTTTTCGGAACGGCGTAGTCGTGGCATTTTAATGGTTGGAATAATGTCACGGCTACGCCGTTCTATAATCTTTCTGCCCTTTGGGCTAGCAAAATGTCGCCGTGATGCGGCTTTTTATAAATTCCAAGCCAAATGCTATCCTAAGCTCAGGTTAAAATAAAAAGGTAAACAGCCGCCCGTCCTTGGCCGTTATCCAGCCTTTATTCCCCAAAAGAAAAATATGGGTAAAATCGGCATCGCCAGGTGCTTCTATTATTGAGTTCCAGGAATTCCCGCCATCTTCAGTTTGCCAAAAAAGGCCTCCATCGCCCACAATCCAACCTTTATCAGCACTGGCAAAGCAAATGGCACGAAACGGTTTGAGGCGTTTACCAGTGCTACCTCCATTGCGAATGTTTTGCCAAAATGCTCCGCCGTCGGTGCTTTTTAGAATGGTGCCCGAACTGCCACACACATATCCCGTGGCAGGTGTAGGGAAATGGACACTTTGAAAAAAGTCGCCGGTAATGTCCTGCCGTTTCCATGATTGCCCTCCATCACCTGAGCGCATCACCCAACCGAATCCTACAGCATGAATGGTCGTGGAATCTGAATACCATACTGACTCCAATTCGTTAGGGAATGTTTGCACCGTATCCGTTTCCCAGAAGGGTTCCGGCCCAAAGGTATGGACTAACCCACCATGAAAACCTTCTCCCCCAACCATTGCCCCGCGTTTTCCATCTGGAAAATGACAGGCCCGAAGCCATTGATAGTCCATGCGAAAAAGTCGCCAATGTGCCTCGCCGGGAGGCAGATAGAGCAGGATGTTTTGCCCGCAGGCATAGCCTTGTCCTTTAGCGTCGAAGCAAACGTGCTCCATTTTCCAATCGAAAACGGTATCGGTTTGCCAACTAATTCCGCCATCGGCCGTATTCATCACAAAGCCGTGTTTCCATGCCATCCCGCCAGTAATTGAGCCATGCAGCGAATCGGAAAATGCGATACAACTAAGGTCAGCAGAAGTTGGGCTGGGCAGTTCCTGGAAAGAAGGAAGGGAAAGCAGAGATTTGGTACAGCAGGCCAGGGGCAAAAAAAATGGCAGAAGCAGGCGGTAAATTTTCATGCGTAAATCATTCAAGTTGGGCAAGTTAAATTGACATCTGTTATCTTTGTCAAGAAATTTACAACTAATGGCAGGCTCAGATACCTTCTGTTCTACAATCTGCCACTGCTCAATCACTCCATTATGCCCATAGACATTGGCTTTATTGCCTTCTTCGCTTACGGCTTTTGGCAAGGCTACGCTCGAGGGATCATCAGCACGGTGCTCAATCTCGTAATGTATAGTTTTGGATTTGTGTTGGCTTTTAAATTGGCCCCAACCACCACTTCTGTGCTTAAGGGCATGTTCCATTCTGACAATCCAACCATGTTTTTGGGCGGATTTTTTGTCAATTTGCTCATCATCATGCTATTCGTCCGCACCATCGCAAAAGGTATGGAAGGTGCCGTACGCATGGCCTATCTTGGAATCATAAACCAGGTAGCCGGAGGTATTGCCATGGGCGGGTTCCTGGTATTGGTATATAGTGTACTGGTTTGGTTCGCCACAAAAGTCCAATTTATCAATGAAGCTACTATCCGGGATTCAAAAACCTATACTTTTCTCCAGCCCTTACCCACAAAAGCCAAAGACTTTGCCGTTAAAATGAAACCTTTCGCCATGGATGTCTGGGACAGCTCGATGATCTGGATGGATAGCCTGGATCAATATGGTGCTAAACGAACCGAAGGAGAGGGCAAAACCTATCGTCCACCCGACGACCCAAAAGCCATAGAGGACGACCCTGCGCCCAAGACCCGCCAACCTGCTCCAAAACCCATTGAGGATAGTGATGGGATTGAGGAATGAGGTTGGTTATTGGTTACTGGTTATCGGTTACTGGTTATCGGTTACTGGTAACCGATAACCAATCACCGATAACCAATCACCAATTTCCGTTCTTCCATACCTTGATTTCGTTTTACCAGAAGGACATAAACCCCCGCTGGTAAATTCGACAAATTGAACCTCCAAAGGGTTTCGCCTTTGTTTACTTCCTGGCGGGAGAGCAATTCCTGTTCCTGTCCCCATTGATTTATGATCGAAATATGGAGCGCTGCGTCGGTTTCTTGAAAAACTTGCACTTCAAGTTCATTTTGAACAGGATTGGGGCGAGTCATCAAGAGAAAATCTGATTTAATCAACAATGATCTTACAGGCGAATACGATTCACTGCCGTCAAAATCAATCTGGCGCAAACGGAAATAATACTCCCCTGGGAGAAGTTCATTTAGCTCAAACCCATAGTCATTGCGCAGGGCCGAATTGCCCTTGCCTTCGACAAAACCGACTGGTTCGAAAGACAAACCTTTGGTTTCATTTTTTGTAGCCTGTTGGATTTCAAAGCCCCTGTTGTCTTTTTCAGAAGCAGTTGCCCAGCTCAACAGTGCGCCGTTTTTTCCTTGGAGTCTTGCACTAAATTCTAACAATTCTACTGGGAGTCCTGCGGAAATGATAAAATCCACGTCTGAAATATCGTAAAAAACATTGCCAACTCCTTCAACCTTTATGCGGCAATTGTTGGACGGTGTATTTGGCACCGTAATTAACTCGATTCCATCATTTGGAGTGCTGGCAAGGATCACTGTTGGATATGTCCATCCTCCATCAATCGAAAGCGAGATCTTTACATTGGCACTACTTACCGGGGCGCCTGCCGTTCCAGCCACGTCCCAGGTAACGGGCCGGGTAGTGTTCCCAACCCAACTCACCGGCGTATTGGGAGCCGTAACCTCAAAAGGCCCCGCGCCACCCGCTACGGTCAAAACCATATTGTCTTCTTTAGTGCATCCTGCCCCCCCATAGTTGTCGCGCACCGTAACTCTAAAGTTCATCGTTCGGCCCACACTTGACAGTACTTCCCAGGTGGGGTTATTGTTGTTGATCACCTCTCCCAAGGCCGGGAAATACCGTTTGGGCTCGGAAGTTGGGATAAGAGAACGGAAGTTGGGGCCGTCTAAGTCGGTTCCATCTGGCGGTTGAGTGGAATCGCCGTTGTTGTACTGCTCCCAGCAATAGGTAATTGGATCGCCATCAGCGTCAGAGCCTGTGGCTGTGAGGACAAAAGGAGTTGATTTTGGTATGGTATAATCCGCTCCAGCGTTCGCTGTAGGAGCATTGTTCCCGGTTATCACCTCATTATCACAGGTGTGGCCGCCGCCTGTTACGAATGCTCCCGCATCCAGCAGGCTTTTTGCATGAAAATATGCATCGCTGTGCGGTTGAACATCCTGATCATCGCATATACCGGCATACGCCATGATGGTAGAGCCGCTGCCTGGTTCGTAGGCGGATGGCAAGGAACGGTTGCCGTTGCATGAACCGTGCGTGCCGTTGAAAGTATGGTTGCAGCCAAACTGATGGCCCATTTCGTGGGCTACATAATCGATATCAAACGCATCTCCCACGGGGTCTGAACCACCTGTCACGCCTTTTGCCTTGTTGCCGGAGCTGCAAACACAGGCTAAAACAGCGACCCCGCCCCCCCCGGTACTGAAAACGTGGCCAATATCGTAATTCGCATTGCCGATCCGATTGTTGCAGGTAGTTTGATTTTGATTCAACATGGCCCCGCCGTTATTATTCGAGTATGGATCTGTATTCCCATCCAGGAAAATCAAGGTGTCATTATTATTCACCAG